>CP046178.1:1682511-2005014 GCA_014075255.1 Gammaproteobacteria bacterium
GTCATGACCGTTAGATCTTGCGCAGTTAAACCTTTACGTTTCTCATCTCTGTACTCTGCTTGCACATTGCCATCGTTATCTACTTTAATAACCGTACCTTCAGCACTTTCAATCACAAAGCTGTTATCACCCTGTAGATCAAGTGGTATACGCACTTCCACTTGATTCTCTTCTATAGAATCAAACTCGCTGTTGCGGCCGAATATAGTGCCAAGACTATGCCCATCCCAACCAAAGTATTCACTCTTAATAGTAACTTTCGTTGCATGCGCACTGTCTTGCCAGCCATCTTCATCACGGTCATTAAAGACCTTTCCGATGATAGTAGTCTTTTGCAGAATTGGGTCTTGAATAACTCGAACGGTTGCACTGGCTTCATTACTAACATTTACGCCACCTACACCCGCAATACGAGCTGTGTTCACATATTCACCTTCAACCACACCAGAACTTACACGTAATAAGTACCGTATTAGTTGAACTTGATTAACGGGTATATCAATATTCTCAAATGTTATTGGATCTGCACCCGATACTGTAATAGCAGACTCAACATCGTCACCAGTATTGATAATTCCGTCTGGCCCAGCTGTTATCAATAAAGCAGAGTTATCCACATAACTAAATCCACCAGGAATATTATCGACAACTCTTGTGCCAGTGAATGCAGCACCAGAACTATTTTCGATTTGTAGATTGTATTGAACAACATCACCAATACTTATTTCATCAGGTGTTGCTGTTTTTGTTAGCAAAACGGGTGCGGTAATTGCAGCGCAATTGGTTAGTGGAATATTATTATTTAGAACAATCGGATCACCAGCAGTAAAATCAAAACTGTCGTACCACGGTGTATTAGTAATTAAACTAAAGTCTGCTAAAAATCCTGCAACACCTTCGCCACTACCTAGAATGGTTGGATTAGGCCCACCCGTTCCATCAAAATCTAATGGGTCAACTAGTCTCGATGTGCTCAAAGCTGTTCCTGGAGGAACCATTATATTCATATTATATATGCCACCACCAGCAAACAAAGCTTGATATCTACCTGCTGAACCATCTTCAAGTAATGTCACAACGCCGCCGCCCGGTGGCGTGAAACTTACATTACCACCTGGAATAATTTGGCCTGTGGCTTCGCAATAAAAATAACCCAATGGATCACCTATCACTGTTAAGTCATCCGTTGCAGCTACTAAATTATTTCCAAGAGTTGTTTGTAGAGAATTAGCTGGAATAACATTTGTAGCAGTACCTTGTGCATTTGATGTTATATCAACTGCTATATCACAACCGCCCGATGGAATATTAGAACCAGACACATACCTAACAACTGAACTTGCACTTATATCAATTACACCTGGGCAGGTTGTTGCAGGATTCACAGCAAGTGCTGTCATCCCCGTTGGCATATTATCAACAAGGTCTGCCGTTAATGTGGCTGACCCTACATTCGAGTTACCTAAAGAAATGGTTAAAGTAGTTGGCGCATTTGCAACGATCGTATCTGGCACACAAGCTTTTGCAACACTAACTGCAGAGTCATCATTATTGATCGTACCAATACCTTGTGCATCATTTATTGTTGCATTTACCGGTGCGCTTACATTTACCAAGAAGGTTTCATTTGTCTCGACATTGGTATCACCATTTACATTTACCGTGATTGTAGTGCTGTTGGTTCCGGCCACAATGGTGCCGCTACCACCAGTAACTTGTACGTAGTCGGTATCCGCTAAGGTTGCTGTGCCGTCTACAGTATCAAACGTGAAATCGATGTTGTTCGCTGCATTGCCACCACCATCTACACTGACTGTGAAATTGTAAGCTGTGACACCAGCATTACCTTCCACTATTGTTACGTCATTGATACTTATAAATGATAATACTGGCGTGTTTAACGTGTCGGTGGTCGGACCTGGCACTTCCGTGCTGGTCACACTACCGGTGTTATCCACCGTGCCCGCATCCGATTCCGCTTGGCTCACCACATGCGTGCCGGTTAATACACAGGTCGCACTCGGTGCCAAGGTCACACAGGTATTACTGTTCGGCGTTAACAACGCATCACTGACCACAACATTATTCAACGTGGTGTTGCCATCGTTGGTGACCGTGACACTGTAAGTTAAGGTGTCATTCAAGGTGACCGTGGTGCTGGTGTCTTCATCGGCATTGCTATCCAAGGTCTTAACAATCGCTAAACTATTATCTTGGATCACTGGCGTGTTTAACGTGTCGGTGGTCGGACCTGGCACTTCCGTGCTGGTCACACTACCGGTGTTATCCACCGTGCCCGCATCCGATTCCGCTTGGCTCACCACATGCGTGCCGGTTAATACACAGGTCGCACTCGGTGCCAAGGTCACACAGGTATTACTGTTCGGCGTTAACAACGCATCACTGACCACAACATTATTCAACGTGGTGTTGCCATCGTTGGTGACCGTGACACTGTAAGTTAAGGTGTCATTCAAGGTGACCGTGGTGCTGGTGTCTTCATCGGCATTGCTATCCAAGGTCTTAACAATCGCTAAACTTGGCAAATCAAGATTATTACTATCAGTAGCAATGTTGTTACCAGCAGGATCAGTAACACCAACTGGAGCAGTAACAGTAGCCGTATTTACCAGTGGATCAGGAAATGCTGCATGAACTGGAAAAGAAATTAAGAAAAGAAATAATGAAAAAAAACATAAATATGCTTGCATGCACTTTTGTGCATGTCTGCAAGAATGATTTAATTTTCTGAGTTTTAACACTCGTTATTCCTTTAACGCGTTCATCAACCCACACTCGCCCGCCAACAATTTAGAAAAAACCTAAATTGCTACTCAAAAAATATTGAGCTATTCAAGTCGAGATGAGGCACTAATAATTGCTTCTGCATGCAGAGCAATTGACGTAAACAATTGACTTTTGAAGGAAATTCTATATCTCCTTGTTGAAGTCAATATTACGGCTATAGCGTCAAATTTTAGACGGTACAGGTCTCAAAACTAAGGAATCAGAGGGGTATAACCGATTTAGGAGGCCAATTTGGTGACAGACGGACTTAAGAAAATATTAACTTGATTTGACGATAAACTGTTGATTTGCAAGGACAAAAGGAGATTATTTTTAACAAAAAAACACAATTGTGTGTGGACGCGAAAAACTCTATATAATTCAATTATATACGAAAATTACAGAATAACTTTAGCTAGAAACTTAGTATTATTTCCATTTGATATTGCACCCAACACTAGGTTTCTGCTGAAGATTAAATTCTTTATCTTCAGTAATAGCGTCAAGAGCATGGCGTATATCTACACCTGTAACTGGGACATTATTACCTGGACGAGAATCATCAAGTTGACCTCGATATGCACACCTTAATTCTTTATCGAAAATATAAAAATCTGGTGTGCACGCTGCATCATAGGATTTTGCAACATCTTGGGTTTCATCATATAAATAGGGGAAGTTATAACCTAATGATTCTGCCTGTAGCTTCATCTTTTCTGGAGCATCCTCAGGATAGTTTTCTACGTCATTAGAGCTAATCGCAATCATACTAACTCCTCTTAGAGGGAGGTCTAACCCAAGCCTTACCAGCTCGTCTTGAATGTGGATTACAAACGGACAGTGATTACAAATGAACATAATCAGTGTCGCTCGCTTACCTCGTAAATCTTGCAAACATAAGTCTTTGCCAGACACAACGTCTGGTAAGGTGAAGTTTGGAGCATGTGTGCCTAAAGGCAACATATTTGAAGGGGTCTGTGTCATAACGTGATCTGCTTACTTTTCATTGGCTTACACATACGTAAAATAACGCGCCTGAATGTGACTCATATAACTAATGAGTTAATTAATTATTCTACACCTGTAATAAAATGTCGCTTAAATAGTAGCCTCCACCAAGGAATTAGTAATGCCCATCACTCGCGTTTTTACATCCGAATCTGTTTCTGAAGGCCATCCAGATAAGATGGCAGATCAAATATCTGATGCCATTCTAGACGCAATTCTAAAACAAGACACCAACGCTCGTGTAGCCTGCGAAACCATGGTAAAAACCGGCATGGTAGTACTTGCAGGTGAAATAACAACTTCTGCGCAAATCGAATATGAAAACATTGTACGTGACGCAGTTAATAGTATTGGTTATGACAACTCTGATGTAGGTTTTGATGGCCATAACTGTGCTGTGCTAAATGCACTTGGCAAGCAGTCTCCAGATATCGCACAAGGTGTAGATCGGAAATCCAAAGAAGAACAAGGCGCTGGCGACCAAGGCATGATGTTTGGTTACGCAAGTAACGAAACAGATGTACTCATGCCTGCACCGATTACATATTCACATAGACTAGTACAAGAACAATCTGAAGTTAGAAAATCGGGTAAATTATCCTGGTTACGCCCGGATGCAAAAAGCCAAGTCACTTTTGTTTATGAAGATGGTAAACCTACTGGCATTAATGCAGTGGTGTTGTCCACCCAGCATGACCCTGATGTAAGTCAAAAAGATTTACATGAAGCGGTAATGGAGCACATTATTAAACCGACCTTGCCTGAAAAGTGGTTATCAAAAGACACAAAGTACCACATCAATCCTACTGGTAATTTTGAAATAGGTGGGCCAGTGGGTGACTGTGGCTTAACCGGCCGTAAAATTATTGTAGATACTTACGGCGGCATGGCCCGTCACGGTGGTGGAGCGTTTTCTGGCAAAGATCCATCTAAAGTAGATCGCTCAGCAGCGTATGCTGGTCGCTACGTAGCTAAAAACATAGTCGCAGCAGGTTTAGCTGAGAGATGTGAGATACAAATTTCTTATGCAATTGGTGTAGCACAACCCACTTCGGTATCGATTGATACTTTTGGCACTGGTAAAATTGCGGATAACAAAATAGAAGATGTTGTACAAGATGTATTCGACCTTCGCCCATACGGAATCGTTACTATGCTCGACTTACTACACCCAATTTATCAATCTACAGCAGCTTATGGCCATTTTGGACGTAGTGAAGATAGTTTTCATTGGGAAAGAACTGATAAAATTTCAGAATTAAAAGACCGCGCATCATAGTTACACCACATTTACTAAATAAGTTACTTAATGCTTAAGGAGCATAATTAAATATGACTATTCAATCTGCTGAAAAAATCGACGCGGACTTTAAAGTTGCCGATATAAACGGTGCTGAATTTGGCAGAAAAGAAATTGCCATTGCTGAAACAGAAATGCCAGGCTTAATGGCACTGCGCGCAAAATACGGTAAAGAAAAACCACTAACAGGTGCGCGTATCGTTGGTTGTTTGCACATGACTATTCAAACTGCTGTGTTAATTGAAACCTTAGTTGAACTAGGTGCAGAAATTCGTTGGTCTTCTTGTAATATCTTTTCAACACAAGATCATGCGGCAGCGGCCATTGCAGCAAAAGGCATACCGGTCTTCGCATGGAAAGGCGAAACTGAAGAAGAATATGAGTGGTGTATAGAACAAACTATTACCGGACCAAATGGATGGAAGCCCAATATGATTTTGGATGATGGTGGTGACTTAACCAAAATCATGCATGAAAAATATCCTGAAATGCTTAAAGATGTAAGAGGTGTTTCTGAAGAAACCACAACGGGTGTACACCGCTTACACGAAATGGAAAAACGTGGCGAATTAAAAGTCCCTGCGTTTAATGTTAACGACTCGGTAACCAAATCTAAATTCGATAATTTATATGGCTGCCGTGAATCATTAGTAGACGGTATTAAACGTGCAACCGATGTGATGGTTGCAGGCAAGACTGCAGTTGTTTGTGGTTATGGTGATGTGGGTAAGGGTAGTGCGCAATCTCTACGCGGACTTGGCGCAACTGTTTTGATCACTGAGATTGACCCTATTTGTGCATTACAAGCTGCAATGGAAGGTTATAGCGTTGTGAGATTAGAAGATGTTATAGACAGAGCAGATATCTTCGTAACCACCACAGGTAATTTTAACGTTATTAACCATGACCATATGGTAGCGATGAAAAATCAAGCGATTGTTTGCAACATTGGCCATTTTGACAATGAAATTGATATCGCAAGCTTGAAACAGTATCAATGGGAAAATATTAAGCCACAAGTAGACCACATCATATTCCCGGATGGAAAACGTATTATTATGTTAGCCGAAGGTCGCTTAGTGAATTTAGGCTGTGGAACAGGACACCCAAGCTTTGTTATGTCTAACTCGTTCACCAATCAGGTATTGGCACAAATGGAACTTTGGGGAAATGTTGGCACCTATGAGAATAAAGTTTATGTTTTACCTAAATCATTGGATGAGGAAGTTGCGCGCTTACACCTAGAAAAAATTGGTGTGAAGTTAACAAAACTCACTAAAGAACAAGCAGATTATATTAGTGTTGATGTGAATGGTCCTTACAAACCAGACTATTATCGTTATTAATTCTGCATAAAGCACTACACTGAACACTCAATGCGAGTAGTTCGCCTTCATACCCATCAAAGTCTAGCTCCAAATATAGAACTGGAGCTAGATGATGATATTCGACATTATGCTGTAAACGTCCTCAGGCTAAATAAACGTTCCTCATTAAGACTTTTCAATGGTGATGGGCATGATTATGCTTGCGAAATCATCGATTACAGTAAAGCAATCCTGCGAGTCAAAATCACAGAAAAGTTAACCTTGTATAGCGAATCTTCATTAACTACACATTTATACCTCAGCGTATCAAAAAGTTCGCACATGGACTTTGCAATTCAAAAATCTGTGGAAGCAGGTGTAACGAATATCCACCCTATAATTACTGAACGCATTGTTAACAAATCAACAGATAAATCTGCTGAGAATAAACATCAACACTGGCAACGCATTATTCATAGTGCTTGTGAACAGACTGGCAGATCTATCATTCCCCAGTTATTACCTATAACCGAGCTCAATCAGATTGAACAACTGAATGATAATGAGCATGGCCTGACATTCGATGCTAGCTCTAATCAAACCATTAATAGCTTAAACATAAATAAACCATCATCGATAAAATTGTTAGTTGGCCCTGAAGGCGGGCTAACTGAAAGTGAAGTAAAAGTTGTATCGCTAAAAGGTTTTCAATCTGTGCGCTTTGGGCCACGCATACTGCGAACAGAAACCGCGGCACTTGCTGCAGTGCTCACTGCTCAGCAACTATGGGGTGATCTTGCAAAGTAAATGAAATGTTAGATTACTATGGCCTATTACTTTCCATTGCTAACACAATAATTTTAATTAAGTAGCGCGCGTTAAAAGTATTTCTTCTAACTTCTGGAAGTTAGGAATTGCCAACTCTTTACTGCCGATTTTTACATAGTAGGAAACCAGCTCTGAATATTTATTCATCATGCCATCATGATTAAATAAAGCTCGGCTATCTAAAATCAGTGGCCTAGGCATCGATTGCACTTCTATTGCATACAAAGGAAACGATTCAGTATTATCAATTACATGGCAAATTACTGCGCGAATATTCTTTGATTTTACTAATCTAGTTTGGTTGCAAAGCCGCTCAAATGAAATTACAGGAATCACGTAATCTTCCCAATCAATTTCACCAATTAACCAATCTTCCTCTTCTCCCAAAAGATTTATATTTGGCTTGTAAATAACTTCTTTAACAATCGACTTGGGTATTAACACATCGTTGCCATTGAGAGGCAATAGCATGCAACTTAGGGTTGGATAGACTGTAGATTCGGGTAGAGACATAATATTACTTCACCACATCTTGCACGTAAGCCAATAACTCACTTTCATTATAAGGTTTACCTAAATATTCTTGCACACCTATATCCATTGCGCGTTGGCGATGTTTCTCACCAGTACGAGAGGTAATCATTATGATTGGCACATTTTTTAAACGTTCGTTATTTCTGACATGAGTCGCTAGCTCATAACCATCCATTCGCGGCATCTCGATATCCAACAATATAAGGGAAGGCGTAAAATCTTGTAGTTTTTGCACCGCATCCACACCATCTTTAGCGGTAACTACCTGGTAGTTATTTCACTCAAGGAAGCGCGTGGTAACTTTTCGAATGGTAATAGAATCATCTACAACCATAATAGTAGCTTGTGCATTATCAACAGTTTCTGCAATATTTAAAGCTGCATCTTCAAACTGACTAACAGCATCCATGCGAATCAAACCTTGAATATCAAGAATTAATACAACATTGCCATCACCCAAGATAGTTGCGCCTGAAATCGCTGGCAACCGACTTAGCTGAGTTGCCAAAGGCTTAACAACAATTTCGCGATTTCCTAATGTAGCCTCCACATGAATGGCCATACGCGAATCACCAGAACGCACTAATAAGACTGGGAACATTTTATCGGCACCGCTTAGTTGTGCTTGGCATATTTCTAATAAACTACCTAAATGACATAAGCGATAATCTCTATCAGCATAATGATAGCTAGCATTTTTTTCTGCGTACTTTTGCTTTAACTCATGGGCAGACAAACGCACTACACCTTCCACACTCGCTAAAGGAATGGCATAAATTTCAGTTCCACTTTTAACTAGCAATGACTGAGTGATTGCTAAGGTAATTGGAATACGAATAACAAATTTAGCACCTTCACCTAATACCGAGTTTATTTGCAGAGAACCACCTAACTGTTTTAGTTCGCTGGCAACTACATCCATACCCACACCACGTCCTGATACCTGTGAAACTTCCCCAGCAGTACTAAAGCCAGGAGTTAAAATTAGATTTAATGCTTCACGTTCAGTTAATTCACTATCATCAATAATTCCCAGTTCCAATGCTTTGCTTTTAATTCTTTCAGCATCAAGCCCAGCACCATCATCAGATACTACTATTACAATTTCTGTACCTTCACGAATTACATCGATCTTAATTTCACCTTGCCTAGGCTTTTTAGCTTTTTCGCGAAGCCCTTCCTCTTCTATTCCATGTGAAATTGCATTACGAACCAAATGCTCTAGCGGTGCAACGATACGATTAAGAATCGAACTATCTACCTCAGTGTTTTGACCAATGACTTTTAAATCAGCATCTTTATTTAGCTCGCGAGAGGTTTGTCTTACAATGCGCTGCAAACGCGGCACAAGCTGACTGAACTGCACCATGCGAGTACGCATTAATCCTTCTTGCAAATCTCCACTTATACGTCGTTGCTGAGCAAGTAATAATTCTGATTCACGCACTTGATCTGAAAGAATGTCTTTTATACTTAATAGATCATTAACACTCTCTGCTAGTGATCTTGAAAGCTGTTGAATATTGGAATAACGATCTAGTTCCAGAGGATCAAAATCCTCTTGCTCAGGAACTTCATGCGCATGGCGAGATAAAATTTGTGTTTCCGTTTCAATTTCTAAGTTACGCAGTTGTTCGCGCAATCGATCAACAACCTGCTCGAGTTCAAATATATTTACATTGTAGTTATTACCTACTTGCTCCAAGCGGGCCTGAAAGATATTTACTTCACCTGCGTTATTAACAAGGTTATCCAACATGCTCGATTGCAATCTTACGGCTTGTTGACCAGAAATTAATGGCTGAGCATTTTGTTGAGTATTCAAATCTACAGGATTGCGTAAAACAGGAATTTTTACGATTTTACCTGGTTTCGCTTTAGTCGCCGCTTTCGTAGCAGGCTTACTTTTATCAATAGTTCTTGGTTGTTCTGGTTGTTCTGGTTGTTCTGGTTGTTCTGGTTGTTCTGGTTGTTCTGGTTGTTCTGGTTGTTCTGGTTGTTCTGGTTGTTCTGGTTGTTCAATACCACAATACTCTTGCCCAGATTGTAGTGCCTCTAATTCCGCAATCATGTTTGATGCAGGTAATACAGGCTCTCTAGCAACCGCAAGGTCTACCATTTCATTTATTTGATCAAGACAACGCTGCACAACATCAAATGTTTTATCGTTTGCGTCTATACATGATTCCGAAATATCAATCACAAAAGTTTCGAATGTATGACTGAAATCACCGATATTGCTATAGGTTGCCATGCGCGCACTACCCTTAAGGGTATGTAATTGACGAAGAAATTCGGAAACAATGTTTTCCTCGTCATTATTGCTTCTCCATTTTTCCAAACATTGATTACAAGTTTCTAGAATATCGCTGGCTTCCTCTAGAAATATCTCCACCAAATCAGCATCTTTGCCGACATAAATATCTACATGCTCATGTGACTCATTAGCCGTAATATTGATATCAGAAGGTATAGCTTTGTGAAGAATTTGCACCGCATCATCAAATGATGTTTCTAGTTCAGTTTCAGATCTAAATACTGCCTCAGATTCTGATTGATTCTGATTTTTTTCATGCTTAACATCTCTTGCATTTGCTACCCTATTCTCTAATACGGGTATTTCAACAAAATTTAAATCATTTATTTTTTGCAATAGTGCATCATTAGTTTCTGAATTCCTTAATGACGCAGCTTTTTCATTTATACCCAGTTTCACATATTCAATACATTCAACAAATACATCAAATTGTTTTGCTTTAAGTTTTTTATTACTCTGATTGCATTCTTGACAATATTTATCCAAAGGAGCGATAAGCTTAGCAACAGAAGCAACCCGAGCAGTGCGCGAACAACCATACAAGGTGTGCAATGCATGTAGCAGCTTATCGTCAACAGGTAATATTTTATGTTCTTTTTTAGTCGCTAGAATTTTTTCAATTGAATCTACATGATGCTTAGCTTCATCGAGAAATAGCGCATAAAGCTCTTCTTCAAGATCATCCTTAGGTAATACATCATCTACTGCATCTTTTAGAACATCATCATAAATATTTTGTTGTTCAATTTTCTCTAGCTCTTCTAGATCTATATTGACTACATCAATATTGGTGGCAATGGGGTCAAAAGTTTCAATGGATTCATCCGCAGTTTGTTTTATATCTTTATTCTTTTCTAAAAAGCTTTGCGCCTCACCAAACAATCCCACGACATCTGCTACAGGTTCACGATGAGTTTTAAGTTGGAAGACTAATTCATTCAATAACGCAACAGCGTTTTCTAGCAAATCGTGCAGATCACTTGTAACTACGAATGATTTATCAATTACTTTGTTTAAAGTATTTTCAAGTTGCCAGGAATATTCACCAATAATTTCAGCACCGACAAGTCGTCCACCACCTTTTAAGGTATGAAATGATCTGCGGATAATAGTTAATGCATCCTCATTCCCAGTATCATCTCTCCATATTGTTCGATTTAAATTTATTTTTTCTACTTCTTCTTCAGCCTCTTCGATAAATATTTCAATCACTTCCTCATCAGCATCTCCCCTATTAGCTAATAAGCTTTGTTCTACACCATCGATACTTATTGTGATTGCATATGACTTATCATCAAACTCAGCAGCAATAGAATCTTCGCTAATCATTTCTGGTAACAGTAATTCTGTTGCATCATGGCTTGAAAGCTCATCTAGATCGGCCTCATCAAGGAAAACTGACTCATCCTGCTCATCTAACTCACTTAAATCATATGCTTGAGAATTAGTACTAAGCTGCTCTTCGAGTTCATCAAGCTCGAGTAAGTTAGTTGCGTCAAGATCAACTTCTACTACACCAACACTCTCATCTTCATCGCTAACATCTATGTTAAGAGCATCTTCGAAAGCTACATTAGCCATACTATTAAGCTCAGTGGCTGCTTCCTCAATACTGGTAGATTCAAGTATTGCTAATTCAGGAGATAGCTCGGATTCTTCTTCAGCATTAGGCAAATCAAACAGCTCTGTATGCTCTTCAACTGCGCTAGTATCTGTTGTTGTTGCAGCCTCATCTTTATTTGTTTCCTCTTGGATTTCAAACAGATCGTAATCAACAGCGAGGTCTAAAGAGGTTGCACTTAATCGTTCTAAATCAAGCTCTTCTGAATCAGCCTGTTTAACAAGCGCTTCTTCAGTAGCAGCATTATTTAAATCGTAGTTTACGGGTATTTTTGGTTTTTTTTTAATTCTAGATCTGTCGAGCTGAGTAATGCTAGCGAATCGTCATCTGCTACTGGGTCTACACTTGCAAGCTCTTCAACTTCTACCGTTTGTAATGGCCCAGAACTACTTGATAATTCGATTTCACTACCTACCAGCTTAGACGCATTTTTAATTCCATACTCGAGAATATCTTTTGGATCACTATCGTCTACAATAAGTGCCTCTAAATAACATTCCACGCTAGTAATAGAGTCTGCAAACGCATCTAGCTTATCGGAATTAGAACTAAGTTCTTGTGTCGCATTATCATCTAGTAAAAACACTTGCACACATTCTAATATCTTTGCTGCGTCATCTAAATTTAGAATGGATAGTGCACCTATAACTTTGCGGAAATAGTCTTGCACTTTCTCATACTGATCTTCATCTTCTGGGGAAGTAAGCACCTGTGAAAAAGCATTTTTAGCTTCTTCTAATTCACTCAAAGCTTCCGAAATTGTTTGTACCTGTATTTTCCTAAGCTGACCTGCATCACTTGGAACATCTAAACTATCATCTACGGCATCAACCACCTGAACAGCTGGTTTATTTAAAACTCTGTAATTAACAAAGTTATCTACAATGTTTTCGGCTTTAATCAATGTTTCTGCAATAGCAATAAAATTGCTATCTGCATGCTCTAATTCTTCTGAAGATAAACCATTTAACGCCGTCACTTCTCGCAATACATCTTCTCTTGGTTCATCCAGCCCTAACATGCTTAAGGTATCTGCAATCTTTTGTAATTCTTTACTCACCTCAGCCACGCTTTCGGGAGAACGATTTTTACTATGCACATACATTTCAATTGAATCTTTAACAGTTTCAATATCTTCATGCAGTGCTTTAGATACTGCTTCTAGCACATCTGAGTTAGGGCCAGCCATTCCTTCACGCATTTGATCGATATCCATCTCGTCAGGTATTAGTTCATTCAAGCTATAAGCTTGTTTTACCTTACTAACAATACGGCCACGCTCATCTGCAATACCAACATAATAAAGTAGGTTTTTAATAAGACCAGATGGAATTTCTGTTGCGAAATTAGCCTCACCTAATTCAATAAATTTTTTAATCTGGCGATCAACCTGACCCAATAAAGATGCTAAACCCATACTCGTAGGCAAAGCTTCGATCGCTACTGCCTGGGCAATTGCGCTAGTTACCCACCAAAGTCTTCGCGATGCAGCTGTAGTCGAGCATTGATGTAAACGAATAGCGACCTTGCACATTTTGGTAGCAGCTATATCAATTTCTTTGTTTTGAATAATGCCAACCAAACCTATTTGAAAGCCGTAACGTATCTTCTTTGCATATTCCTGCGCAGGCATACCTAACTTCACACTTACATTTGGAACATCGATATCATCTAGGTCAGGGAAAAATAAGATATGCTCTGAAAGCAAAGGCTCATCTCTAACACCACGCAAATCATTCAATAATGGTAATAGCACTACAGGTAAGTCTTTATTACCTGCCTGCACATATTCAAGATAGTCAGACATTTGCAAAATGCCTCGAGACAAACATTCTTGAGCTTTATCTTGTTGTTGAATGGAGCCATTAACTAGCCCATCAACCACTTCACACATTTCGCGGGCTAATACAGCTGCACCATTGATTTGTACAAGCTGCAATGTACGCTCTACTTGTATTAGTGCAGTAGAAACCTCTGCCAATAATGAAGCCTCAGATCCATCTTCAACATATTCTTCTAATTTAGCGCGAGCGACATCGATAATAGTATCGATTTCATGCTTAACCTTTTTTACCGCTACTTTTTCTAGCGCACTATTTCGCATTTTCATATTTATGTAATTCTAAATTAGACTCAATTATTAAGATGCTTCTCTATTTTCAATAGTAGTATCTTCAATATTTTGCGGTAACTTAAAGCCAGCAACAGATCGTTTAAGGTCTTGACCAAGATTTTTAAGCTTACCTACCCAACTTGCTGTGTTACTTGCACTGTCAGATGTCTGCATAGTGATTTCTTGAATTACATTCATAGTCTTAGTCACGTTGCTCGCTGCCACAGTTTGTTTATCTGTTGCATCGGTAATGTTTTGAATGTGTGCAGCTAAGTTATCGGATACCGACTCAATCTCTACCAACGCTTCACCAGCGTTTTCGGCAAGTCTCGCACCACTCACAACGTTGGAGGTACTTTGCTCCATGGAAATAACCGCTTCATTAGTATCACTTTGAATGGTCTTCACTAATGCCTCAATTTGTTTAGTCGCTGTACCTGCGCGCTCTGCTAGTCTTTGTACTTCATCTGCAACTACCGCAAATCCTCTACCCGCTTCACCAGCAGTAGATGCCTGAATCGCGGCATTAAGGGCAAGAATGTTAGTTTGATCTGCGATCTCATCAATCAATCCAACAATGTCGCCAATTTCTTGAGAGCTTTCACCTAAGCGTTTAATTCGTTTTGAGGTTTCCTGTATCTGCTCGCGAATTGTATCCATACCATCAATAGTCCTACTCACAGCTTGCGCACCTTTATGTGCAATGCCAACGGATTGTTGTGCAACATCTGCTGAACTCTTAGCGTGCTCTGAAACTTGCTCAATAGATTTAGCCATTTCAGTAACCGCCGAAGTTACATTGGCAATTTCTCGCGCTTGTTTTTCACTTGACGTAGTAAGTTTTTGTGTTGAGTCGTGCGTCACATCGGCTGCCGATGCAACCTGTTTTGAAGTGTTGTTAATGGTGTGCACAAGATTACGCAATGCGTCAATCGAATAATTCACTGAGTCGGCAATTGCACCCGTAATATCTTCCGTTACTGTTGTGTGTACGGTTAAATCACCCTCAGCTAAATTAGTCATCTCATCCAACAGCAACAAAATAGCTTGTTGGTTTCTTCGGTTTTGTTCATCTACTGCAGACAGTTGTTGTTTAACTTTACTGCCCCACTTATTAGCAAATACCAATAACATTACTAAACAAACCATTCCCACCACAAAGATAGCCGCAGAGAAAAAACCACCATTCGAATCTAAACCGGCAAACTTTCCTAAATCGAAAGCCAGTATCGCCATTGCACCCATAATTAAAGAAGCAAATAGTGCCAATACTGTCAAAGTTGACTTGCTAGATTGACTATCCTTGTCTGCACGAGCAATAGATTTTGTTAACGCCATAATTCAAGAATTCCTAATAGACACTTTTTTAATTTATTCGTTTTTCAATAATTTGTGTTGATCCGAGAAAATTCTGTGGTCTCTCAAATACCCACCTAGAATCAATAATTTCCAGATACTAATGATACGGGGGAATGCCGTTAGTCAAGTCATAGCTGTGTCGTGAAAATACTCACTTTTATCGGTTTGCATGATGGGCTTCAAAGTGCAATATCAGCCAAATTGAAGCTAGGCGCTTGAATATCGCAAGCAGTTAGCTTCAACTGCGGCAACACAGGGAAAGCGGTCTTTAAGAATAATTACGTAGTTGAGTAAAACGCTCATCTAACAACAAACTTTGTATAGACAAAGCTGCAAACCATTCTTCTCCAGATGTGTAAAAAGCGCTGATATGATCAATATGTTCATAATCGAAACATTCTGGCACCTCATCAGTAGCTTGCTCTTCATTAAACGATTTCATACCAATTATTGAATCAATAATTAACCCATAGAAATGATCTTCTTGCTTTATAAGCAGCATACGTTTTGAGTCATACTTTTCTTTCATAGGAGTGCCAAAAACAAACTCATGAATATCAAGCAAGGTGATTAAGTTGCCTCGTACATTAGATATACCTACTAACCAAGAAGGAGAACGTGGAATTGAGGTAAGATCTTTTACCGTCAACACTTCACTAACATCAGTAATTGGAATAATGTATCGATGAGTACCTAACTGAAAAGCTAGACCATGTGAAAAACTAACATCAGATTCTTGCTGCACCAAACCGCCTTGATGCGCTATACATTTACGATCTACGGATAATAAATATTCAAAGGGTGTTGTTTCTTCGGAAGCCGCCATGCCTAAAAGTTACACAAGCATCAAGCAGCTAAAAATGATTTAATCGAATTGATTAACATTTCAGAACTGACAGGTTTGACTAAATACCCTTTTGCACCTTGTCTAGTGGCCCAAACTTTATCCGTTTGCTGACTTTTTGTAGACACCATTACTACTGGAATTTCAGCAGTCTCAGGAGCTTGGGTTATTTGTCGTGTCGCCTGAAAGCCATTCATACCTGGCATAACTATGTCCATTAAGATTAAATCAGGATGGATATCTTTTGCCGCCACAACTCCTTCTTCACCACTATCTGCAGTGGAGACCTTATGCCCCGTTTGTTCTAGCAATTTTGAAATGAAATGACGTTCTGTAGGAGAATCATCTACGACTAAGATATGAGCCATATCAGCTATATTCTGTTTACTATTTGCCACTGTAATCAGCAATGGCCCCAAGTAAATCGTCTCTGGTGAAAGGCTTAGTCAGATATTGCTCTGAACCAACAATTTTGCCTCGCGCTTTATCGAAAATACTATCTTTACTCGATAACATAATCACAGGAGTCGCTTTAAATAATCGATTATTTTTGATTAGTGCACAGGTTTGATAGCCATCTAAACGTGGCATCATAATATCGATAAAAATTAAGTCTGGACGATGCTCTGCAATTTTAGCTAAAGCTTCAAAACCGTCATTTGCTGTAAATACTTCACAACCTTCTTTTGTTAGTAGAGATTCAGCTGATTTTCGAATAGTCTTACTATCGTCAATCACCATTACTTTTAATGCGCCGGATGCGTGAGCACTGGCTTGTGTAGAATCGTCTAGCGCTAAACCACTTTCTTGCATAATTGCTTCCTAAAGATCGAAATTGGAACCTTAAGTATCCTTAATGATCAGATTGTTATTCTGTAACCCACACAAGCATAATTACTTACTTAAACTAACGCAGGTGAGGTCCTAACCATGCCAGCTATTGAATATAGGACAACAAGCTTCCGATATAAGTAGTCTAATCTCAGACGAGGTATACAGAGATGACCGTAAAACTAGGCGTAATCATGGACCCGATAGAGGGCATTAATGTAAGCAAAGACAGCACCTTTGCCATGCTATTAGAGGCGCAAAAACGTGACTACGAAATCCACTATCTACAAGCCCCTGATCTATTTCTCAAAGATGGTAGTGTGTTCGCGAATACTGCACAAATTAGTGTCCAAGACACATACAGCAATTGGTTTGCCGCAGAAGACTCAACAGCAGTAGAAATGTCATATTTTGACGTCGTACTGATGCGCAAAGACCCTCCCTTTAACATGGAGTACATCTACACCACCTACTTGCTAGACCGAGTAAATACACTAGGCACACTGGTAGTCAATCACCCTACGAGTTTACGCAATGCCAACGAAAAGCTATTTGCCACGCAATTTAGCAATTGCGTAGTACCGTACCTCGTAACACAACAACAAGCAGCATTAAACGAGTTTATTGATGAACATAAACAAATTGTCGTGAAACCTCTTGACGGCATGGCCGGTGATTCTATTTTTCAAATCAACCACAATGATGCCAATCGGAACGTAATTTTAGAAACCATTACGAGATTAGAACAACGCACTGTGATGGCACAAAAACTCATACCAGAGTATGTAGAAGGAGATAAACGCGTACTACTTATCAATGGAGAACCAATTCCCTATGCATTACTTAGAGTTCCTGCAAAAGGAGAACTGCGTGCAAATCTAGCTAAAGGAGGCACTGGAGAGGGAATAGAGCTCAATGCACGCGATCATTACATCTGTGAGCAGATCAAACCTGCTCTGCAAGATATGCAACTCAGCTTTGTAGGCATAGATATAATTGGCGAATATCTAACAGAAATTAACATCACTAGTCCCACAGGAATCCGTGAATTAGATAAGATGTACCAGCTAAATATTAGCGCAACCTTATTTGATCACATAGAAACTCAACTTAAAGCTAACTAATTTCTCACCCTATGGCTCATATCACAAGATAAACGCAATCTGTAACAAGACATTTCTGACTTATAAACTTTTACAATACATTTGCGAAATTCATAATAAGCAGTTACTAACATAGCTACATGCAATATTTACATACATACACATGTCAGCAGTAATGGATCCTGCCCAGGTTACTGCGTCCGATCGACTAGGTTTTAGTATATTTGTTGCTGTAATTTTGCATGCCATTTTCATTCTAGGTTTAGGCTTTGGACTGCCGTTTGCTCGTGATTTTAACGCTGCATCAATGCTTGAAGTCACTATGGTGCTTACAAAAACTCACCAAGAACCTATAAATGCTGAGCATATAGCTAGCGAAAACCAAATAGCCAGTGGCAGCACTGATCAAGAAAACCAACCTTCAGCTCCGTTTACAGGCACTAGTTTAGATGACAGCAAAGGTATTGCTCAAACACAAAGCAGCGCAATGTCGTCGCCCGCATCAGAACTAAACGAACAACATGAGCAGTTAATCGTACAGAATGAAGCGCCTACCAATGTGTTTGCAAATGAAGCAACTGAAACACCTGACCAACCTAATCTCAATTATCAAGAAAAGATTTCTGAGCAACAATTAGAATTAGCTAAACTAGTTGCAGAATTGCGACAAGAGGAGAGTGATTACGCCAAGCGCCCAAGAGTAAACTATATCGATACTCTCAGCGCTAAAACCGCTACCGAAGCAACCTATGTACGCGAATGGGTAGAAAAAGTAGAGCGAGTAGGCAACCTAAATTATCCCGATGAGGTTAGAAATAATCATCTATCTGGGACATTGATACTTAGTGTACTTATAAATCATGATGGCACTGTGGAATTGATGGAAGTACGGTCATCGGCAGGCAAATCTTTGCTGGATGAATCAGCAAAAAGAATTGTTAATATAGCCTCTCCGTATCAGTCTTTCCCGCCTGAAATGCATGATAACTACGACCAATTAATGATTACACGGACCTGGTTGTTTGGAAAAGATAACACCCTAGTTACCGAATAAAATGGTGCAGTAAAAATATAGAATGTCAGAAAACCTGACCAAGCAATTACTCATCGCCATGCCTAGCATGGAAGATCCCAATTTTTCTCGTACTGTCACCATAATTTGTGAACACAACCAAGATGGAGCCATGGGCATCATCATCAATCAGCCCACTACACTTTTTGTTGATGAGTTGCTCAGTAATTTTGATGTAACAGAATCTAATAACAAAGACACAGAAGATAAGCCACTAAACCCCCTTCACAATCATGAGCCAGTTTATGCCGGCGGTCCGGTGCAAATAGATAGAGGATTTATCTTGCATGACTCCGATAAGCAATGGGAATCGACTCATATGATTGATAACGATTTAAGCCTTACCACATCTGAAGATATACTACTCGCGATTGCACAAGGAAAAGGCCCTGAAAACACCTTAATAGCACTTGGCTATGCAGGCTGGGAAGCCGGTCAACTGGAACAAGAGCTCTCTGCAAACGCTTGGCTTACCGTGCCATACGAAGCTGACATTATTTTTGACACTCCAATAGAAAAACGTTGGCAAAGAGCAGCGACTAAAATTGGCATAGATTTACATCTGATCTCCAATCAGGCTGGACATGCATAACTATATTTTTAATATACCCAGCTTAATATCTGGCAACATTTTCTACCTAAAAGCCGTTACACTCAGCCTCAAGTGCTATGTCTAGTGTAATAGGATTTGATTACGGACAACGAAGAATAGGTATCGCAATTGGTAATAAAGATCTGCAAACTGCCAACCCGCTTACCGCTATCCTTGTTCCACCTTCTGGCATCCCTTGGGATGAGATCACCACTATAATCGAAGAATGGCAACCCAGCACACTGATCGTAGGCACGGTAACTCACGCTACTCAAAATAATAATGCCATTCAAAAACAAGTACAGAACTTTTGCAAAATCCTAAATACACGCTACCATTTACCAGTAGAGACCGTTGATGAGTCGAATACCTCAGTGAAAGCTTATGAAATTCTTAAAGATCTACGTAGCAAAGGGCAACGTAAAAAAATTAATAAGATGGACATAGATAAAGCCTCTGCTGCTATCATTCTTGATTCGTGGTTTTCATTTAAAGATGCCACAAAACTAAAGTAATGACCGAGTTAAATGCCCATCAATTACTTGAAGATCTTGCCAAAGGTCTCAATAACTATTTAGCCGAACATAAAATCGATGATCCGATTTTCATTGGCATTCAAACTGGTGGTGTATGGGTAGCTAAACAATTGCAATCTTTATTAAACAATAAAGACAAACTTGGCGTGCTAGACATTACCTTTTATCGCGATGACTTTAGCCAAGCGGGTATACAGCCAACCGTAAAGCCTTCTAAATTACCATTGAACGTAAATGACAGACATATTGTATTGGTCGATGATGTCTTATATACCGGACGCACCGTTCGCGCAGCTTTAAATGAAATATTTGATTACGGTCGACCCGCTTCAGTAAGCTTGGTGGTTTTAGTACAGCGAAACGGTAGCGAACTACCCATACAAGCAGATGTAGTGGCTAGTACACTTACCTTAGATGCAACCCAACACATCAAGTTAAGCGGCCCAAATCCATTAGAACTGAAAATTCTAGAAGTTATTAATACTAAAGATGAGCAACCCAAAACATAAATAATAATGCGGCATTTTTTACAAATAGACGGACTGAGCACAGAAGATCTACATCATATATTAGATACCACAGAATCGTTCACCAGTGTAGATGACCGTGCAGTAAAAAAAGTCCCGCTATTACGCGGCAAAACCATTGTTAATCTTTTCTTTGAGCCCAGCACACGTACACGAACTACATTTGAATTAGCCGCTAAGCGACTTTCAGCTGATGTGTTGAATATTAATATTGCTACTTCTGCGACCACCAAAGGCGAAAGCCTACTCGATACATTATTTAATTTACAAGCTATGAATACGGATATGTTTGTTGTCCGTCACCCCGAAAGCGGTGCTGCAGAATTCATAAGTAAATATGTAGATTCACATGTCAGCGTTATTAATGCAGGCGATGGAAGGCATGCTCATCCCACTCAAGCCATGCTAGATATGTTTACCATTCGCAAACATTTCAAAGATTTTTCTAAACTAAGTGTTGCGATTATTGGAGATATTTTACATTCACGCGTGGCACGTTCACAAATTGAAGCGCTAAATTTGTTAGGTGCCAAAGAAATACGTGTAATCGCACCAAGAACCTTGCTGCCAGCAAACGTAGAACAACTTGGTGTCGAAGTTTTTCAAAATTGCAGAGAAGGCTTACGCGATGCAGATGTAGTCATCATGCTTAGATTACAAAAAGAGCGTATGCAAGGTGGCTTTATCCCAAGTGAACATGAATATTTCCAACTTTACGGGTTAACACCCGAACGTTTAGCTATCGCCAACCCTAATGCAATTGTAATGCATCCCGGCCCGATCAATCGCGGTGTCGAAATAAGTTCTGAAGTTGCCGATGGACCACAATCAGTAATTTTACAACAAGTGGAATACGGAATTGCAGTACGTATGGCCATTTTGTCTCTTGCCATGAGTTCAGATGACTCCCCTGATACAGGGAGCAACAACTGATGAAACTTGAAATTATAAATGGCCATCTTGTTGATCCAAAGAATGAAATTGATCAACAAGCTAATGTATATATTGCCGATAGCAAAGTAATCGCGGTTGGCAAACAACCTGCAGATTGGCAAGCCGACCAGAGTATTGATGCAAAAAGTAAACTAGTACTACCCGGCTTAGTAGAGTTATCCGCAAGCTTGCGCGAACCTGGACATGAGCATAAAGCCACCGTGCGATCTGAGACCAAAGCAGCTGCCGCTGCAGGCATTACGAGCCTTGCTTGTTTGCCTACAACCGATCCCGTTGTCGACACTCCTGCTCAGGTAGAATTAATCGAACAGCTTTCGCAAAGTAGTGGGCAATGCAATGTTTATGTCATCGGCGCGTTAACCACCAATCTCAACGGCGAAAACTTAAGTGAAATGGCGGCATTAAAAGCTGCAGGTTGTGTGGGCGTTAGTAATGTATTTCATCCGATGAAAAGTTCATTGGTATTACGTCGCGCAATGGAGTACGCCAGCAGTCAAGACTTAACCGTATTCTCTTACCCACTCGTGCATGCGCTCGCTAACAATGGCTGTGTACATGAAGGCATTGCATCATCACGTCTAGGTTTGCCAGGTATCCCAGCTGCTGCAGAAACGGCTGCGGTTGCCTTTCAGATAGCGTTGATCGAAGAGCTTAATGTACGCACACATTTTTGTCGCATCTCTACCGGTCGGTCAGTAAATATGATTGCACGCGCACGTTTTGACAAATTGCCACTTACGGCAGATACCAGCATATTGCACTTGTATTTAACTGATCAAGAAATTCAGGGTTTTGATGGTTTGTGCCACAATCAACCTCCATTTAGAACATACGATGACCGCGAAGATTTACGCAAAGGCCTTCAGGATGGATCACTCTCGGCAATTTGCGCAGACCATCAACCACATGAAATTGAAGCTAAGTTGGCTCCGTTTCAATCTACAGAGCCTGGAAGCTCCACATTAGAAACCCTACTGCCTTTAACTTTAGAATTAGTTAAAGAAGATGCATTAACTTTAAGTGATGCTGTAAATTTAGTCACCCAACAACCTGCAGACATTTTAGGTATTCCAGCTGGCAATCTTTGTGTAGGGGCGAATGCTGATGCCTGCATAGTGGACTTAAAACATAGTTGGATTCTTAATAGTGAGAACATGTTCAGTAGAGGTAAAAATACTCCATTGTTAGGCGACCAACTAAATGGTCGCGTCACACACACCATTCTTAATGGCAAATTAATTTACGAAAATTCATTAGAAAACTAAGGACAACAAACTGAAATCTAACCGCAATCCCATCTTTGAAGAAACTGCAAACGTCATTAATCAAGAAGCCCTCGCCGCAGGGCAACACTTTCTCACTTTACATGCACCAAATTGCGCACAACGTGCACGTGCAGGTAATTTTGTGCATATACAATGTGATCAACAATTAGTCATGCGCCGCCCCTATTCCATTATGCGTGCGAACAAACAAACTGGTCACATCGATATTCTTTACAAAGTAGTTGGTCAAGGCAGTTCGCTTTTATCCACTCGCAAAGCCGGCGATACTATTCAATGCTTAGGTCCAATTGGAAATGAATTCACAGTTAACGAATCCACCACACATCCTTTGTTACTAGGTGGTGGCGTCGGCATTCCACCGATGGTATTTCTAGCAGATGAACTTAGAAAAGACAAAGCACTAACACCTTTCGTAATCATGGGTTCGGAAGTTCCTTTTCCGTTTACCGCTAAACCCTCAAAAATATTAATGCCCGGCATTCCAAACGATGTCATCGCCGCTATGCCGCTACTCGATGACTGGGGAATAGCCTCACGCCTCACCAGCCAACAAGATTATCAAGGCTGTTATCAAGGCTACGTACACGAGCTCGCTGAAAAATGGGTAGAGAGTTTAGATGACACCAGCGGAGTAGAAGTATTCTCCTGCGGCCCAACCCCCATGCTACAAGCCGTTACAGCTTTCGCTAAACTGCACAACCTACCCTGTCAACTTTCCCTAGAAGAACACATGGCCTGCGCCGTAGGCGGCTGTGCAGGATGCGTTGTGCCGTTTAAAGAAAATGATATGGTTGTAGCCATGAAACGCGTCTGTGTAGATGGTCCAATATTCAATTCTGAGAATATTTATTAATTCTTAAATGTCTGCATTCGACCATCATGGATGGTGGAAGTGCAGAAATTGCATGGAGGCAGGAGGTACGATTCCATGAAAGGAATCGGTAGAGTCGAGCCGGGAAAAGAGACCGAGAACAACGCAGGAGTAGTGGCCGAGGAGCAAATTTCTGCTGACCAATTAGCAAGCACATGGGTGTGCGAGTAAATGTTGCATCTTGGATAATGTATTCAGATTAAACTCTTACTTATCTTAAATATCTTCTTTCAGTCAATTGAGGTCATACAAAAGGTAAAGCGTAGTGTTTTTATCCTGCATGAATATGTTGTAACGCAGCCATAACAACAAGTCTATTCCTTCAGCTGTATTCGTTTAAGTCCAGCATTTGTTATTAAATATTTTACAGAGAAGTAAAAAAAAACTAAAAGTCCTATTATTTCACAGCTTTCTTCAGCAGTTGTTATCAAGTCGTATACCAGATTTTTTTGACTTGCATTGTTTTCATGGTGCCAACCACCTATTCCTTCGAGTAGTAAAACACCCGACAGGTACAACGAACCACTAAATACGAAGCCATATTTTGTAGATTTCGGAAGTTTAATTAACCAGGGAAGCAAGTAAATACAAAGAATCAATGTCGCTAAGCTATATGGAATTATCCACGCAAAGTAAAAAACTCCTGATGTATTAAATACTTCGCGAACTGGATCGATAAGACGTTCATGAATTGATGCAAATTCATCAATTGCAAGAAAGGCAAAAACTAACCAGAGTATCAGCCAATACTTTCTATCTCTTGCCACACTTAATCCAATAACCATGCAAATAGCTGACAATTGCAAAATTATAAATACAGAGAAAAGGGTAGGAATATTTCTTTCAAAATCCATATGGAAAAGAGGCACAAAACCCTTTGCAGTTTCAAATCCAAGACCATGCTTTACAAAAAGAGTTAAGAAATGCAGAAGGAGAACAAGTGCAAATAATTTAATATATAACTTAGTTGTAGATTTCAAAGAAATATTAATTTCCATAGCAGCTGACAATAGTTTTACATTAACTCTAATATATTTGGAATAATTGTTATTCTATAGTTGAAACCTAAGACCCAATGCGACGCACGCCACGTTTTTGAATGTCAAAATTGGAAAGAAAATATAGCATTAATAAAAATATATGTACTGTGCATGTGAGATTGATGAAAGATACTACTTTGAATAATGCTATAAAGAGATTTAAAATCTGTACTTCTGAATGTCCACTTTGGGTCGGAAAAATTTTGCTCCTGAAATATCTACACTTCCGCCATCCATAGCA
This sequence comes from Gammaproteobacteria bacterium, assembly GCA_014075255.1. Taxonomy (NCBI): domain Bacteria; kingdom Pseudomonadati; phylum Pseudomonadota; class Gammaproteobacteria; species Gammaproteobacteria bacterium. The sequence goes on from CP046178.1 coordinate 1,707,583, forward strand.
GACGTAACAAAAGTTACTCGCCCCTAGCTGCGAGAACCCAGCAATAAAATTAATTAGAAAGATGAATTTAAGTTATATAAAAACTAAAAAAAGAAATTATTGATCCCCAAACACCGACTTCAATCGATCAAAATACCCCGAGTCCTTACCTTCCCCATCTTCATTATCAAGAATAGAAGATTCACCTGCTTCGACAGATGCAATTTCTTCTGTAGACATCTCATCCAAAAACTCTTGGTCATCAAACCCTACATGACTATCCAATGCTTCTTCATCGCTAGCGGGAGTAGATAAAACGGGTGGCTTCTTTTTGCCATTTGTTGTTTTTTTACTAGCAGGTTCTTCCGTTGGAAAAACAAGTTGGTCGCTAGTTTCACTTACGCTCTTAACACCACCACCAAAGTTAATTTGCCATTCGAGATTGCCACGAGAATCGGCATTACCAAGTGCATCATCAAGTGAAATTCTTTCGCCTTTATATAAATCGTAAAGTGATTGGTCAAAGGTTTGCATACCTGCAGCAGCCCCTTTTTCCATAATCGGCTTAATTTCACCCACACTACCGCGCTTGATAAGCTCAGAAACATATGGTGTATTAATTAATACTTCTACCGCAGGTACTCGACCACCTTCTACATCTGGAATCAATCGTTGCGCTACAATTCCACGCAAGTTCAAGGACAAATCCATCAATATTTGAGATTTCCCTTCTGGTGGAAAAAAGTTAACGATGCGATCCAATGCTTGGTTCGCGTTTACCGCGTGTAATGTGGTTAAACATAAATGACCAGTATCCGCATAGGTAATGGCAGCTTCCATGGTTTGCTTATCGCGCACCTCACCAATCATGATCAGATCAGGAGCTTCACGCATCGCTTCTCGCAAAGCATTTTCATAAGAAAGTGTATCTAAACCAACTTCACGTTGGCCAATAATAGATTTTTTATGACTGAAGGCATATTCAATTGGATCTTCAATAGTAAGAATGTGTCCGGTTTGTGCTTTATTTCGATGCTCGATCATCGAAGCGAGTGATGTTGATTTACCTGAACCTGTAGAGCCTACCAGCAAAACTAAACCGTTTTTTTGCATCACCAACTTTTTAAGAATAGGCGGCAAGCCTAGCTCCGCCATTTCAGGAATATCGCCTTTAATATAACGAATTACCATGGAAATTTCGCCGCGCTGATAATACGCATTTACACGAAAACGTCCTGCACCGGCTATTGAAATACCAAGGTTCATTTCCTTAGTCATTTCAAACTCTCTGATCTGTTGATCATCCATGATGCTGTAAGCAATTTTCTTCACCACGCCTGGCTCTAGAACATTTCTACTTACACGCCGAGTAACACCCTCAACTTTAGTGCATACAGGAGCACCTGTTGTAAAAAACAGGTCGGAAGCATTTTGCTCCACCATTAGTTTTAAATAAGGATCTATATTCATGCTGTATTTTAGACTCTACTCAACATTATATCGATTTAGCCTAAATTAGCGCGTTTCGTTGAAGCAATTAAACCTGCATCATCATCGGTTTCTTCCACCATCAAGTCAGCCGTACCATCAAGCAGATCATGGTCTTTTGCGTCTTTCCCGTCCAGTTTCAAACGTAAGCGCAAATCATTAACGGAATCTGCATTACGCAAGCCATCTTCCATAGTGATTAATCCGGCCTCAATAAGGTGGAATAAGTGCTGATCAAATGTTTGCATACCTAACTCATTTGATTTTGCAATCAAACTCTTCATTTCATGCACCTGACCTTTAAATATTAAGTCAGCCATTAGCGGTGTGTTCAATAATATTTCTACTGCAGGCACACGCCCTTCTTCACCTTTAATGGGTAACAGTCGTTGTGAAATAACAGATTTTAAATTCAAAGATAAGTCCATCAACAATTGGGCGCGACGTTCATCTGGGAAAAAGTTGATGATTCGATCTAATGCTTGGTTAGTGCTATTAGCGTGCAAGGTGGATAAGCATAAATGTCCAGTTTCTGCGAAAGCTATCGCATGCTCCATCGTTTTTCGATCACGAATCTCACCAATCAAAATAACATCTGGCGCCTGACGCAAAGTGTTTTTCAGCGCAATATCATAATCCTCAGTATCTACACCCACTTCACGCTGAGTGATAATGCAGTTCTTATGTTTATGTACAAACTCTATTGGGTCTTCGATAGTAACGATATGCCCAAAGCTATTTTCGTTTCGATAGCCCACCATGGCCGCTAACGAAGTTGATTTACCACTACCCGTACCACCAACGAAAATAACTAAGCCACGCTTAGTCATTGAAATATCTCGCAATACTGGAGGCAGTTGCAAGTCTTCAAATTTTGGAATTTCAGAAACAATCACACGCAACACCATGCCGGGGCTTCCGCGTTGCGCAAAGGCATTAACACGAAAACGAGAAACGTTAGGCAAACTGATTGCGAAGTTACATTCTTGTGTTTCTTCATACTCCCTTGATTGTTTGTCGTTCATGATGGAACGTACTAAAACTTGCACATGGCTAATGGTTAAAGGTTGGTTAGTAACCGGCACCATTTTGCCATCAATTTTCATTGAAGGTGGTGCGCCAACCGTTACAAATAAATCAGAACCACCTTTAGTAAGCAGGTTGCGCAGCAGGTCATGCATGAAGCTGATGGCCTTATCTCTATCCATAGTTTCTTCCTTTAACTAGAATTTTTTTCAAAATAATTTTAAAAATCTGCCCTTATAAATTAGCCTTAAAAGTCGGCTTTGTGTTCTGCTTTACGTCGCGCTTCTTCACGCGCTATCAATCCCTTCTTAAGAACCTCTTGTAAGTTTTGATCAAGAGTTTGCATGCCTACACTGTTGCCAGTTTGGATTGCAGAATACATCTGTGCAACTTTATCTTCGTTAATCAAGTTGCGAATCGCTGGAGTACCAATCAGAATTTCATGCGCAGCAACACGGCCGCCGCCAATTTTTCGACACAACGTTTGTGAAATTACCGCACGCAAAGATGCGGCCAGCATCGAGCGCACCATATCTTTTTCAGCGCCTGGGAATACATCAATAATTCGATCAATCGTTTTTGAGGCAGAACTAGTGTGTAATGTGCCTAATACCAAGTGGCCTGTCTCTGCAGCCGTTAGCGCAAGTCGAATGGTTTCTAAATCTCGTAACTCACCCACTAGAATTGTATCGGGATCCTCACGCAGTGCTGAGCGCAATGCCTCATTAAAACCTAAGGTATCACGATGCACTTCGCGTTGATTAACCAAACTTTTTTTACTTTCATGAACAAATTCAATTGGATCTTCAATGGTTAGAATATGGCTATACTCATTTTCATTCTTATGATCCATCATCGCAGCGAGTGTTGTTGATTTACCAGAACCAGTCGGCCCAGTAACCAAAACTAAACCACGTGGATAACTGGCGATTTCTGCAAAAATATTAGGGCAATCTAGATCTTCTAAAGTAAGGATCTTGCTAGGAATAGTTCTAAAAACTGCACCTGCACCACGATTTTGAATAAATGCATTAACACGAAAACGAGCTAAACCAGGAATCTCAAACGAGAAATCTGTTTCTAAAAATTCCTCGTAATCTTTACGCTGCTTATCATTCATGATGTCGTACACCATTTCATGAACTTGCCGATGCTCCATTGCAGGAACATTAATTCGTCTAACGTCACCATCGACTCGAATCATCGGCGGAACGCCTGCAGAAAGATGTAAATCTGAAGCGCCATTTTTAACACTGAATGCAAGTAACTGCGAAATGTCCACGAATACTCCTTTTATCTAATTCGGTTTATAGATACCCCATGGATTAACCCTTCCCACCTCAGTCAGTTATAAGGCGGTTTTGCCCTGGGTTAGGTATCTAATATCCTTAGTTTTGATCGAATATGCAGAGCTGGACTTTGATTCTCGACAAGCCGTTTCATTCATGCGACTAAATGGCCAGATAACTGGCCAATATGCCCTATGCATGCTAAAAAACTGAGGGTAATTGAGTTACTTATGTGACCTCAGTCAATATTCTGAGTCGGCCTCAATGGGTACTTTTATCCTGATTTAATCATTAGCCTTAATAAAAAATATGCCAGAAAATTCAAAACAAAATCCACAAATTGAAGCTAATCTAAAACGTGTTTTAGAAACTTTACGTACACTGGAAATAAAGTACCAACGTTCGGCTAAAAGTGTTGAGCTCCTCGCTGTGAGCAAAACCAAACCTATCAACGATATTTACGCTGCAAATTCAGCTGGCCAAATACATTTTGGCGAGAATTACGTCCAAGAAGCTATAGAAAAAATTGAGGTATCACAATTAAATAAGCCAACACTGCATTGGCATTTCATTGGGCCTATACAAAAAAACAAAACCCGCTTAATTGCAGAACATTTTCAATGGCTGCACAGTTTAGATCGCCTGGTTATTGCACAACGCTTAAACGATCAACGTCCTAGTTCATTACCTCCCTTACAAGTTTGCATACAAGTAAATATAGATAATGAAATTTCAAAAGCAGGCGTCAAAACTGAAGATATTCAAGACTTGGCAGAATCTATATCGAAATTAGAACGCATTAAATTACGCGGATTGATGGCAATTCCTCAAGCTAATAGCGATACTAGTAAGCAAAGGGTATCCTTTGCAAATTTACGCGAACAGCTTGAACATCTAAACCGAAATGGTTTTGTACTTGACACTTTATCTATGGGCATGAGTGATGATCTGGAAGCTGCGGTTGCTGAAGGTGCCACGATGGTGCGTGTTGGAACTGCGATATTTGGAAAACGATCTGCTAAAACATAAAAATGAAAACTGACTAGATGAACCAAACTATGCAAAACCTTAGTATCGTATTTATCGGCGGCGGTAATATGGGCCAAGCACTAGTAACTGGCTTACTAGATAATGGCTGGAATGCTGACAATATCGCAATTGTTGATAATGACCAGGCAATTTCAACTACGCTAAACGAGAAGTTTTCTCATTGTCATGTTTACACACAGTCTGAAGCTGCACTTAATCTTGCTGATGTTGTAGTGTTAGCAGTAAAACCACAAGCCATGCAAACAGCTTGTGAACAAATAGCCACACAATGCCAAGTTAAGCGTCCTTTAATCATATCTATTGCAGCAGGAATACTTATTAATAGTATCGATACTTGGCTGGGTGGCGAATTACCGATTATTCGTTGCATGCCAAATACTCCCGCATTAGTACAAGCTGGGGTTACCGGTTTATTTGCCAATCCAGAAGTTTCAATTGGACAGCGTGAACTTGCCTATGAAATTCTTAACAGTGTAGGCACAGCTTTATGGATAGAAAATGAATCGTTATTGGATGCAGTAACCGCTGTATCTGGCAGCGGTCCTGCTTATTTCTTTTATTTAATTGAAGCCATGATGGAAGCTGGTCAGAATTTAGGCTTAAATGAAGCACAAGCTCGTGAACTCACCGTGGCTACAGCAACTGGAGCAGCAAAATTAATTTCTAATAGTGATAAATCAGCGCAAGCATTACGCCATGCAGTTACCTCAAAAGGTGGCACTACCGAAGCTGCAATTAACACCCTGCAACAGCATGAAATGAAGAAAATCATTGAAACAGCTATTCAGAATGCTGCAAAAAGATCTCAACAACTTTCTGATACCAGCAAGTAACTAGGCAAAGAAAATATGAGTCCAATTAATAACGTATTAGATTTTTTAATTCATGTTTTATTTACCTCATATATTTATGCGGTCATTATTCGTATGTTATTAGGGTTAACACGCGCTGACTTTTATAATCCATTTTCTCAATTTATTTTATCTATTACTAACCCCGTACTCACACCACTTCGCAAGCTACTGCCCAGCATTGGGAGAATTGACACATCGGCAATTGTTTTAATACTAGTGCTTAAATTTGTTGAATTAGCAACACGAAGTTTCTTAATTAGCAAACAAGTTTTACTAACTTCGCTTATTGTGCCTTCAGTATTTGGCGTGCTTAATCAGGTAGTGAATATTTTCATATTTGCGATCATTATATTGGTCGTGATCAGTTGGGTTGCCCCTCACATACATGGGCAAAGCAATCCGATTACACCGATATTACGCTCCATCACGGAACCATTGATTCGCCCAGCTCGAAAACTTATCCCTCCTGTGGGAGTTTTCGATCTTTCAACTTTTGTAGTGTTACTTGGTTTATATTGCATTAAAATCTTCTTGCACTCATTCTAAATGATTGCGTGCGTTACACGCACTCATTACACTCCATACTCTAGTAACATTACTTTATTTAAACGTGCCAAAAACATTTGCACCAGATTCAGTGGGTCTCGTCGAGACACAATTTTTAACGGTTAAGAAACCGTTAGAGCTTGATTGCGGTCGCTCACTACCTGAGTTTACGCTTGCATATGAAACCTATGGCAAACTAAATGATGACAAAAGCAATGCGCTGCTAATCTGCCATGCACTCTCAGGCGATCAGCATGTAGCGGGTTACAACAGCACGGATGATCGCAAGCCAGGTTGGTGGGATAACTGCATCGGCCCCGGCAAACCATTTGACACCAATCGTTTTTTCATCGTCTGTCCAAATAATTTAGGTGGCTGCAAAGGTAGTAGTGGACCCAGCACCAGCAATCCAGCAACAAGTAAGCCTTATGGCCCTGATTTCCCATTACTCACCGTACATGATTGGGTTATTAGCCAAGGCCACCTTGCTGATGAATTAGGCATACAACAATGGGCAGCCGTAATTGGTGGCAGCCTAGGCGGCATGCAAGTGATGCAATGGGCCATTGATTATCCAGATCGCCTACGTCATGCATTAGTAATCGCTGCAACACCTAAACTCACAGCTCAAAATATTGCTTTTAACGAAGTTGCACGCCAAGCCATTTTCTCTGACCCTGGCTTTCACGCAGGCCGCTTCTATGAGCACGAAACGATTCCGCGCCAAGGTTTAATGCTTGCTCGCATGTTAGGTCATATTACCTATTTATCTGATGACGCAATGCGTGAAAAATTTGGACGTGATTTACGCGAAGGTAAACTTAGTTTTGGTTTTGACGTTGAATTTCAAGTTGAAAGTTACTTGCGTTACCAAGGAAAGTCTTTTGTTGATCGCTTTGATGCAAACACCTATCTTCTAATGACTAAAGTTTTAGATTACTTTGACCCCGCCTTACAATTTAATAATCATCTACCAAGCGCATTTGAAAATACCAATGCTAATTTTCTAGTAGTGTCATTTACTGGAGATTGGAGATTCACACCTGCACGTTCACGTGAAATTGTTCGAGCTCTAGTTGCCGCGGATAAAAAAGTAAGCTATGCAGAAATTGATGCCGAACTTGGTCACGATGCATTTCTAACGCCTATACCTGAATATCATGGCGTGCTTAATGCCTATATGGATAATATTGAGTAGTTCCATGGGCGATAAACACTTAAACAATAAATTAAGACCAGACCTAGAGCTTATTTGTGAATGGATAAAACCTGATACTCGCATTCTTGACTTGGGTTGTGGTGACGGCGCATTACTTAATCATTTACATAAGACTCGCAACGTGACGGGTTACGGTTTAGAAATCGATCACACAAATATTCTTAAGTGTGTCGTCAATGGTGTACAAGTTATTCAGACCAACTTAGATGAAGGCATTACAGAATTTTTTGATGAAAATTCTTTTGATTACGTTGTTATGACCCAAACATTGCAAGCCATTCAACACCCTGAAAAACTATTAAGACAAATGATGCGAATAGGCAAAGAAGGCATTGTAACGTTCCCAAATATGGCTTTTTGGAAAAATCGAATTCAGCTAGCGCTTGGTGGACATATGCCGATTACGCGTACATTGCCTGATAATTGGCACGATACTCCAAATATACATCTATGCTCATTGCAAGATTTTGAAGCGCTATGCGACACTAACAGTATAAAAATCATACAGCGCGCAGCGGTAGATCACGCTCATCGATATAGCTTGGGAAGCAAATTGTTTCCAAATTTACTTGGCGAAATCGCCCTGTATCGATTTTGCAAAAACTCAGCCTAAGCTGCAAATTCAAGATCGGCTTAAAAAATGATTGGTCTCGAAGAATAATTTCATTCGATCATTCATAGAAATTGAAAAAAGTGATAACTTCCTCGCACTTTTCCTAACATTGCTATTGTATTTCTATTCATAGTGTTTGATCATACCGCCGCACTTAATTAATTGTTCATTATCGATTTAGAGGAATTATGCATGGCCGCTACAAAAAGCTCATCCGTTAAGAAACCACCTACAAAATCAGAAATCTTAAATAACATCGCTGCTGATACTGATCTTTCTCGAAAAGAAGTTGCATCAGTACTTGAGTCTCTTGAAGGTTTAATTTCCAAAGAGCTTAAGCCTCGTGGCGCTGGTTATTTTAACCTCCCAGGCTTACTTAAGATAAAAGTAGTAAAAAAACCTGCAAGAAAAGCACGCAAAGGCACCAACCCATTCACTGGTGAAGAAATGATGTTTAAAGCAAAACCTGCTAGCAAAGGTATAAAAGTACTTCCGCTTAAAGGTCTGAAAAGCATGGTTTAAATAAAACAGGGTGCTTGATTTTCTTAAATTACAGCACCCTGTTTTTTTAAGTTAAAAAGTTATTCCCTCGATACTCTCTCGTTAAGCTTTATAATTATTCTATCCGAAAAATTATTTCGGTTAAGATTCGATTACTTTCAATTTAGTTTTAATAAACATACTGTGCGGAATGTACAATAAGTCTGCAATTTTTCGTAATTGATATTCTTCATATTTATCAAGCTTGTCATCTGCATAAGCAACTCGCCATAAATCCTCTAGTAATAGTATTTTTTCATTCATCGAACATCCATCATTAATAATTTTTACAAATGGGTGAATTGACACATGACTGTCTTGCTCTGTTCTTGCTAACTCAATAAGACTATCTGCTTCTTGTTTTGAAAAATTAAATCTTTCAGTAAATGATTTAGCAATAGATTCCAATTCTTCATCTTGAATATCAAAATCTGCACGACTCACTTCTAACAATAATGCCGCTGATGCCAAGTGCATGAGCTGCTTCTCATCCGCATCATCATCAAAGTCTTTGCGAATTGTTTCTTGTACAAATTTTGATATGGATTTAAACATTGCTACTTTCCCAATACAGCCTAATTATTAAGTCTATAATTTTGATAGGCGCCATCCTCAAAACTATCAAAGAAATCTTCAGTTAAAGGATGTGTAATAGGCTCTGCACTGATATCAACATCAAGATTTCTTTCTGCTACATAGGTTGTCATTAGTTGTCCATCAACTAAAATATGGTACCAAGGCTTATCTTTTGGTGGCTGAGATTTTGCGACTTTCTCATACCATTCTTTGGTGCCCGTATATTCAGCATCTACATCATAAATTACGCCGCGATAGTTAAATTTCTTATGCACGATAAGTTGGCCAATTGAAAACTGTGCTTGATGCATAAGGGTGGCTCCTTAGATATTAGATTTGCTATAAAGAATACGCAGATTTTACGCTATCTATGGGCCTTACGCATAAAAGATCAATGGTATAAACAACATAATCTGCTAGGCTATAGTTGATTATTTATGAACCATTTTGAGCTTTCTCTTCATATACTTAATTCACAAATTGGCTATTTAATGACTACTCGAAGCAAGGAACAACGTATTCTAGTTGTGATGCGCAAGCTGTTGGCACAAATTGTAAAAGACACAACTCCTGGTCCCGGTATGCGTCATCCACTGAATGAGCAAACTATAAAAGATATACGTGATTGCTTTGGGCTCATTTCTGCTAGAGAACGGGAACTTTCTGAGCAAGCAGGTATTGAGAATAAAGACCGACCTCGTTATGTCGATGAACCTAAAACTTCGACAGTATTAGAGTTCAAAGCACCTAATAAAGTAAAACCCGACAAAACTCCCAGTGATGACTAAGCATATTCTTGATTGAGCAAACTATAACCTTTTAATTAATGTCCGCCTCATTACAGAATCAGGTCGAAATCACTCGGCATATCATGCGTGTTTTAGACGAATGGGAATTACCTGGCAAAGAAATTATTAAACTCTTGGAATTACCTAACAAAGTACGATTACGAAATTTAGATCGCTTTCGTGATGGTGAGGCTTTCCCGGAATCACAGACAACACTAGAGCGCATTGAACATATTGCTGGAATTGCCGATGCATTGCGTACAAGTTTCCCGCGTAATGCGCATATGGGAATTCTATGGATGCATACACCACATCGACGCTTTCAAAATCAACCACCTTTATCCATTTTGTCAGAACAAGGATTAAATGGCTTGCGCATGGTGCGCTCCGAACTAGATTGTGCATTCTCATGGAGCGAGTCTCTTAGTAATTACAAATAACGCATCCATCATAAAAATAATATTAACCAGTATATAAATAGCTTAAGTTTATTCCCTCCATGCACTCGCATGCTTATAATGCTGGTCTCGTTCAACAAATAAGTGTATTGAAATGGAACTATTAGCAGACATTAAAGTTAAGCTCAAACCTGGCGTTGAAATCACTGCCGAGAATAAATGTGGATTTTGCACAAATTCCTATTGCTGCTCATATGTTACTGAAGAGCTTGAAACCCCGAAAACAAAAGTCGACTTCGAGCATATGCTTTGGCAAGTCTCGCACAAGAATGTGTCTGTCTACAAAGATGATGAAGGCTGGTGGGTATCCTTTGCTACGAAGTGCAATCACTTGCAAGCTGATGGCGGTTGCGGCATTTATGAAGCGCGCCCCCAAATATGTCGTGATCATACTAATGACTATTGTGAATTTGACTCGCCGGCTGAAGATGATTTTGATTTGTACTTTTCTGACTACGAAAGCTTATTAATATATTGCAAAAAACGCTTTAAGCGCTGGAAAAGAGGATAACAATTACAGGTAAACACTAAAGCTGTATAGGCATAATCTCATCAAAATCAGATAAAGCGCGATAGTGCAGAGTGTCTTGCAACGGCTGTGAACTATCAGGCTTTTGAATAGAAAGCAGATGCTGAATTCCATAAGCCTCTGCTGCCGCTAACACGGCTAAATTATCATCAATAAATAACGTAGTAGCCGGGTCAAATGGCTCTTCATGCATCAGTGTATGCCAAAATTCTTGTTCTTCCTTAGCGTGACCATAATCGTGAGATGAAATAACCTTGTCGAAATAGCCTTCTAGATCCAAATGATCCATTTTGACAGCAATACTTTTACGATGCGCATTGGTCACCATGGCAATATACTTTTTATGTAATTTAAGCTTTTTTAGGAACTTTTCAACATTTGGAAAGATCTGAATATGTTTAGAAACTTCACGTTTTAATGCAACAATATCTAGATCAAGCTCGTTTGCCCAAAAATCTACGCAGTACCAATCAAGCGTCCCAGATTTGCTTTTGTAGCGTGTTAGCAAATGTTGTTTTGCAGCGTGCAGCTCAATTGCATGCTTCTCACTAAATCGTAATGGCACATGCTCATGCCAAAAATAATTATCGAAATACAAATCCAGCAATGTGCCATCCATATCAAGAAAGACCGCTGTGATTGATTTCCAGTCCATCAGTGTTTGCATTAAAAAATAGATCCTAGATAATTAACATTGTTATGGAAATGAATGATATACGGCTGAAGGAACTGGTCAATCCAGTTTGTGAAATATCAAAACAAGCGGGTGCTGAGATTATGAAAATCTATGCGGAAGGCTTTGAGATAGAGGAAAAGCAAGATCATTCGCCGCTTACTACTGCAGATTTAGCTTCGCACCACCTCATACTAGAGAGTCTAAAAAAACTCACTCCAGATATCCCTATCTTGTCTGAAGAGTCTGTTTCAATCTCATATGCGGAAAGATCTAGCTGGGAAAACTACTGGCTAATTGACCCTCTGGATGGCACACGCGAATTCATTAAAAGAAATGGTGAATTCACCGTTAACATTGCACTCGTCACTGAACACTCAACAAGCCTAGGAGTAGTCTATATTCCCGTTCAAGATATTTGCTACTCTGCGTCCCGGAATCAAGGCGCATTCAAACAAAATCAAAATTCCACCGCTGAGATAATTACTTCACGAACTTCAGCACCGGATAACAAACCAACCATTTGCGGTAGCCGCTCACATGCGGGTAAATCATTACTGGCACTACAAGATAAAATTGGAAACTTTGATCTCATCAGCATGGGTAGCTCGATTAAAATGTGCCTAGTAGCCGAGGGTGTCGCCGATATTTACCCACGCTTTGGCCCTACATCAGAATGGGATACCGCAGCAGCACATTGCGTGGTCAATGAAGCAGGTGGAGAAATTGTAGATATGAATTTACAAACATTGCAATACAATACAAAAGATTCGTTATTAAACCCGCCTTTTCTTGCAGTTGGAGATATGAATAATCAGTGGCGCAATTTTCTCAGTGAGAATATTACTACTAGATAAAAACCTGGCTAAAAGGCTGGGAAATCATCATCCAAAAACCACTTTTCTGCTTCTTCTAAATACCACCAACTCTGCGTGTCGCGAATCTCTTTTACGCTATTTGTTGTTTCAAAATAGTAAGAAATATCTGCTTCTACTACAGCGGTCTTTAACTCTTCACCCATAACTACTTGCTTGATCTCATAATCGGTAACACGTAAATCTTTATACTTATCCAAATCAATTTCTACGCTTGCCTCGTCTTGATGACGAATCATATTTACCGCACCTTCGAATTCTCTCCAACGCAATAACCTTCCATACAGTTTGGTCGTCTCATCAAATGAACTTAATGTTTGATTTTTCTTTTTAGACGCACAACCACCTAACGAAATCACACTTATACATAAGGCTGTAACAAGAATAACTAGAAGTTTTATTTTCATAATTTTTTAAAGACGTTTACCAACCATGCAATACAATTTTCCCTATAGCGTGTCTGCCTTCAATCCCAGCATGCGCTGTTTTTAAGTTCGTCGCATTAATAGGCTCTAGCACTTGATTAGTTGTAGTTTTAATCGTACCAGCATCCACCAAAGCTGCTACTCGATTTAACAAGTTATGCTGCTCAATCATATCATCGGTTTCATACATCGACCGTGTAAACATAAACTCCCACGAGAATGTCGCGCTCTTACTCTTCAAAGCCCCAAGATCAACATCGCCAGCCGTCTCAACAATCGAACAAATTTTTCCTTGTGGCGCTACGACGGTCGCCATAGATTGCCAATGCTCATCGGTATCGTTAAAACACAAAATATAATCATATCCTGCTATGCCAAGTTTATTCACTTGTTCGGGAATATCTAAATAATGATTGATAATATGATCTACACCTAATTCTTTAACCCATACTTTAGATTCAGGTCGCGAAGCAGTAACGGTAACCGTGAGCTTCGCAAGCTGTTTTGCAAACTGTGTGGCAATAGAACCTACTCCACCTGCACCACCAATAATTAATAGGTGCTTACCTGCATCAGCTCCTTCACTATCAATTCCTAAACGATCAAACATTGCCTCCCAAGCAGTAATACTAGTTAAAGGCATTGCTGCAGCTTGGGGAAATTCTAGATTTTTTGGTTTACACCCAACAATACGTTCATCCACTATGTGAAATTCACTGTTGCAACCCGGTTGAGTAAAACTACCTGCATAAAACACTTCGTCTCCAACTTTAAAAATGTTCGATTCTGACCCTACTGCCTCAACTACACCGGCTACATCCCAACCAAGAATTCGCGGACTATCTTCCACCTTATCTTGTGGGGAACGCATCTTAGTATCCACAGGATTTACCGCTACCGCACGTACTCCTACAAGCAATTCACGACCCTTCGGGCTTGGCTTGTCAATTTCAACATCCACTAATGAATCAGGTAAATCGATTGGTAAATACTTATATAAGCCAACTGCTTTCAAGATTAGGACTCCAACTTTGGTTTAATTAAGATTCATAGAATTCGTACAATAAACATACAAATTTGTACGTATCTTTATGTTACTCCATAGTACAAATGCTTATCGCCTAGATCTAGATTACCTTTAGGCTATTAACGTAATATTTAAGCTAAAATCCTGAAAAATTGCAGTTTAATGTGCAGAATTACAGCATTGAGTAGCGTACTTACAGATATATTATGAAAAATGATTTAGTTCAAGCCACTAAATGGCTGAAAATTATATACGACTTTGAACTACCCGATAAAAACCTATTTAAGAAGCACGTCTTTGCAGGAAAAATAACCAATTTGTGCAATTGTGGATGCAATTCATTTGAAATTGAAATTCCTAGCGATGCAGACCTGGAACCCTTGGCGCCTGGCAATGGCCTGTTTTTTGAAGCAGCCTTCAATACCAACAAAGATGATGTCGTTGATTTTCTAGTGTTCACGGATGACCGAGGTTATTTGTCCGGAGTAGACATTACCTACGGTTTTGCAACACATGCTCCTATACCCAATGGCATTGAACTTCATGAATGCGTCCATTCACAATTTAATTAAAAATATTTTTAATTAGAAAATGAACTTATGGAAAAATGATTGGGAAAAGTTTGTACAGGAAGTAGCGAAGGGTTACTCCGATGGAATGAACCAAGACGAGCTTACTGATGTTTTCGCTGGCAGTACAGTTACCTGGTCAGGAACCATTAGGAACAATGAACTAGATCAAAATTTTTCTAAAGGTATCGCAATAGACATGCCTGAAGTAAAAATTAGATTGCTAGATGGGCGCTTGATTGTTGCCAACTATATTTTCTTATCCATGGAAACCTCTAACCCAAGTTACTGGGAAGAGTTTTCTCCCGGACAAAAAGTTAAATTCAGCGCAGATATAAAAGAATCACAATCTGCATTTCCTGAAGTTGAAGTATCGATATGCTCTAGCAATCCCGAAGCATTATTAATGCTGGGCACAGATAATGCACAACCTGTTTTATATGGTTGATTACAAGGACGATGCATCCAATTCTATCTCAGCTACCGGAACACCATGATCCGACATCACCCGACTAGGCTCTCGTTCCGTTAACGACCAATCAAATAAGTGATCATTAAAGATATGTTGGTACGTTACTTTACCTATTCGCTTTGAATTACGATGATAAAACTCTTGCGACACTAAAATATGATCCAACACATCACGCTGGCCATGATGTATATGCGTGTAGCTGAAGTCCTTTAAATCTTGTCGCGTTTGAATAGTGTTGGTGCTATACAGCAACACGTCCCAATACATGCGTTTAATTTTTGCGGGCCAACGAAAATGTGGTGCTTGGCCGGCAATGATTTGCGTACTGGTGCTCTCAACCGTATCGTTCAGATCACCCAACATTATTAATGGCTGCCGGTTCTTTTCTATATCTTTAACTATTCTTGCGCGAAGTGCTGTGGCCTCTAAACTACGTATCACTTGTGCTCGCAATGCGCCTAAAGCACGATGAATTGGATTTTCGCGATCTTCGTCTTCTTTATAGATAGGTCGTTTTGATTTTAAATGCGCTACATAAACAACAACGGTTACATCTGCATCAGGTATTAAAATTTCAGCGCGTAAGGGCGGGCGTTCAAATTGTTTGATCGGCACATCGATAAGCTGCTCTACTCCTTCAGGTGATTTACTGGGTATTTGGAAATCAGCCGTTGAAGGAAATTCTATTATCGACTCATGACGCACAATTTGAAAACGGCTAGCCAATCCAACTTTTGGACGCAAGGCTTTACCTTTTTCTTCATTATCTTCAACGCTTGCTCCTGGCGACAATACTTGCTCTTGAGCTTGTGCATGATTAGTGAAATGTTGTGAAAGGGAAACGGCAGATTGTAGACTCGAACTGCTAAATACTTCCTGAAAACCAACAATGTCTACCTGGCTTCGATCTAGTGTTTGAGCAATCCACTTTATTTTTTGCTCATGCTCATCTTCTGTATGTGGTGGCAGACCGTAATAACGTACGCCAGGCCTCACAAGATTAAGCAAATTGAACGAAGCAACACGAAAATTCATATATTTAAAGCCCAGCTTTAAGTAGGCTACTATTTGAGAAGTAGATAAATAGAGCTTAAGAAGCTAACGCTTGTACAACTTCACCTTTCCGATGCAAATAAATTGCGCAAGCTACACGCAGAAAGGATGTAAAATTACTAACATCTTCATGTTTTTCTAATATCTCGCCATACAGAACATTAATAAACTGCGGTACGGTTTGATCTTCTTCATCTGCCATTTGATCGAGGATTTCCCAGAATTCTGTTTCTAAACGAATACTCGTCACACAGCCCTGTATACGTATGGAGCGACAATCACTTTCATAGCGCTCTTGCGGGGTTCCTGTATAAACATTGCACATAAAATTTGAACCTTATAAATATTATGGTTAATTTATTAATTTTATACTTACTTATAGTGCAACTATTATATATGCACAAGTAGTATTCACTTACTACCTGATTTTTTAATAGGTTTTTATACTTATTTATTAGCTAAGAGGATCAACATGGCGAAAGTTATTCATTCAATGATTCGTGTACTCGATGTTGCACGCTCCAAAGATTTTTATGCAAAGGCATTTGGTTTAAAAGAAAAACGTTATCTCGATTTTGATGACTTTGCATTGGTGTACTTAGGCAATGATGAAAACGACTTTGAAATTGAACTTACTTTAAACAAAGATCAAAAAGATGCTTACACCCATGGAGATGGTTATGGGCATATCGCAGTCTGCGTTGATGACTTAGATGCAGAACATGCACGCATTAAATCGCTCGGTTATGAACCGCAAGACGTAGTGTCATTCAGCCCAGGTGGTGAACTTTTAGCAAAATTTTTCTTCATTAAAGATCCTGATGGATATGAGATCGAAGTATTACAAAGGCATGGAGCATATACGTAAAACACAAAAAACCGCCTCAACAAAATAAAACAAAAACTTGAGGCTTACCGGAGGAGGTATCTATGTTAGACCTTGATCTAACGCGTCGCGATTTTTTAAAAACCAGCGGCACAGTGTTAATGGGAACATTAGCAACCAGCACAGGTGTGCTCGGCTTGTTGGCGCCAAGCCAAACCTGGGCTTTAGAGTTAACCAAGCTTGATAAAGCTACGGGTCAAACACTCTTACAAGCCACACGGCACATATTACCTCATGCAACCTTAGACGATGCTGTCTATGCACTAGTGGTTAAAGACTTAGATGCCGCTGCTGCAGGTGATGATGGCGTAGCTAAATTACTTACTGATGGTGCAACTGAACTGAATGCAGGCGCGGGCGGTGATTGGTTAGCAGCAGATAACGACAAACAGTTTTCAGTGATTGAAAAAATGGCAGGCAATGACTTTTTTGAAAAAATTCGTGGCACGGCCATTGTCTCTCTATATAACAATGAAATGGCCTGGGCGCATTTTGGTTATGAAGGAGACGCTTGGGAACAAGGCGGTTACCTCACACGTGGCTTTGATGATTTGAACTGGCTACCCGATCCACCTGCTGATGCGAGTCCCGCAGCATTTTCAGCCCTAAAATAATAATTAAGGCATAAGGAGAAAACATCATGGCAAAATATGATTTAGATGATGATGGAGTAGTCGTAATAATAGGTTCTGGTGCAGGTGGCGGCACGTTAGCCAATGAGTTGTGCCAAAAAGGCGTTCAAGTTGTATTACTTGAAGCCGGCGGACATGAATCTAACGAAAGCTTTGTAAATGACGAATGGTCTTCGTTTGGACAAATTTCATGGTTAGACTCACGCAGCTCTTCCGGTAGCTGGCGTGTAGGCAAAGATTTTAATGGTTTACCCGCATGGATTTGTAAAACCGTAGGTGGCTCAACCACCCACTGGGCAGGCGCTAGCTTGCGTTTTCAAGAGCATGAGTTAAGAGTGAAAACTGAATACGGTGACATTGATGGCGCAAATCTTTTAGATTGGCCCATTACGCTTAAAGACTTGGAACCTTATTACGATAAAGCCGAAGACAAAATGGGTGTAACTCGTACTAATGGTATTCCTGGCTTACCGGGCAATAACAATTTTAAGGTCATGCACGCTGGCGCCACAAAACTTGGCTATAAAAATTGTCATACCGGAAATATGGCGATCAATAGTAAACCACGCGACGGCCGCGCTTCTTGTTTACAACTTGGGTTTTGTTTCCAAGGATGTAAAACCGGTGCTAAATGGTCGACTCTTGTTGCTGAAATTCCAAAAGCAGAAGCGACCGGTAAATTGGATCTACGCCCTAAGTCACATGTTTTAAAAATTGAACAAGACAAATCTGGCAAAGTCAGCGGCGTTGTCTATGCGGATGCAGATGGTAATCAACACATGCAAAAGGCGCGTGCGGTTTGCGTAGCAGGTAATTCAATTGAATCACCACGTTTATTATTAAATTCAGAAAATAGCCAAAGCCCAGATGGATTAGCCAATTCATCAGGCCAGGTTGGTAAAAACTACATGCGACACATGACAGGTTCTGTATACGCCGCATTTGAAAAACCTGTTCACATGTGGAGAGGTACTACGATGGCCGGCATCATCACAGATGAATCTGTTAACGATCCGAAACGTGGATTTGTCGGAGGTTATGAACTAGAAACCTTATCCATTGGTCTGCCGTTCATGGCAGCGTTTCTTGATCCTGGCTCATGGGGCCATGATTTCACCAGAAAGATGGATGAATACAGTCACATGGCAGGCATGTGGATTGTCGGTGAAGATATGCCTCAAGAGTCCAATGCGGTTTCTTTGCATGCTGAAAATAAAGATCAGCATGGAATGCCAACACCCAATGTTCATTTTGATGATCATCCAAATGACATTGCGATGCGTGAGCATGCGTATAAACAAGGTTCTGCGGTATACGATGCAGCAGGCGCTAAAGAAAATTATTTAGTTCCGCCGTATCCTTCCACACACAATCTTGGCACTTGTCGCATGAGCGCAAAAGCGGATGATGGTGTATGTAATGCACACGGTCAAGCTCATGACATCTCTAATCTATTTATTTCAGATGGCAGCCAGTTCACTACCGGTGCTGCAGAAAATCCAACCTTAACTATTGTAACGCTTGCTATTCGACAAGCAGATTACATTGCAAAACAAATGAGCGAAAAAGTGATTTAGCGCACTCACCTCTAATGTTTAAAAGCCTCCTAAACGGAGGCTTTTTTATTTCTGACATCTAAAGTTTTTTTCAGCATTTAATGACTGTACTTTTTCCATTAAATACCATTACTATAAGAAATAGTGATGGTATTTGAATTCATTATTGAGAATATCTATTTATCATGCGAGATCTTTTATTAATAGTATAAATATTTGATCAATATTTACTGCGTGTTTCATAAATTTAATTATTAAGCCTCATAAGTATATTTTAATTTATGCGCCACAAAGAAACATATCGTTAATAATTCTAAAATAATTTATGAGGCACATATAAAACTATTATATATAGTCCGCTTTTTATCATGCATAATAAACTCGTGTTATAAATCTTATGATCTACTTAAATAATACTTATAAAAGAACATAACACTCATAAAAATAATAAACGAAGCACATAAGCTATTTTGGCAGTTTAAATAAAGTGGAATTGTCGATAAATTAATGCTGTAGCAAGAGCTTCATTATTGGTTGCCACTATAATCTAGAGTAACTTTTAATGATGTATTTTAATTAGGATGCTTAACTGGAGGTAGAGTATCTATGAAAACTAATTACTATCTTTCACCTACTTTAAAAAGCACTCATCAAATATCAGACGATCTACATGAAGTAGGCGTTAACGATTTATTTATTCATGTTATTAGTAAAGACGAAGCGGGTCTCAACAAAGAGCATGTACACTCTAGTAATTATTTAGAAACATTAGATTTAGTACGTGATGGTGCAATCGGCGCTTTAATTGGTTTCATCATTGGAGTATTCGCAGCAGGTGCATTAATGTATTTCAAACCATTTGGGCCCAATATGCCGGAGTTCGTTTATCTAATTGTTGTTGCTCTGTTTACTTTATTTGGCACATGGGAAGGTGGTCTTGCTGGGGTCGCCAGTGAAAATAAAAAGCTTGCTAAGTTTCATGATGACCTAGAAGCAGGCAAATATTTAATTCTAATCTACGTTTGGAAAAGCCAAGAGCAAACTGTCAAAGAGGTAATGGCAAAGAAACATCCAGAAGCAGAACTGGTTGCAACGGATATTCAATACTTCAATCCTTTTTGCCCGCTTAAGAGAATAGAAAATTAACCTGCTACAACATCAAGCAAGAACAATAATAAGAAATTAATAGTGAGTGTAACGATAACAGCAACCCGCAGCCTGGCATCTGACCTGGTTGAAATCTGCAAGCCGCGCATAGCATTACTTGTACTAGTTACCACCTTTGCTGGCATGTGGTTAGCTGCAAGCACGTCTTTAGAATTTGATCTTGTTCTACTTACATTACTAGGCACCGGTCTTGCTTCTGCTGCAAGCGGCGCATTCAACAATTATGTTGATCGCGAAGTCGATAAGCTTATGGCGCGAACACGAATGCGCGCTCTACCCTCTTCTCGACTACACCCTCAACAAGCTTTATGGCTTGGCGTAATGTTAAGTTTGTGGTCATTCGCAATTCTCTTTTATTTAGTTAATCCCTTAACTGCGATCCTAGTTCAGGCCACTACATTCTCTTATGTCGTGATTTACACTATTTGGTTAAAACGTAAATCTTCTTTATGCACTGAAATTGGCGGAATAGCGGGGGCGATGCCGCCTGTAATTGGTTGGGCTGCTGTAACCAATGATATTGGTTGGCCGGCACTGATGATGTTTCTAATTATGTTCATCTGGCAACCACCACATTTTTGGGCGCTAGCGTTATTACGTAAAGATGAATATCGCCAAGCAAAGTTACCCATGTTGCCCGTCACGCATGGTGACCAAGCAACAAAAAACCGTATGTTGCTTTATACCATCGCCTTAATTCCCACTAGTTTAGCAATGTACTGGCTACAACTTGTTGGGCCTACTTATCTAGTTTTAGCCTCGATCCTGGGTATTACTTATTTAGTGTTAACGATCGATTTTGCACGCAAGCCGATCACGCACAAAAGCTCAAGAAAACTATTCGGCTTTTCAATTTTATATTTACTTGGTTTATTTACTTTAATTTTTATTGACTGTAAGTGTGGCGGTGCTGCCGCATGAACACACCTTATATATAGGGAGTATTGAGTATGGCTATGGCCATTGTATTAGTTCTTTTAGTGATTGGATCCATTGTTTTCCACTTCATGAGTCCATGGTACTTCACCGAACTGGCTTCTAATTGGGGTGATATTGATACCACCGTGACGATAACTTTTATTGTCTGCGGAATAGTTTTTGTTGCATCTAATTTGTTTATGGCTTATTGCATTTTTAAGTTTCGTAACAAGAGCAAAGAGCAGCGCGCAGCATACGAACCGGAAAATAAAAAGCTCGAGGGTTGGTTAACGATAATTACTACCATTGGTGTAACTGCAATGTTAGCGCCAGGTTTAGTGGTATGGGCAAAGTTTGTATCACCGCCTGAAGATGCAGCTATTGTTGAAGCCGTAGGACAACAATGGCAGTGGACATTTCGTTTGCCGGGTGAAGACAATCGACTCGGTACAGTCGATGCAAGAAAGATAAGTATCGATAATCCATTTGGCATGAATGCTGACGACCCTTACGGTCAAGATGATGTTTTAATTTCATCTAATGAACTACACATCCCTATAGATCAACCAGTTAAGTTCAATCTTCGTTCAAAAGATGTTTTGCATAATTTCACTGTACCTCAATTTCGCGTGAAAATGGATTTAGTACCAGGAATGATCACTTGGCAATGGTTAACGCCAACACGCATTGGCAGCTATGAAATACTTTGTGAAGAGTTATGCGGCATCGGCCATCACACTATGCGTGGCAGAGTAGTAGTTGAAGAAGAAGAACAATACAAAACATGGCTTGCTGCTCAAAAAACTTATGCTCAACTCGTTGCTGCACCGCAAGGTGATGCACACGCTGGTAAAGCAAACTATCAAGTATGTGCTTCCTGTCATGGTTTAGAGGGTGAAGGTAACCCCGCACTCAATTCACCAAAAATTAGTGGCCAAGAAGCTTGGTATGTAAAACGTCAACTTGAATACTTCAAACACGGCATTCGCGGCAGCAACCCAGATGACACTTTTGGTGCACAAATGGCACCCATGGCGGCAACGCTAGTGGATGATACTGCAATGAATAATGTTGCAGCTTATATTGAAGCTCTACCAAACAAACCTGCAGCACAAACCATCAAAGGCGATGCTGATCGTGGTAAAAAACTTTATATCACATGTAGCAAATGTCATGGAAAGCAAGCAGAAGGCAGATGGGCCTTAAATGCTCCACGCATGGCAGGCATGAGTGATTGGTATTTGCTCACGCAATTAAAAAACTTTAAAGATGGAAAACGTGGCGCCCATCCTGGCGACATTACTGGAAGGCAAATGGAATCGATGGTTTTAAGTTTAAATGAAGAAAAGATGCAAGATGTAATTGCATACATTAATTCCCTGTAAATTTTTATTTGATATTAAATTTTGTATTTGTAAATGAGGTAGTAACAAAATGGCACATGTAGCATTAGCCGATGAAGGTCAAGATCTCGCCCACCCTAAAACGTGGATAGGCGCATATGTCTGGAGCCAAGATCATAAAATTATTGGTATTCAATATATTCTCACTGCCACGGCAGTAGGCGTTGTAGCGTTAGTTCTATCATTCATGATGCGTTTGCAACTAGGTTTCCCCGGTGCGTTTGATTTAATTCAACCTAGCGAATATTACCAAGCCGTCACCATGCACGGCATGATTATGATCGTGTTTATGCTGACGGCATTCTTCCTAGGGGGGTTCGGTAACATCTTAATACCACTGATGTGTGGGGCAAGAGATATGGCCTTCCCGTTCATGAACATGCTTAGCTACTGGGTGTACTTACTATCTGTGATAGTGGTATGTGCGAGCTTCTTTATACCTGAAGGCCCCACTGGAGCAGGTTGGACCTTATACCCACCGCAAGCCATCACGGAAGGAACCGCCGGGGCTGACTGGGGAATTGTTTGTATGACAGTTTCTCTAGGACTGTTTGTAATTGCTTTCACCATGGGTGGATTAAATTATGTCACCACCGCTTTCCAAGCACGCACACGTGGCATGACACTCATGCGTATGCCTTTGTCTGTTTGGGGCATTATTATGGCCACCATCCTGGGCTTACTAGCGTTTCCTGCTTTATTAGTTAGCGTGATAATGATGACGTTAGATAAAACTTTAGGCACCAGCTTTTTCATTCCTGCAATATCGTCACTTGGGGAAAACTTAAGTCACGATGGTGGCAGCCCTATTCTTTTTCAACATTTGTTTTGGTTTTTTGGACACCCTGAAGTGTATATCGTCGCATTACCTGCCTTCGGCATCGTCTCAGATTTAATTAGTACGCATGCGCGCAAAAATATTTTTGGCTACCGCATGATGGTATGGGCCTTAGTCGCCATTGGCGGACTAAGCTTTATTGTTTGGGCACACCATATGTATGTAAGTGGAATGAATCCGTACTTCGGCTTCTTCTTTGCAACCACGACATTGATCATTGCGGTACCGACAGCGATTAAAGTCTACAACTGGGTGTTAACTCTCTGGCAAGGCAACATTCATCTTAATGTGCCAATGTTATTTGCCATTGGCTTTGTGTTTACCTTTATCCATGGCGGTATCACCGGCTTATTCTTAGGTAATGTTGTGGTAGACGTACCGCTTTCTGATACGTACTTTGTAGTGGGACACTTTCATATGGTGATGGGCGTATCACCGTTCTTAGTCGTATTTGGTGGCATTTATCATTGGTTTCCAATGCTCACGGGGCGCATGCTTAATGACACCATGGGCAAATTGCATTTCTGGACGACGTTCTTAGGCACCTATGCCATCTACTTACCGATGCACTACATCGGCATACTGGGTGTACCGCGTCGTTACTATGCAAATGGGTCAACCGAGTTCTTGCCGGATTCCGTACAAGCTGCAAATGTAAGCATTACGATTGCAGCGCTCATTGTCGGTGGTGCGCAATTCTTATTTATTATAAATCTTGTTTGGAGCACCTTCAAAGGCAAGAAATCCGAACGTAATCCTTGGCGTGCGACTTCACTGGAATGGCAAACCGAAGATTATCCACCCAAGCATGGCAACTGGGGAGCAAAGCTCCCTATCGTTCACAGATGGGCGTATTCCTATAGCGTGCCGGGTGCAATTGAAGATTTCATTCCTCAAACTGAAGAGCCTAGTGAAAATACTAAAGGCGATGTGCACTAATCATGACTGCAACACTCATCATCCTAGCGATAATAATGGGCACAGTTGTGTTCTGGCTAATTCGCCAGACGATTAATGTTCAACCTTGGGCAGAAGAAGGACCCATTGAACAGCACCATGCTGGCGGGCCCCTTTCTATCCCAGCAGCAAAAATTGGCTTAGTCGCCTTTCTGGCAGTTGCTAGTTCATTATTTTCACTTTTTGTAAGTGCTTACTTTCAGCGCATGGACTACGGTGACTGGACGCCACTTATTGAACCTGGTGTGCTCTGGGTAAATACCGTTTTATTAATATTAAGCAGTGTGTTTTTTCAACGCGCACGTAACGCCGCGATTAAAAGCCAAGTGAGTAAGGTGAAAATCAACTTGCTCATTGCTGGCTTGTTTACGTTTACCTTTATTGCCGGCCAATTATGGGCTTGGCAAGGATTATATGATGCAGGTTATTTTCTTACCTCAAACCCTGCCAACTCTTTCTTTTATGTGTTAACTGCAATACATGCATTGCATATTATTGGTGGTCTTTGGGTGTGGAGTAAAACGGTGTTCAAATTACAAAACAAAGCTGAAGCTCATAAAATTCGCGTAAGTGTCGAACTATGTACGATCTATTGGCACTTTTTATTACTGGTTTGGTTAGTGCTTTTTGCACTATTGTTATCTACTTAAGATAGAAAGGAACATAAGCGTATGTCACAAGATTCAGGTCAAGTCGCTGAGAGTGGTGTAGTCGATGAGCTAATCACGGATTGGGCCGACGATAAAGAAGTGTTTAAAGTGCACTGGGGCAAAGCCATGATGTGGATCTTCCTCTTAAGTGATACTTTTATTTTTACTTCTTTTCTCACTGGCTACATGAAGATACGCACTAGCTCCACCATCCCATGGCCAAATGCTAGTGAAATATTTGCACTCAGTTTTGGTGGCGACCCCATTCCTTTAATTTTAATCGCTATCATGACATTTGTATTAATCACCAGTAGCGGCACCATGGCACTCGCAGTGAACTATGGTTATCGACGTGATCGTAACAAAACAGCACTCCTGCTATTTATCACAGCAGCATTTGGTTTGCTATTCGTTGGTATGCAAGCTTTTGAGTGGACTAAACTCATAGTAGAAGAAGGTATTCGACCTTGGGGCAATCCTTTTGGTGCACCACAATTTGGCGCATGCTTTTTCATGATTACCGGCTTTCATGGCGCACACGTTTCGGGGGGCGTAATTTATTTAACCTACGTTGCCATTGGCGTGATGAATGGGCGTTATGAGAAAAAAGGTTACGACATTGTCGAAATTTGTGGCCTATATTGGCACTTTGTCGATTTAGTTTGGGTATTTATTTTTGCATTCTTTTATCTTTGGTGAGGTATAACCATGTCAGCGACAGATTCAGGACATCAAGAGCATCCACTTAGTATCTATCTTTGGATTTGGATTTTACTGTTTGTACTCAGTACCTTTTCTTATATGGTGGATTATTATCAGCTTCAAGGTGCATTAAGGTGGAACCTGATCATCATCTTCATGATGTTGAAAGCCGGATTTATTGTTTCTATTTTTATGCATATGACGTGGGAACGAATTGCACTGATAAGTGCCATATTAGTCCCCCCCTTATGCTTATTGGTTCTTATCATATTAATGTCCATCGAAGGAAAATATACTCACTCACAACGAGCAACGTTCTTTGGTCTTGACGAAGCACCTGTAGTAGAACACCATGGGAAAAAAGAACATTAAATTATTTGATTGATATTTCCCTTTCCACGATTCGATTTATAAATTATCGCCTTCGCTGTAATTCCCAATTAGTTTTTACATGCCTAGCTCTTGCCCTAGCACTGCACAGTGCGGGTGTAGGAGCTCATGGTGGCGTATTTCTTGAACAAGACGTATGTATTATAGAAATAGATTTCTATAAAGCGCATTTCACTATCTACCAACCACAAATCAGCAAACACGAACAATTCTGTGAAGACATTCCAGAAATTGGCGAAAGTACTTTTGTCATGGAATATTTACACGATGGCTTACGCGACATGCAAGTAGATTTTCGGATTATTAAAGATACACAGAAACTTGGTCGTTTTGCCAAACTTGAAGACATTGAAAAATTAGAAGATATACAGCAACAAACCATATTTTACCAAGCCCCCACATTCAATATTGATGGTGTTTACCTGGCACAATACGATTTCACTGAAAAGGAATACTATATAGGTATAGTCACTGCTAAATACCCAGATCAAGAAAAAATATATACAGCTGTATTTCCTTTTCAAGTAGGTGGTAGTAACTGGGGCTATATTCCAGCGATAATAAGTTTAGCATTATTCTTACAACTAAATTACTGGTTAATGAATGGTGGCTTTACTCATTTACGGAAACTATTTAAATCATGAGAACAATAATTATTATTTTTATTTCTTTATTGTTTTGTACTTCAACGCTTGCAGAGATGGATCTTGCAGCAAGTAAGTCTTCGGACAATGGACATTTCCAAGTTCGTTACATCAGCAAACTGGAGCCAATAGAAATTAACAATCTACACGCTTGGATTATTCATATTAAAGATAAAGATGGAAATGACATCCCCAATGCAGAAGTTAACGTAATTGGCGGCATGCCCGAACATAACCATGGGCTTCCTACACAACCGCAGATAACCAAAGATCTCGGCGATGGATGTTACTTGCTTGAAGGCATGAAGTTTCACATGTTGGGATGGTGGACCGTGACTGTATCTATCACTATTAAAGATATTAGCGACGTTGTCACTTTTAATCTTAAATTATAAAACCGCTAATGCCGAAGTATCCCCGCAATACGTGCTTTGCGACCGCTGTAATAATATTTGTTTCTATACTTACGTTATGGAGCTGCCAAAATAACAACCCATATGATTGGTCTGCAGATGAAATTAAAATTCTGCAATCTCTATCCATAAGAGAGCTCCCACCACTACCAAATGATCGCAGCAATGCCGTTGCAGATAACTTAAGCGCAGCAGAATTTGGCAGACAGTTATTTTTTGATGAGCGCTTTAGCTATAATTCAAAGATCTCATGCGCAACTTGTCACATACCTGAACAATATTTTACTGACGGCTTAGTCACCGCCGCAGGTGCGCAAGCCGGTATTCGCAATACTCCTACTTTAGTAGGTACCGCGTATAGTCCATGGCAATTTTGGGATGGTCGCAGCGATAGTCTATGGTCGCAAGCTTTAGCACCGCTGGAGAATAGTTTGGAACATGCGGGTTCTCGAAATCAGTTTGCACATATTATTTTTGCAGACAAAAACTATCGCGAATACTACGCTGAATTATTTGGGCCGATGCCAGATTTATCTGACATGAAACGTTTTCCAATTATGGCTGCCCCTACAGATAGCAAGGAGTTGCAGAATGCATGGCAAGCAATGAACTCCGAAGATCAAAAAACAGTAAATATAGTTTTTTCAAACATTGCAAAATCTATAGCCGCATATCAAAGATTGCTGCAGCCCGCAGCATCAAGGTTTGATACCTATATTGAAGGAGTAATTAATAAAGATTCTGAAAAATTAAAATCATTAAATAAAAATGAAGTTATGGGCTTAAGATTATTCATTGGCAAAGCACAATGTATAAATTGTCATAATGGGCCGTTGTTAACCAATAATGAATTTCATAATACTGGCGTCCTTTCTGCTGCACGACAATTACCAAGTTTAGGGCGTGTAAACGGCGTTAGAGTTGTCTTAGCTGATCCATTTAACTGCCAAGGTAATTTTAGTGATGCTGCTTCAAGTCAATGTGCACATTTACGCTTTGTTAAAACAGGTGATGAATTAATAGCTGCCCATAAAGTACCAACATTGAGAAATGTAGCAGACACCGCACCCTATATGCATGCAGGACAATTAAGCACCTTGGAAGAAGTTATAGAACATTACAATCAAGCACCATTGGCAATGATTGGACACAATGAAGCTAATCCTCTTGAACTCAGCAAAAAAGAAAGAAAACGACTTACACTTTTTCTACATAGTTTATCTGCACCGCTCATAACAGATTCGAAGTGGCTAATTAATCCACATAAATAAGCGAATTTTACCCATCCTATTGCTAAAGAAATAGCATTGCAGCCTGAGCAATCTATCCTGTTAAGGATATAAATAATTTGCCAGTTTCTTAGAATTAAACCCGTTATAATCTCTTCTCAATTTTGGAGTCTAAGATTTGAACGCCACCATTTCAGCGGTACGCACCCAGGCAAGTGATCTGTTTGAGATAAGCAAACCCCGCATTGCTTTATTAGTCTTGCTTACTACTTTTACCGGTATGTGGTTAGCGGGTGGAGGTTATGTACCATTAGACTTAGTCATCTACACACTCATTGGCACAGGTTTAGCTTCTGCCTCAAGTGGCGCATTAAACAATTACGTAGATCGTGAGGTTGATAAACTCATGGCGCGCACACGTAATCGTGCCTTGCCAACCTCAAGACTACAACCGCAACAAGCTTTATGGTTTGGTGCAATTCTAAGCATTTCTTCTTTCGCAATTTTATTTTATTTAGTAAACCCACTAACCGCATACTTAGCGTTAGGCACTACATTTTTCTATGTTGTGATTTATACCATCTGGCTGAAACGCACTTCTCCATTGTGCACAGAAATTGGTGGAGTTGCAGGTGCATTACCTCCCGTTATTGGTTGGGCTGCAGTTACCAACGATATCAGTTGGCAAGCCATGGTAATGTTTTTAATAATGTTTATTTGGCAGCCGCCACATTTTTGGGCGCTAGCCTTGCTACGTGCAGATGAATATCGTAAAGCTAACTTACCCATGCTACCAGTGGTTAGTGGTATGGAGGTGACTAAATTTAGAATGCTGCTCTACACCATCGTATTGATACCCGTCAGCACCACAATGTATTGGTTCAAACTGGCTGGCCCTATCTACCTAGTTGCTGCTTTAGTACTAGGCATTATCTATTTAGTCATCACTATAGATTTTGCACGCAAACCTATTACGCACCAAAGTACAAAACGTTTATTTGGCTACTCAATTATTTATTTGTGCGGGTTATTTGTATTCATCTTCGCAGACTGCCAATGCAATGGGGCTGTATAAATAACCAACCTACTCCTGGCCACACTACTTAGTAGGATGCTCTCTCAGTGTTTCGCTCTGTAACACCACCAATAACTTAGAAAACACATACTACTATTTGTTACAGATTACAGCCTATTGGCCGATATATCTTTTAAGCCGCACTCTCGTATTTACATGCTTATGACTATGAAAGCATTTATATTCACCATTTTCTTGTATTGTATGACTGTTCAACATGCATATTCAGCAGTGACCACCATTACATGCGATTACGACGCCTTCGCATCCATTCAAAGAGTTGAACAAGCTATTGAGATCATGCAATTAGTATTCACGGTAGATACTGAGACCAGTGAAGCACAGATTATTCGTAAAACAGGCGTAACGGATGTGGATTTATATCCTAGCGGTGGCGGGTTTACTTTTATCGAAGTTAATGAACGCGGCAATGTACTCACAACGACTGTTGATATCCATGGCAAAACAGCGCATAGCAGGAATACGATTTTAGATAGTGAACTTATCCCCAGCCAGTTTTATGGCACCTGTAACTACGAGCAATAAATTTATTATTTAGATCAGCCCTGATCATGCACTTCGCATGGACTACGCATTTCTTCAGGTACATTAGGTGGACATACCCCACAAGCTTCATTTCCGGGAACCGCGAAATCTATTTTTCTTGGGTACGGTAAATCTAAGCTGTCCATCATATGTATAAATTCATTTCTTGGCATATCATTTCCCAGCCTTGGATTGCGCGCCTTCTCTTGCGCAATACTACTAATATGATGTCCAGAATAATCATGCCCAGGATAGACTAAGGTTTCATCAGACAACGTAAACAACTTTTGTTGAATACTATCAAATAGCATTCCTGCATCACCAGATTGAAAATCGTTTCGGCCACACGCATCTATTAGCAAGGCATCGCCTGTAAACACCATCTGTTGCGGTGCATGATCTATTAAATATGCATAGTGATGATCTGTATGTCCCGGCGTAAATAATGGATGTAGTTCTACTGAGCCAATACGGAAAACCTTACCCTCTTCTATCTGAATATCTGCACAAGGCAACTCAGCTTGTTTAGGATAAACAATTTCACTTCCAGTTACCGCCTTAAGCTTAGTTGCGCTAGTGAGATGGTCTGCGTGGATATGTGTATCGATCGTGTACGTGAGCTTCAACCCTAGCTGTTGAATGAGCTCTAGATCTCGCTTCATCGTTTCTAATACAGGATCAATTAACGCAACAACACCTTGCTCTTGGCAAGCAACAAGATAAGTATAGGTAGAGGAACTAGGTTCAAATAGTTGGCGAAAAATCATAACTTTCTATTAATATATTTTAGATTCAAGCAATCTTTCATGCTCACTAGAGTTTTAAACCGTTATTTATGAGCGATTTCTTTATCAGTGAAAAGATAATCTTTTAACTCTTTATCCATGACAGGGTCTTTGCGACGTATCCATTCCAATACCATTGCTGCATGCTCTTTTTCCTCATCACGGTTATGCGCTAGGATGGCTTTCAAGTCAGCGTCTTTACAAGCATCTACACGTTGGTTATACCAATCCACGGCCTCGAGCTCTTCCATTAAAGATGTTATCGCACGGTGCATGTCACGCGTTTCATCCGATATTTCACCTATTGGTTCATGATAACCTTCATTTGCCATGCCGAACTCCTTAATATTTAATAACAGATCACATTTCTAGCATTTAGTTTACTAGACTATAAATATTTTCTCATAAAAAAAGCTATAAAATGAATTACGAAGTTATCGATGCACATGTCTATCCCGATGGGCAATTGGATGTTTTATCTAAAATTGAAGTAAGTCGATTACTCGACACTAGCCAAGGTGGTTTATACAGACTATTTCGTAATTCCTCACTAGCAGTACTGAATTGTGGAAATCCTCTTAATGATGGGAAAGAATTATTAGAACGATATCAATCATTTGACATCATCTTAATTCAAGAAGAAAAAGGTATTAGCCTAAAATTAAAAAATGCACCTGCCAGCGCATTTGTCGACAACACTATAATTAAAGGTATTGGTGAACATCTATTTGCAGTATTACGAGATATTATTTATGTAAATGATGAAATATATTCAAACCCTAAACTGGATTTGAATACCTCAGAAGGAATCACTGATGCGGTATTTCACATTCTTCGTAATGCAGATGTACTGCAACCCAACACAGAACCTAACTTAGTCGTTTGTTGGGGTGGCCACTCAATTGGCAGAAAAGAATATGATTATTCTAAAGAAGTAGGCTACGAATTAGGCTTACGTGGCTTAAATATATGCACAGGTTGTGGCCCCGGCGCAATGAAAGGTCCAATGAAAGGTGCCACCATTGGGCATGCCAAACAACGCATCAGAAGCTCACAGTATTTAGGACTAACCGAGCCCGGAATTATTGCTGCTGAGCCACCTAACCCCATAGTGAATGACTTGGTTATATTACCTGACATTGAAAAACGTTTAGAAGCATTTGTACGTCTTGGACATGCCATGCTCGTGTTTCCTGGCGGCGTTGGCACTGCAGAAGAAATTTTCTATACCCTCGGTATTTTAATGCATCCGAGTAATCGGGATATTCCTTTCCCATTAATTTTTACCGGACCAGAAAGTGCAAAAGATTATTTTATGGAAATAGATAACTTTATCTTAAGCACTTTAGGCAAAGAAGCCCAAAAGTTTTATAAACTTATCATTGCAGATTCTGAAGCGGTTGCCAAAGAAGTTCAAAATGGTATTAAAAAAGTCAGAAAATATCGTGAAAATAAAAATGACGCTTACTACTTTAATTGGACACTCAACATAGACCCAATGATGCAAGTGCCCTTTATTCCTAACCATGAGAATATGCTGGCCTTACAGCTACACTTTAATCAAGAAAAATATCAGCTTGCCGCAAACATTCGTAACGCCTTATCAGGGATCGTTGCGGGCAATGTAAAAGAAGAAGGTATTAAAGCTATAGAAGAAAATGGTCCATTTAAAATCAAAGGTGATCAGGAAATATTGAAACCTTTATCTTTATTATTAGAATCTTTTGCAGCTATGCAGCGAATGAAAATTTCAAGTAACGGCTACATACCTTGCTATGAAATTGAATGAATAAAAAAAAGAGGCTTTTAACTTAGCGATGTAACGCACTAAAAATACAACAATCGTTACTTCCAAAAGTCCCAAATCTCGTGGTAAGTAACACCACCCCTAATAATAGTTCGTATCCCTGCATGCCGATTATGGTTCTGAACTTTATCAACAGCATAGTTATAAGCTTTAGAGCCATCAGTGCCCTCTCGCACACGAAAATGCGTCACCAAATGCCAACCCTGGTTATTTAACATAGCAGTATCTAAACCATTTAATGATTCAATTTCTGCAGAACTATCCGACATTGAATACCAACCTTGCTCTCGAAAATTAAAAATAAGTATATTAAATACAAATACTTATAATATTTATAGTATACATATGCCTTTTAGAAACTTTAGAGGCTTACCGATATTTAGTAGAAACTAAGCTACCAGTGGTTGCACACAACAACTATCGAAATTACAGCTAGTTATGAATAGAAATTCAATAAAATAATTAGCTTGAGTATTGCTAATTCTACTTTCAACCTACAAACATACGTTATGCACATCCATGTGTACGACTAGTGCAAAAATATATTTATATCTTCCCATCCAAACCCATTTGATAATACTTATGTGTAATCTCTTCTTGGTTCTCTAACAACCAATCAATACTGGGTTCATTATTCATTGCTTTATGAATAGCGCTTGCCATCGCTTTACGATGGATATCAAATAAAATTTTATGATCTAAGTCATCCGCTTTGGCTACTAAAGGATTCAACCAAACCGATACAATAATACCAATATCATTTGCTTTTTCTTTAGGGATGTCGCCTGCACGCACTGCATCTAATACACCATTTGCTATCGCGCCTTGAACCGTGCCCATTAAAATATTGGTATAGCGCTCGTCTTTAACCGTTACTTTACTTACCATCAAGGTTGCAGGGCGAACTTGGATATCTGTATTCATGATTGCAAGTACTCTTGAATGACCCTTAACTTGGTCTCCAAGTAATGTTGCAAATGCTGTGCCTACAGGACCATCTAGCTCACCAATTACAACTTCTGGCTCCGCAGCAGTTCCCGCTGGGCCACCAGCAACTAATGATTCACCTACTCGCATTCCAATTCTTCCAGACATGTTATCGCTCTCCTATATAATTTAAAAACTTAATTTTATTTAAGCTGCAGCACTTCGGCCCGCACGTTTACGCTCAATCTCTTTAAGGTATTTTTTACGTAGACGTATATGATTTGGCGTTACTTCAACAAGCTCGTCTTCTTCGATAAATTCAAGGGCTTGTTCAAGAGTATGTTTAATTGGAGTGGTCAAGGTAATCGCTTCATCCGTTCCAGAGGCACGAACATTTGTCAGCTGTTTCCCTTTAATTGGATTCACGGCTAGATCGTTATCGCGGTTATGAATACCAATTATCATACCTTCATATACTTCAATCGCAGGACCAATGATTAAACGCCCTCTTTCTTGTAATGCATAGAGTGAATAACCAAGCGCTTTACCTGACACCATTGAAACCAATACGCCATTTTGACGCTTAGCAACCGGACCAGCCTTCACGGGTCCATAATGATCAAATATATGCGTCATGATTCCACCACCTGATGTCATCGTCATAAACTGGGAACGAAACCCAATCAATCCGCGTGCAGGAACAATAAATTCAAGTCGAATTCGGCCTTTACCATCTGGCACCATATTTTTAATTTCAGCACGTCTCTCACCAAGTTCTTCAAGCACTGAGCCCTGATGTTCCGTTTCACAATCAATCACCAACTGCTCATACGGTTCGTGCATGACTCCATCAATCTCTTTGCGTATCACTTCAGGTCGCGATACACCCAACTCAAAACCCTCACGACGCATCGATTCGATTAATACACTTAAGTGCAATTCACCACGCCCAGATACCTTAAACTTATCCGCTGTGTCGCCCTCTGCTACGCGTAAAGCCACGTTATGAATCAACTCTTTATCTAGCCTTTCTCTAATATTACGACTGGTTACATATTTTCCATCTTGTCCAGCAAACGGTGAGTCGTTCACTTGAAACGTCATGCTGATCGTAGGTTCATCTACAGATAACGGCGGCATAGCTTCGATCGCATCGGGAGAACAAATGGTGTCCGAGATATTTAAACCGTCGATGCCAGTGATACATATAATCTCGCCAGCTTCAGCTTGCTCTACATCTACACGATCTAAGCCATGGTAGGTCATTACGTTGAGAATTTTTCCATTGCGAGATTTATCATCTGAGCTTGCAATAGCAATTTGCATATTTCTTTTGATCACTCCTCGAGTGATACGGCCTACACCAATCACGCCAACATAGCTGTTGTAGTCCAGCGCGCTAATTTGCATTTGCAATGGGCCACTTGAATTCACTTCTGGCGCAGGCACTTTATCAATAATTAAATCTAACATCGGCGTCATGTCTTCATGCATGGCATCTACTTCCAACCCTGCAATACCTTCCAATGCTGAGGCATACACGACGGGAAAATCTAATTGTTCGTCTGTCGCGCCTAAGCGATCAAACAAATCAAATACTTGGTCTACTACCCAGTCAGGCCGCGAACCATCACGATCTACTTTATTGATAACGACGATAGGTTTTAAACCACGCTCGAATGCTTTTTGCGTAACAAAACGAGTTTGCGGCATAGGCCCGTCAACTGCGTCCACTAACAATAAAACACTATCCACCATCGATAACACACGTTCTACTTCACCACCAAAATCAGCATGTCCAGGTGTATCCACAATATTTATACGATGATCTTTCCATGAGATCGCAGTATTTTTTGCCAGAATAGTAATACCACGCTCACGCTCTTGGTCATTAGAATCCATGACGCGCTCCGCATCCATGCTTTTACGATCCAAGGTGCCAGACTGTGCTAATAACTTATCAACCAGAGTGGTTTTTCCATGATCTACGTGAGCAATAATTGCAATATTTCTTAACGATTCAGACAAAATTAATTCCAGTGTTTTTGAATTTGATAATCAGTGGCCCAGCCTCTAGCCGGGGCTGAAATATGCCTGAATCTGTCTGAAAATAGTACATTTCATTCTGAATAGAGCAGCGCTGGAATCACCCAAATATGCCTAAAATGTGAAGTTAAACTAACGTTTCGTCGGAAATGACGATATAAGACTTATTAATTGTGCCAAATAATCTAAAAATATATTATTTGTAGGTTCTTTTTGCCGGAATCACATTCCTAATCCCACCCCTAGGGTCTTCAACATCTCCCTCATATCTAGGGATCAAATGAATATGAGTATGCGGTACAGATTGCCCCGCAATTTTACTTACATTAATACCAATATTATAGGAATCTGGCTGGTGATCTTTTTCCACCATTTGCTTAGCACGATGTACGTTCTCCCATAACTCTGTTATTTCTTCATGCATGCAATCAAAGTAGTTGGGTACATGTCGGTTTGGAATGATAAGCAGGTGGCCAGGAGATGCAGGATATTTATCCTGACTAATAAACGTTAGATCACCCTGATAAACAAGATCAAGTTTTCTACAAAAAATACAATCGGTAGACATAGCAAGTAATATAAAATTTGAATGGAGGCCTGAAGGACAAAATTGCCAGGAGCAATTTTTGAACAGCCATAGACTGACCTGAAGGGTAAACTACATGGACGTAGTGAGCAATTGAACCATCTACACGAGGATGTACCCTCCACCGATCATTTAGTATCACACCAAGCCTGCACAGGTGTTACAGCTCACGTGCTTACTGGTATCCATCTTTCCACCGCCATGCCCACCCAAACGACGTATATGAACCCGACTTACACCGTACCTATTGAATAAAATCGCACCTGGGATAAGTTGTTGGAATATCAACTTAACCTCAAGGT
This sequence comes from Gammaproteobacteria bacterium, assembly GCA_014075255.1. Lineage (NCBI taxonomy): Bacteria > Pseudomonadati > Pseudomonadota > Gammaproteobacteria > Gammaproteobacteria bacterium. Next base: position 1,744,091 of record CP046178.1, read on the forward strand.
GGAGATTCCCAGATGCAATAAACCTAATTAAATAGGTGTCACGCCAAAGCTGTACACCAGATGGACGTTGGAAATAAGTCCTGACATACACAACACTCAGCGCGACATAACTCAGTTTAAAAGTTATATAAAATGCCAAGCGTGAAACTGTTGGTTGACACATCTTCAAACTCATCGAAATACTCCCACTCACCTCGGATACCAAAGCCACTTTGGGAATACCAAGTAGCGCCAGCACCGAATGTGAATACTTCATCATCAAAATCATCTGATGCAACTAGCGGCCCACCGGCAAGACCTGAAGGATCTACGACTATCTCTGCATCTGCTTCGATAAACGCAATGCCAGCACTTGCAAAGAAGTCATAGTTAGATACTTGATATCTGCCAATAAGTTTTGCACTGAATGCTTGTATGTCGTCAACTTCTGTTGTTGCTAAATCAACAGCAGCACCAGTAGCATTCACTTCACCATCAAGAGAACCTAAATCGTGATAGCCAATTTCGAAACCAAAGTTCTTAACAAAGTTATACCCTGCAAAAACTTTGAATCCTGTATCATCGTCGTCTATGTCTGCTGAAAATGGAGGACCAGCTATGCCCTCTAAATCATCCTCGAGATCGTCCACGTCAAAGTAATTTTGACTTACCCCGACGCCTGCATAAAATCCCGTGTCTGATCTTTCAGCATGGGCTATTGTTATCGTGCTAGTTATGGATATTAGAAATAACGTCAATACAAAATGTATCTTCATTGCTTACTCCCTATTTAAGTTAACGTGATTTCCAACGTCCATTAACACCAGTTGACATAAGGTGATCTCAGGTTCGTTTGGAGTTGGGGACAATGAATCTATCTCCCTTAATTTGACGAACCTGAGATCTAAACTCATGGTTTTTTATCAGTAATTACCTAGTCTTCCTTCGGATGTGTTCTTACGTGAATAATTTCTTCTACCGCTTTCATATATGCGGCGCGTTCGGTAGCTTGTGCATGAAACCATTTGTTGACATAAACCAAATCATTTTCTTTCACTGCAAGTTCGTTTCTTTTTTTAAGGTTCTCATTGACCAACCCTACAAAGGCGTTATAGTTATGCGTGAACTTAAACATGGCATAGTGAATCAAGAGTCTTGGTTAGAATTCTCATATTTTCGATCATTCAGTGTAGGTAACTCACTTAATACGCGATTGGCTAATACACCGCATAATTTTTCTCCGCGCTCATTGAGAAAAAGATGTTTCGTTTTACTGTCAAATTCATTTTCTTCTTCATAGATCAAATCAAAGCCCGGTAGTCGTTGTTTATTGTCACGGTCACGATCAAAGGCGTATTTAGTTAAATCTCCTACATAACGTTTGGTAGTGGTTAATGCTTGCGGAGCGAGCGCTTCATTAATTTGTTTGCGTGTTATGCCTTTTTGTAAACTAATCAGAAATAAAATGTCTAAATGATGTGCATTAAATGTTTTATTTACAAATTGTTGTGCGGCATGAATGCATCCACGCAATTTATCAATCGCAATCAACTGTTCCTTCGTTAACATCAGTAATTCATATCATCAATTAAATTAGGTTATTTATACTGTTAATTCGATTCCATAGGACTTAGTCCAAATTTGGACAATTAAAAACTTAATGATAGTTAATAGAATTTTTATTAAGTATGTGTCTTGTCCTAAGTCTAGAGTCAATGTTTATTTTTTATTAAATAATTCTTTATAAACTCTGGACATATACAGACTTATGATAGGCGACCAGTTAATAGTTAAACGTAAACGCTTAGGGTATTAGCAAACGTAAATGCAAATGCTCTAGGTATAAATAGAGCAACATTTACCGAACAAGAAAATTCATAATGAAAAAACTAATGCGATGGATTGCGTTACTTATAATATTTACTACAGGTGAAGTGCTTGCGCATGGCGGTGGACTAAATACATGTGGCGGCCACAATAATCGTAAGACGGGTAACTACCATGTGCACCGTATGAACCTACATTGTGCATGCCATCCTGAGCAACAACAGTGCAAGGGAAGTGAAGATGATAAGGCTGCAAAATATATTAAATACTTACAGGATCATGGATACGAAGTTAAAAAGAAATGAAATACATGATTGCTTTAATTTTAATGCTCACGGCAGTCCATGCATCAGAGCGCGATGTGGTAGATCGTGAATGTAAAGGCAAGGCCGAGGTAACACTGCGCGACAAAACGCGTGTCGATTGCTTAACTAAAGATGTGGCTTACGAGTTCGACTTCGCTGAGAAATGGGCGGAATGCTTAACACAAGCGTTACATTACGGCATGTTTACCAACAGAAAGGGCGCATGTGTTCTGATTTACAAAAAACCAGAAGATTTCAAATTTTTTAATCGCGCACAGAATTTAGTCTGGTACTACGGACTACCAATAGAACTAACTCATATAAACGAATAGGAACCAACTTAGAAATGGATTTCATTATTAATATTATTTTTTTCAACTAGCGTATTCGCTGAAAATGTCCTAATGGAATGGGAATTTGAAATTCTCATGGAAGATGGCACATATGCTTACGGCAGAGCCTACCTTAATCAAGACGGCAATATAATCGGCACGCTGAGAGAAGGTGATGGCGACCATGTTCAGCTGTATGGCTATCCAAGCGACGAAACTATTTCACTTTACGGCGGAAACGTAAGCCAGTCTTCATACTAGCAATAGGTCCAAATCTGGACACATATATAAGTATAAGTGTCATTAAAAACTTTAATAATTCCATTCCGTAATCACTTGACTCTAGTACCGGTCCAGAGTTTAAAGTCTATGCACTAATTGAGGTCATCCTATGGAATTCAAAATTGGGAAACTATCTGAAGAAACAGGAATTAATATCGATACACTTCGATACTATGAAAAGCAGGGGCTAGTACTCCCCGTTCAAAGGCGAAGATCGGGCTATCGAATTTACAATAACGAGTCCATTAAAGAAGTCGAGTTCATAAAACGTGCTCAAGCTCTTGGCTTTAACCTGACTGAGATCAAAGAAATTATTGAGATCGATAAGCATAAAGATAACATCGATGATATTAGAACAGTGCTACGGAATAAGAGTAGAGATATAAAGAAACTACTTTCTGATGCATCGCGTATAACGAGAGCACTCAATATAATTGAAGCAAAATGCAGCAACACAGATGATGTAAGTCTAGTGGATATAGTTTTTAGCGATGAAGTTTATCAGATTACAAATTTAACTGAATCAGAAAATACTTATCTATTAGAAGAATCTACTTGGAACATTAACGGTGAAGCAGCAACTGAGAATGGCGAATTATTACCTTTAGTTGGCTTATCGACTATAACGCACGATGAAGAAATATGGACCATCAGGAATGATTTTGTTAATTCGGGTGGTCCTGAAAACCAAGTGGTTATGCATGTTCCTCCAATCTTGGATGATATTAAAGTTTCTCGCTTCATAGGAAACTGCTTTATTTTTGGCGAATTGGTAGGAGTGATAACTATCTCAGCGGATAGCTTATTTAAATGCTACGAGATGCCTGAGCATCAGTACCGAGGTATAGAGCATATTAAAAAGCTAAGCAGTGAAGTCTACGATGTAAGTGGGATTGTTATCGATGGCAAAGTTCCAAAACTGCAGTACCAGTTCCAACTAGAGAGAACTGAAACTTCTGTTCCTTCTAGTTAGGACTTCCTTTGTCACCTAAGCAATAATACATTCCACGAAAAGGATTGTGTTCTCGAAGACAAGATCGATAATTTTTAAGTGGTCTGAGAACTACACCTCCTCGGGGCAGTTATGAAAGAATATGTGGAGTTAAGACTGACTTTCAATTGAAAAGAGCGGCAAATTTTCCCACTGTTTTGTCCGCCCGACTTCTGTCTGAAGTAATATTTAACTAATAACTATGTCCGTTTATGGACCTATCTATTACTTAATAATCTCTTCAGAAATGTATTCTCATGCCGTTACATATTTGCTATCTAGTCAAAAAAACTTCACTAGATGTAATTCATCAAAATATGAATTTAATAATAATTGAATAACTCATGACTCTTGGGAGTTCTGCATTGGAAACGCCAAAAATTACATTAAGCGAAGACACTAGAATTGAAACATTAAAAGCACTCAAGATTTTAGACACACCCGCTGAGGAACGTTTTGATCGTCTGACGCGTATAGCAAGAGAAGTATTTAATGTGCCCACTGCTTTGGTGAGTCTTATAGATGAGAATAGGCAATGGTTTAAGTCATCCGTTGGCTTAGAAGTTAGTGAAACTCCCCGTGACATTTCATTTTGTGGTCACGCTATTCACAGCGACGATATTTTCATAATCCGTGATGCTAAACGTGATATACGCTTTCATGATAATCCATTGGTGCAAGGTGAACCCTGGATTCGTTTTTATGCGGGGTATCCGCTAAAGGCAATGAACGGGGAAAGACTTGGTACCTTCTGCATTATTGATAGTAAGCCTAGAGCTCTAAACGATAAGAATGCTCAAACTCTAATAGACTTAGGTTGCATAGCAGAACGAGAACTTTCCATGCTGCATATTGCAACCAATGATGAGTTAACAAAAATATTTAATCTCCGTGGCTTTAAGATGTTAGCTCAAAATAATCTGGATGTGTGTATTCAACATGGGTTCCCAGCATCACTTATATACTTTGATATTGATAATTTTAAATCCATTAATGATGAATTTGGTCATGCAAGAGGCGATAAACTTTTAATAAGTTTTACAAAAATGTTGAAAGATTCATTTAGAACATGTGAAGTACCCGCTAGAATTGGAAGCGATGAATTTGGTTTACTGCTTGGCAATAAAGATAAAAATCAAGCAGAAGATTGCATTAGAGTATTTCAAAAACTTATTGATGTGTACAACAACAATGTAAAGGAAGGATACACTATAGCCTTTACCCACTGCACAGTTGAATTCGACGCTTTAAAACATAGCTCAATTCAAGCCATGATAAATGAGGGACAAGATTTAATATATGAGATTAAAAATCGAAAAAATAATGTCGTTCAGCTACATTCATCAAAGATAAAAATTGCATGAACCCCTACCATGGGCTGCAGTTACTTTAAGAAAGGTAGATAAAAAAGATACTCAAACAACATATTCTTTTGAGACAAAAATTCCTGCTCTTAAACTACTGCTTAAATATCTAGTACTTAGAGAAAAGTCGCTGAAGAAATACAAATTATCGTAAAGGTATAATTTTTCTTGGTGGAAGAATGGTGGAAAATCAAAAAGTTTGTGCCTTCTTACCTCAAGAGCTTTTATAAATTATTGAATAAATGGTGGCCGAGGGCGGAATTGAACCACCGACACGAGGATTTTCAATCCACTGCTCTACCAACTGAGCTACTCGGCCAAATTTTGAAACGGGTTCCCGTTTTTACATTGCGGAGATTGAAAACACTATTTTCAACCTAGCCTACCTTGTCGCTACACGACCCCGCTACATAGGCCAAAGACGGGATGTTTACTTAAAACGGGCTATTAAACGTGGCTCTATATAGTGAGTCAATACGTTTTTGATAACTAATCCTTATCTAGCGTTAGGATCAACAAATTCCTTAGGAGCTTCTGAGCCTTCACCAAAAAAGAATTTTTCCATTTCTTCTTCTAGGAATTTACGTGCTTTAGGGTCCACTGGAGTGAGGCGATACTCATTCATCAACATGGTCTGGTGACCCACCCACATTTGCCAGCCCTCTTGTGAGACGTTGTCATACACTTTCTGACCTAACTCGCCTGGATAGGGTAAGTATTCGAGACCTTCAGCTTCTTTATTGAGCTTCACACATTGCACCATGCGCGCCATGAGGTTGTTCCTTGTTACAGTTTAAGACTTGTTCTAACACCTTTTTTACGGGTGCTGCCAGGCCAATTTTTTGGCCAACTTTTTGATCTGTAAGTTTATACCAAACCCCGAGATCGTCTTCCATTACACCATTGGGTTTTTTATTGATCTGAATGAGTTTGGGATGCATATGGAGCTTAAAATGAGAAAAAGTGTGCGAAATTACTGGCAATGTCCTGGAACGAGGTGAGCTATTTTCATAATGCTGGCTCAGCCAAGCATCCAGCTTGGCGCTATCTTCAAATTCCGGAAAGCTATATAACCCACCCCAAATTCCTGTCGGTGGCCGCTTTCCCAACCAAATCGAGTCATCTTGATAGTCTTGAATAATGGCTACCACCACATCCCGTTGTGGGATTTTTTTAGATGGCTTGGGTGTGGGTAATTCGTTTTGTCGCTGCTGCTCAAGAGCCATGCAGTTTTCTTGGACCGGACAAGCACTGCAATTTGGGTTACTACGCGTGCAAAGCTTCGCACCTAAATCCATCATGGCTTGTGTATATTCAGCAAATGATTCGGAAGGTAATAAAGATTCCGCATGCTGCCAAAGTTGTTGCTCTATTTCTCGCGCACCTGGCCAACCCTCTAGCGCAAAATACCGCGCCAATACTCGTTTTACATTGCCGTCTAAAATGGCATGAGGTTGGTTATAACTTAACGCTAGAACTGCTGCTGCAGTCGAACGACCTATACCAGGCAATGCAATAGCCTGTTCAGTTTCTTTTGGAAACTTACTTTCATGTAACGCACAGATTTGCTGCGCAGCTTTATGCAAATTTCGTGCGCGCGCATAATATCCCAGACCTGTCCAATGATGCAGCACATCATCAATATCACTAGTAGCAAGTGTATTTACATCAGGAAAGTGTTGTATGAACTTTTTGTAATAAGGAATTACCGTATCTACACGCGTTTGTTGAAGCATGATTTCCGACACCCAAATTTTGTACGCATCACGATCACATTGCCAAGGTAAATCTTTACGGCCATGATCTTCAAACCAATACAACACCTGCTGGCTAAAGGTTTTCTTCATTGTGTTATAAGTTGTTATTCTTTAGCTTTTTGTTGCAGCAATTTGACACTTTCAATGACGCGTTGTTTGAATTTTTTCTTCAAAACATAGGAACGTATAATGGGAGGAATCCAAAACTTTGGCTGCATACTTGCATCATACTTCACCACGGTATCTAACGAATGTTGTGTGAGTCCCCACACAGCGTAACCAGAACGCAAATCACTAAGCAAAGGAAGGATAAAAGCTTCAAGTTTTGAATTTTCAAATTGAGTAATATCTTCCACCCGCGTAATGCTTTTACAAAAAAATAAAATACAGTCGTGCACTACCGTTCTTACTCGCAGGCTGTCTGCTATTGACGAATCTTGTATTTCACTCTCGATAATAGAGGGATTAAGATCTGATATATTTTTGAAATCGGTTAGTATTTCCATCACTCGCGCGGGCGCGGCTTCGACTGTAAATTCTGCGCTTAGAAAATAGGTTTTATCCGCATAACGCACGTTCACTTCAACTGCATGAGTAACCACACATACGTTTAGCCCAAACAGCAAAACGCATATCATGCATTTCATTAGAATAGTTTGAGCTTATCTTTTAGTTTGCCGCCAAATTTTTCTTTAAGCTCTTCTACTTTTTCTTCTTTCTTCTCTTCGAACTCTTCTTTTAACTCTTCTTTCTTTTCTGCAATTTTCTCTGAAGAGGTGCACTTCAATAAACCTTCTGTATCCAAACCATATTTTGGATCCTCAAAGGGCCCTTTAATCTTCACAGGTACGCCACATTTATCAGGTTCGTCCGATAAACCTATCGCAATTTTATAATCTGTTTTTGATTTTCCAATATCAATCGTACCCTCGCCCTTAGCATTAACCACCGGGGATTTAAACGTTAGGTCTTTATTAGTCGCCACTCCATTGGCAATATTGTAGCTACCAAACAATTCATCAAATACCAATTCCTCTCCACTCGGCTTAGCATCACGTTTCCTCAATAATGCCGCCGCTTTTTCAACATTGGACGCTAACTTTTCATCGCGTAATGCGCCATTATTCGCTTTAAGATTAACTTTACCCCCAAGCGCTTGTTTAAGTTCTGCAATACTATTGCCCGTAGTATGAATATTTAATGCGAGATTACTGGCACCTCTTATATATGCTTGCTCTTCTCCTAGAAAATCAATACTGAGTTTATCGATGGCTACATTAGCAATATCAGTAGCCAAAGCATATTTTGGTTTATCGCCACGTACATCTACACTGGCCTTACCTTTCATGCTTCCATCGTAAAGATTCATCGACATAGGAGTGACTTGCAGCAAACCGCCCTTAGCTGTCACGGTCGCTTTGACGTTCGTCATGGTCATGCCGGAAATTATTAATTTTCCGACGGCTATATCACCATTTACGCGCATGTCTCTCAATGTTTTAGTAGGCAGCTCAATCGGTTCGTTTTCATCTGCCGAGGTGCTTTCTGCTTTTTCATCCGCACTGGAAGTTGGCAATAATTTATCTAAATCTAGTAATTCAGATGCTAAAGTAAACTTAACATCGGGTTTGCTAAACGATTTTACGGATGCATTACCTGTTAGTTGTGTATCTAACATCGATACTACAAGCGACGATAGACTTAATGCTTCATTGGCAACATCCGCATCAATATTAGTTTGCAACGCTACCTCTAGCTTACCCTCTGGGAAAGCATCTCCAGTGCCAGAAATTTTTATCTGCGTATTTTGCATCGCATATTTTTGTGTCGCAAAGTTTCCACTAACATCAGAATTTAAATCTAAATCCATCGCACCATTTGGAAAAGATTCACCCGTACTATGCAGCTCCACATCTAAATCTTTTAAACTCAAGGTTTGTGCTTTTGAATCAAACAATGCTTTAGTAACAATCTTTAAACTTGCATCCATCACTGGCTCAGCATTCTTCAGTTTTAAATCCATCTTTACATCAGTCGCTTTGCCATCACCTAATTCACCCGTAGTTAAATTAAACGGAGCAATTTGAATTTTGGTGCCTACTTGATCATCTTGCCAATGGAATTCTGCATCACTAATATCAATTCCGTTGATCACCAATTCCGGTGCTGCCGAACTTCCATCTGATGTTTCTTCACTTGATGACTCTTCAGACACTAAGTCATCCCAATTGGTAACGCCTTGCGCATTTTTATGCAAGTTCACTTTTAAGCCATGTAATATTAATTTAGAGGCTTCTACTTTGCTCTTAAGTAAAGGCAGTACTGCAACACTTATGCTAACTTCTTCTACAGTAGCCATGGGTGTGTCGCCAAAGCCAGGTGCATTACCAAAGGTGGTTTCACCTAAACTTAAGCCGAGCGGCCACCAAGAAGTCTTGATACCCCCGGTAATGACTAAATCTCTTCCCGTTGCCTTTTTAACTTCACTTGCAATTTCTTCCTTATAATTGTTGACGTCTAAGGTGCTAAGAAAAAATACTCCGCCGCCAATCACGACCACAACCAACAAAATGATCGCGATAACAAGATACTTAATTATTTTCATGGTCGTTCTCCTGACTACTCTTATAGTTATTCTTTAATGGACCACTTACTAAACGATAAGTTTATGATTTGCGCGTCCAGGTACCTGATTTCCCACCCGTCTTACTTAATAATGCGATATCTTGCAAAATCATACCTCGGTCTACCGCCTTGCACATGTCATAGATCGTTAACAATGCAACCTGAACAGCCGTTATTGCCTCCATTTCAACACCCGTTTGCCCTCGTGTTTCTGCAGTCGCTTTACAATAAATTGCTGCCGGGGCTTCTTCGATATGAAATTCAACTTCGACTGAAGTTAGCGCCAAAGGATGACATAACGGTACTAACTCTGAGGTTTTTTTAGCGCCCATAATGCCCGCAATGCGTGCAATGCCTAAAACATCACCTTTTTTATGACCACCCGTTTGCACCAACTTCAAGGTTTCGGTTTGCATACGAATGCGGCCATCCGCAACCGCAATACGATGACTCACGGGTTTCCCCCCCACATTAACCATGTGGGCTTCACCTTCTTTATTAAAGTGGGTTAGTTTGCTCATGTTAGGTAAATGGTACCATTTCGGATCGGTTTGTAGACAAAGATTTCGAGGTTAATATTTAGAGGATGTCAGTTCACGTTAAATATTTTGCTAGTTTGCGAGAAGCTATGGGTCGCAGCCACGATGATATACCGTTTACAACTACCATCACGGTTACAGAAGTATGGAAGCATGCCACCCAGAACATGCAAAAACCTGATCGCTTGTTAGTAGCTGTCAACCAAGAATATGCAAGCTTTGATAAAGAAGTTTGTGATGGAGATGAAGTTGCATTTTTTCCGCCGGTAACGGGTGGCTAATTATAAACGCGAACATCGCGTAGTTAATGTCGGCAACGGTTTTACTTTTTTCGGATTAGTGTTTGCTTGGGGTTGGTTATTATCCAGAGGACTTTGGATTAAAGGTCTTTTTGTTTTACTAACCTATATCCCAGTTTATTTTTTTCACTCTGTTGTGATGGCTTATTTAATAGATGCTAAGAAGCTACCAGAGTTTTATCTACTGATACCGACTCTATTACTATTATTGATACATCTCTATGTAGGGTTTAAAGGCAATCAATGGTTAAAAGCCTCTCTTGTTCACAAAGGTTATGAAAGTGACTAAAAGCTTTTACTGAATTAATAAAAATAAACCACGCGAATCTCGTTGAATGTTTAGCAACATTGCGTCTGCATTTCTTTTAATAGCCGTTTTCATATCACCAATACTTTTTACGCGTTTTTTATTCACACTCAGAATAATATCGCCTTTACGCAATCCAGCTGAAGCGGCTTTACCGCTGGCGCTTAGCACCTCTATCCCAGAAATCGATCCCCGCGAAGTTTCTTCTCTCACCTCACCAAACTCTGCTCCCGCTAAACGTTTACTAAGTTTTACACCTGCTACACTATTGGTTACTTGATCCTCTACGGTTGCAGTTAAGGTGCGTGATTTACCGTTACGTAGTACTTCAATTTTTACATGGCTGCCAATACGTAGCAGACCAATTTCATTTCTCACCTGCCCGGAGCTTTGAACCTCTTTGCCATTCACTTCAATAATAACATCGCCAACTTTCATTCCAGCCTTATCAGCAGGTGAATCAGCCTCAACTCGTGCCACCACCCCTTTATTTCGGTTGATCCCGAACGCTTCTGCTAGTTCAGGCGTTAAATCTTGCGCACTAAACCCTATACGCCCACGTTTCACTTCTCCGTGTTCAATGAGTTGTTGCATGATTTGCTTTGCCATGTTCATGGGTATGGCAAATCCAATCCCCACGTTGCCACCGCTAGGCCCATAAATAGCCGTATTAATTCCAATCAACTCGCCGCGTAAATTTACTAATGCTCCACCGGAATTTCCCGGGTTAATCGAAGCATCGGTTTGGATGAAATCTTCATACGATTCAATCCCCAGCCCACTTCTACCTAAGGCGCTCACAATTCCAGAAGTCACGGTTTGGCCCAATCCAAATGGATTGCCAATCGCTACAACAAAATCGCCTTGTCGCAAATCATCAGAATTTCCTAAAGAAATTTCTTTGAGATTTGTAGCATCAATTTGTATCACTGCGATATCTGCACCAGGATCTTTACCAATCACTTGTGCATCAAAACGTTGGCCATCTTCCAACGTCACCACGATATCTTGTGCTTTATCAATGACATGTGAATTAGTAACCACGTAACCATTGCGTGCATCGATAATCACCCCAGAACCTAATCCGGTTGTACGTCGTTCGCGTTGTTGCTGTGGCACATCAAAAAATCGCCGGAAAAACGGGTCATCAAAAAATGGACCTCGAACCATTACCTTGCCGGTAGTAGAAATGTTTACTACTGAAGGAGTCGTACGCTCCAACATGGGCGCTAACGTTGGCAACGGTTGGCCGTCTACGCTATTGGGTAAGCCAGCAAAAACATTAGTAGCACTTAACAACAGCGTTAATAAGATAAGACTGCAAATGATAGGTAGCTTCATATTGAACAATTGTTATTGGTTATTCTTGCAAGTAAGACGTTATTATATGTATAAAGATCCCTTAGTGTATAAAACTCGCAGCATAGCTACGAGTTAGAGATTTTGACGTGGATCAAAATCAAATCGCTTCGCCATATCCTCAAAGTATTCCTTATCTACTTCTGAACCATTATCAGGCATAACAATCTGCAACGTTACAATCTGATCGCCTGTAGGGCTGCCTTGACTTGATTGACCTTTAAGACCTCGATTTTTTAATCGTAGTTTTTTTCCTGACTGTGAGCCTGCGGGAATTTTAGCTTCCACATACCCACCTAAGGTTGGCACTTTAACTTGCGCACCTAATACCGCTTCCCAAGGAGAAATCGGAAGATCTAGTAAAATATTTTTCCCATCTATTTTAAATAGTCGATGTGGAGTAATGGTTACTTCTAAATACAGGTCGCCATTTGGACCACCCCCTGCACCTTGGCCACCTTGCCCGCTGAGACGTATGCGCTTACCTGAAGTAATTCCAGCAGGAATTTTTATATCTAGATTACGACCGTTACCGGTTTGCTTGTTTCCCAGGCGAATATTTTTTTTAACCCCTTCATAGGCATCTACCAGTGTTATAGAGATATTCGCATTTTGATCAGCACCTTTTGCCTGATAGCCACCTTGTTGAAAACCACCAGATTGATTAAACCCACCGCCAAACATGGATTCAAAGAAATCACTAAAGTCACCTGCACCACCAAAACCTGCACCCGTTGCGTGACCAGAAGAACCCGCATTTGAAAATACATCTTCCCAACCTGGCGGAGGATTAAAGTTTTGCCCTTGCTTCCAATTCGCACCTAGTTGGTCATATGCTTGACGCTTCTCTTTATCTTTTAACACTTCATAGGCTTCGCCTACTTCTTTAAATTTCTTTTCTGCATCTGCTTCTTTACTAACATCAGGATGATACTTGCGCGCAAGACGACGGTAAGCCGTTTTAATTGCAGCTTCTTCTGCATCGCGCTCTACATCAAGTATTTTGTAATAGTCTTTGTATTCCATAAGATCCCAATGATACTAATCTATTTTCACTAGCCTTACATAAAAACGCCGCGAATAAACGCGGCGCCTTGTCCATATTCCCTATCTATTCCCTTTTGCTATTTCCAGGGAACTTCCATGTAATCACATCCGTGTTGAGTCAGATCATCCTTCAACCGAAATTTTCTTCGGCAATACCTTTTCCTTTTTAGGAATATATAGTTTAAGAACACCATGTTCCGTTTTAGCCGATATATTTTCTGCATCTACAGTATCTGGAAGCGTAAAGCGACGATAAAAGCTTCCGTAGGCCCGCTCTGTGCGGGTGAATCCTTCACCTTCATCCTTGCTTTCAGACTTGCGCTCACCCTTAACGGTTAGCACACTGTCTTCAATTGAAACATCAATATTTTTCGGATCAACTCCCGGGACATCTGCAACCACTTCATAGGCATCCTTAGCCTCTTTGATGTCTACAGCAGGCACCCATTCTGTATCGGTATCGGTATCGGTATATGCAGCCGCATTAGTATTAAATATACGATCTAGTTCTCCACGAAACTCGCGGAAGGAATCCATTGGATCTCGATAAACTCGTGCAAGCATTTTAGCCTCCTCACATTAGAGTAATTAACTTTGATAGTTAAAATATATGGGCTCATTTTGGCTTTTCAAGTGAATATTTAGCTATTTTTAAAGTTTTTATTTACAGGGATGTAATGTATGCCGATAATGCACGACTACAAGGATGTAGGAGGTAGAGCAACGCAGGAGCAGTTGCCGAGGATGCAGTTACCGGTAACTTCCCTATTCTAGGTAGCTTCAAATTGTGCTGCAGCACGGTTCTTTTGCACCGCATCAGGCGTGAAAATTTGACCATTCATGGCAAGATAAATTCCATGCGGTAAATGCTGTGCGGCTGAAATTGCATAACCAATATTAAAGATTGCATCGGTATTGCGAAAACGTGCAGGCTGCATCGCTCCGGTTAAGACAATCGTTTTATCTTTAATTTCTTCTAAACGTTGTGCAGTATCAATCATCGTGTCCGTTCCATGAGTAATTAAAATGTGCTCGCAAGCATCCATAGATACTTTATCAAAAATCATGTCGCGATCTTGATCAGTAATTTCCAAGCTATCTTTTTTAAGAATAGATATTACTTCAAAAGAAAATTTAGCTAACGCTTCTTTTAAGATATTACCGACTACAGGCTCGCCAATCTGGTAGTCACTTAATGCGTCAAAATAAACTTTATCAATCGTACCGCCGGTACAAAATATTTTGACTTGATGATTTTTAGAATGCTCTTGATTTGACATGTATGACCTACTTTTACTCTATGTTCTGCACTTGTTCACGCATCTGTTCAATTAATACTTTTAAATCTACAGCGGCTTGCGTGGTCTCAACATCTGCAGACTTTGATGCCAGAGTATTCGCTTCACGATTAAACTCTTGCATTAAAAAGTCCAAACGTCTACCAATAGGATCCTTGCGGTCAAATATTGTCTGCATTTCGGTTAAATGACTATCCAACCGATCTAGCTCTTCAGCGACATCTAATTTTTGCGATGCATATACTAGCTCTTGCTCGAAACGTTGCTGATCCATATCCACATTAAGATCATCAATGCGCTGTTGTTGTTTTTGTTTTATTGATTCCAAAACTTGCGGGTAACGTATTCGCACACGCTTAACAATATTTGTAATTTCATCGCAGCGTTCTTGTAACATATTTTTTAAACGCTTACCCTCTGTACCGCGCATGTCTACAAGCTGATCAGTTGCGTTTTTGAATAATTCCAAACAGCTTGTATGAAAACTGTTCATATCTGTTTCTGCAGTACGTACCACGCCTGGCCAAGAAAGAAGATCCACCGCCTCTGCTGGGGTGGCTTGTGGCAGCTTTTCATTTACGTGATTGACCTGTTTTATCAGACTCTCTAGTAGAGGCTCATTAATCTCTAGTGCAGCCGTTTGCGCCTCGGCCAATTGATAACGAAAAGTACAGTCCACTTTACCCCGTGCAAGTTTAGATTGAAGCAACTTACGCAATTGCGGCTCAATTCTGCGAACTTCCTCAGGTAGACGAAAATTTATCTCTAGATAGCGATGATTAACTGACCGCAGCTCCCAGCTCACATTACCCTGATCACATACATCTTCAACTCGGGCAAACCCCGTCATACTACAAAGCATTTAATTTTATCCTTTTACATTCTCATACTACATAAATAAGCATGTCTTCTTATAAGTAGAAATACTATGGAAATTTTTTGCGTATAATGCGCGACTCTTTGCAATTCCACCAGGTAGTTTTATGAATTCTTCCAATACATCAGGTACAACCATCGCTCGACCTAGCGGCCGTCAACCAGACCAAATGCGCGATATCTGCTTTACCCGTAACTATACCAAGCATGCGGAAGGTTCAGTATTAGCAGAATTTGGTGATACCAAGGTTCTATGCACCGCCAGCGTGTCAGATCAAGTACCAAGGTTTCTAAAAGGCAAAGGACAAGGCTGGATCACTGCAGAATATGGCATGTTGCCACGTTCTACGAACAGCAGAATGGGGCGCGAAGCTTCTCGCGGCAAACAAGGTGGGCGTACACTTGAAATTCAGCGCTTAATTGGCAGATCGCTGCGCTCAGCTGTAGATCTAAAACAGCTTGGCGAGTACTCAATCACTATAGATTGTGATGTTATCCAAGCAGACGGAGGCACACGTACTACTTCTATATCAGGCGGCTTTGTTGCGCTCTACGATGCTATTCAAAAAATGTTGGCCTCTGGCGATCTCAAGAAAGACCCTGTGAATCATTATATAGCTGCCATATCAGCAGGTATTTATAAAAATGTACCGATCCTAGATCTCGACTATGCTGAAGATAGTGATGCTGAAACCGATATGAATATTGTGATGAACGACAACCAAGCATTCATCGAAATTCAAGGCACCGCAGAGCAACAAGCATTTACTCAAGATGAATTAGGTAGCTTATTAGGCTTGGGCAACAAAGGCATTCAAGAGATTATCCAGCAGCAGAAAGCTTGTTTAAGCTAATTCGTTAATTCAATAGGCCATACCTAACATAATGAACAGTGAGAAAATCGTATTGGCCAGTGGGAACTCAGGAAAGTTAAGAGAAATCCAAGCGGTTCTAGATCAACAACGCTTTAAACTAATTAAACAATCAGAATTTAATGTCCCTGATGTTCCTGAAACGGGTACAACGTTTGTTGAAAATGCCATCATTAAAGCTCGTCATGCGGCAGAACTCACCGGTCTACCTGCACTGGCTGATGATTCCGGTATAGAAGTTGATGTACTACAAGGTGCACCCGGTGTGTACAGCGCACGATATGCCGGCAAGCATGGTGCGGATGATGCCAACAATAAAAAACTGCTCCTTGAGATGAAAGATGTAACAGAAGAAAACCGTACAGCACGTTTTCAATGCGTCATTGTGCACATGCGTCACGCGGAAGATCCTATGCCACTCATCTGCGAAGGCAGTTGGGAAGGAATAATATTGCATGATTTAACGGGCCCTAATGGCTTTGGCTATGACCCGTTATTTTTTGTGCCGACACACGGATGCTCTTCCGCTGAATTAGAGCCTGCGGAAAAAAACCGTATCAGTCATCGTGCACAAGCTTTACAGAAATTAATTTCTAAACTAAATTAGTGTAACAAGAATTGAGCATGCGTCATCATGATCAAATATGACCAAACGTGAAAACAGTATTCCTTTATCATTATATGTGCATATCCCTTGGTGCATCAAGAAGTGCCCCTACTGTGATTTTAATTCACACGAAATACAAAATACGCTCCCCGAAGACCAATATATTGATGCATTAATTCTTGATTTAAAATCTCATGCGAAAGAAGCGCAAGATCGAGATATCAATAGTGTTTTTATCGGTGGCGGCACTCCTAGTATTTTTACGGCCAAAAACATTAAGCGCCTTATAGACGCAATTCGTAATGAACTAAATCTAAACCCTACTGCAGAAATTACCATCGAAGCCAATCCTGGCACAACCGACCAAGAAAATTTTTCCGGCTTTCGTGCGGCTGGAGTGAATCGCATTTCCATCGGTGTACAAAGTTTTACAAACACGCAACTAAAAAAACTTGGGCGTATTCATGACGCACAAAATGCTATCAACGCTGTAAATATTGCTAAGCAAGCTGGATTTGAAAACATTAATATCGATTTAATGTATGCGCTACCGCAACAAAACTTAACCACGGCACTACACGACATTGAACAAGCGATCCGCCTAAACCCAACCCATATTTCATACTACCAACTCACCATAGAACCGAACACTAGCTTTTATCGGCAACCACCACGCCTACCCGATAACCAAGAAAGCTGGGAAATACAACAAAGTGGAATGGAATTGCTCGCCAATCACGGTTACCAACAGTACGAAGTATCGGCTTATGCAAAAGACGATTTTCAATGCATGCATAACACTAATTATTGGCAATTTGGTGATTACTTGGGTATTGGTGCGGGAGCACATCAAAAGTTAACCCAACAAAGTTCAACTATGCATGAACCAAATTCTATTACTCGCTGTGAAAAACCCAAACATCCACAGCAATATATGCGTTACATAAATGAAGGAAAACCTTCTTTGGGTACTCATACGTTAATCGAAGAAGATATTATTTTTGAATTTATGTTAAACGCATTACGTTTAAAGCATGGCTTTACAAAACAACAATTTGAGTTGCACACAGGCTTGCCTATTGAAATAATTAATGAGCCTTTACAGTCCCACATTTCTGAAGGCTTATTGGTAATAACTAACGATAACATCCACTGCAGTGGTCGTGGTTATCGATTTTTAGATGATGTTTTACAAAACTGGTTGCCGCAAGCCACGACAACTTAAATGTCTCAACACCGTCCGTTTTTTCAACTCACAACTCTGGCTTGTTGCGTCGTCTTGCTTATTACAGACATGCAATGACACAAACCCGACATATTTAAAACATAATTATATTAGAAAATTTGCTTTCAAATATTAATAGGTACTTGCAATGCAAACGAAATGGCTACCCTTAGTTGTATTAAGTTTAATTCTCACGAGTGTATGTGGATATTGGCTCGGCAAAAATTTTAGAAGTGGCGCCAAGAGTGATCTATTTAGCCAAAAACTTTTAACACCAATTGAAACTACAGAGGCCATAACAGTCGAAGCTGCACAACTACAGCGTAAAGAACATTATCAAAGCCTAAACAGTATTGCTGAAGTTTTATCTTTACCGTCAATATTTGCACAACAAGAAGCGTTACATGCCATTGCAGGCCGCGCTAATAGAGTTCACTTACAACAGTTACTAAAAGAGGCAACAGGTGTAGTTAATACACAACAACGTGAAGGCATATTGAAAATATTAATGGCTCGTTTTACTGAGATAGACCCTCAAACCGCTGCAAACATCGCAATGGATGCCTATGAAAATAAAAATCCTTCCTTACTTCCTCAGGTATATCAGCATTGGGCAAAGCTAGATCTAGAAACTGCTATTAAGAGCGCAAATGACATTAAAAACACCTACCAAAAAAATACTGCATCACAAGGTGTGATAACCGCAATCAATGTTAATGATATTCAGTTGATAACGGAGGTTTCTAAACGCTTAGGAATAGAATCTTCAAAAGAACAATATGTCAGCAATGCTTTAATAGAAAAAGCTTCTCAAGATCCAGAAGCCGCTATACAAGAAGCTATGAGAATGATAACTGGATATGAACGAGATAGTGCTCTTCAAGGAATTGTAGACACTTGGACCACACAAAACCCTCAACAAGCATTTTCATATGTTGAACGCATTGCCGACAATCGCATACGTCAACAGTTATTAGAGACCGTATTATATCGATGGGCAGAGACCGATCCTCAAGAGGCCTATGACAAATTACAAACACTGCCCAATGCAGGAAGAACCAGCGGCATTAGTTATACGGTGTTTACCTATTTAGCAAATGAGAATCCTAGAGACGCACTTAATATAATTGAAAATATTCCCTCTTCTCGTAGTCGAGTGGATGCCTATAACGCTACGATACAAACTTGGGCAGCAAGTGACGCACAAGCTGCAGCAAATTTTGTAGCCCAGCTAGACAATAAACAATTGAAGCAGCAACTCGCGCCAACGGTTATCCAATATTTAAGTACGCAATCACCAGATGAAGCTTTAACTTGGGCGCGCGAACAAGATCCAACTGGACAATTATATTTACAGAATACTGTTGTCTCTCAAATTGCATCTGAAAACCCTGAGCGTGCATTGCAAATTGCACTGAGCTCACAACAACCTACACTACGAAAGCAACTTATCGTAACGGTGGTGGATAACCTTTCTTACAATGATCCCCAGCGCGCTGCAGAAATGATTGATCAATTACCATATGCAGATGTAAATGCAGAAACGATTAACTCCGTGGTATATAACTGGGCAAATAGTGATCCAGATGCAGCGATGGCTTGGGTAAACAGCAAAAGCGGGCAAGTTCAAGAAAATGGGTTGATTAGTATCGGCAATCAACTGGCTAGCGTAGATCCAGATTTAGCGGCAAGTTACTTGCCGCAACTTTCTGGCCCAGTGCGTGATAGTTGGGCACAGAATATTACCTATTATTATTCATCTTACGATTTAAACGAAGCGGCAACTTGGGTTGAAAACTTTAGAGGCGAAGCCATTTTCGAGAGCTTACTTAGCTCGGTTGTGGGGGTTGCCACCAGTAGTGATGTGGAATATGCATTAGAGCTTGCACACAGCATGCCGACTCAAACACAACGCAATGCCTTGATCCGACAAATTGCCGATCAAATCTCTTATAACGATCCACTACGCGCTGAGGAACTTTATGCGCGCCTGCCTAAACAAGAAGCTGATTTGCCACAATGAACAATCTCCTCACACCCTCAAGCATTGATTGCTCCTATTGTGGTGAGCGGTTAGAAATACTCATAGACAGCAGTGCTGGTAATCAGGACTATGTAGAAGACTGCCAAGTGTGTTGCTCACCTATTGAAATATCTGTGCAAATTGACTCTTCTGGTGAAATAGCAAACATCCAATCCAAACGAGATACAGACTAAAATTCAGCCATTTCAGACCCTATATTTGGTATTTATCGGTCGGGTTATACACAAGTGAAACAATATCCTCATGTACAGTAGGTTTTATTGATCAATAAATCATCAAGCTAACCCTTAAAGGTGTAACTCTTTACTAATCAACAACTTAAATTCTTGTACATTATTTAGGCGATTTAATAAAAGTGTCAAAAAACTCGTGTTTTGTCGATAGACTTTAAATTTACACACAGATTTATCCACAGATTTTGTGGATAAGTGATAAACCTCTATTTGGACAATCACTTAAGACTCAATCATCAGGAATTTTATAAAGGAATGGCGCAAACTATGGGCTAATGAGATAGCCTAATTAGGACACTTGAGTTGGCGTTTAGGGTTGCGTATGATCCGCTGGCTCTACAAAGAAACCCATACCACATTTATTAGGCCATGAAAGCAGACATACATCCAAATTACCAAGAAGTTAATGTGACGTGCAGCTGTGGTAACACCTTTGCTACTCGCTCCACTTATGGTAATGACGCCATGAGCATTGATGTATGCTCTAAGTGTCACCCATTCTTTACGGGTAAACAAAAGATTGTGGATACTGCTGGTCAGGTAGATAAATTCCGCAAACGTTACGGCAACAAAAGCTAACACAAATCTTGCTCTTGCTTATCTAGCAAACCCCATAGCAAACATTACACAGTCTATTTATAACACCCTCTAATTTAGGGTTTTATCATTACTGACATTTGGCTTATCGCCAAATCAGGGCTACGATTGCGCATATTATAAAAAAGTATATGTAAAAGTGGAAACTTTATATGGTTAATCTACGTCAAAATATAAACAGAACACCAAGCAAAAAATTGAAGCCAAAAAAAATGAGGAATCGATGATGGGCAAGCAAGCAAACCTTTTCGTATTGAGCATATTCCTACTTGGAAGCCTTTTCTTTTCGGGTTGTGCCACAAACCCTGTTACCGGCAAACAAGATTTTGTATTGATGTCTGAAGAGCAGGAAATCAATCTAGGCAAACAAGCTCATCAACAAGTGATGAAACAATACCGTCCTTACAATGATCCGGCTTTACAAAGTTATGTTGAAGGTCTTGTAGAAGAAATAGGCAATAAGAGTCATCGTAGTAATTTAGTTTACCATGTAACGGTTTTAGACAGCCCACAAATAAACGCTTTTGCACTCCCTGGCGGTTACCTATACATCACTCGCGACATCATGGCTTATATGAATTCTGAAGCCGAACTTGCTGGTGTATTAGGACATGAGCTAGGACACATTACCGCTCGCCATGGTGTGCGCCAACAAAGTGCTGGAACGGTTGCAGGCATCTTAGGTGCAGGCGTTGGAATTCTTACCGGTAGTGGCCAAGCTGCACAAGCTGCCAATGTTGGAAGTACAGCATTGATACGTGGTTATGGCCGCAACCATGAATTAGAAGCCGATCGCTTAGGCGCTGAGTATTTAGCTAATGTGGGCTACGACCCTCAAGAAATGCTTAAGGTAGTTGAAATTCTTAAAGACCAGGAAGATTTTGATAAGCAACTCGCTAAAGAAGAAGGTCGCGAACCTCGCGCTTATCACGGCACATTCTCTACTCACCCTGCAAATGATGCGCGCTTACAAGAAGTAATAGGCGCAGCAGATAAAATTAAAACCGCTGCTACTCGTGAAGCAGGTCGCGAGAAGTTTTTAAAATATATGGATGGCGCAGTCTTAGGTACTGCCGAACAAGACGGTGTGCTACGTAAGAATAGGTTCTATCATAGTGATTTAAATTTATTTGTTGCATTCCCTGAAGGCTGGAAAGTAAATAATTTACCAGACCGCCTCATCGCCACACCGAAAACAGGTGATGTACAACTACAAATCACGATTGATGACCTGAACAAGAAACAAACACCAAAACAATATTTGGATGAACAGTTCAAAGGTAAAGTGACTAAAGGTCAACCTGTCCAAACGGCTAACTTCCAAGGCTATACTGGCTATACCAATCTTTCTACTAAAAATGGAAGTGTACCCAGTCGTGTTGCTGCTGTTTTCCACGGTAAACGTATTTATCAAGTTTTAATTGCTGGTAAAGATAGTGCAGCGTTGGATAAGTATGACTCTGTAGGATTAGGCGCCATTAAAAGCATGCGCCAACTTAAAACTGCCGAAAGAAAATTAGCTAAACCAAAAAACATCAAGATAATACGTGCAAAGTCGGGAGACACCTTTGCAAAACTAGCCAAGCGTTCTGATCTACAAAATCATCCAGTTGAGCAACTACGTTTACTTAACGGCATGTACCCTGAGGGTGAACCAAAAGCTGGACAACTGATTAAAATCGTACAATAAACCTACAAACCTCTGTTGATGACTTCAAAGCGACTCTCTAGTAGAGTCGCTTTTTTTATGCACATCTCTTTAATATTTTGACCGATAACGTCTACTTAATAGATTCTAGTATCTATGTTTTCCGTGCCTGGTTCACGGTACCGGATAGTGTTGTAAATCAAGCCAATGAACCAGTAAATGCAGTGTATGGTTTCGCAGATTTTGTCTATCAATTTCTACAACAAGCTAAACCCAAATATGTAGCGTTTACTTTTGATGAAAGCTTGAAGTCTTCATTTCGAAATGAAATGTTCCCAGAGTACAAAGCGAACCGTGATCCAGCGCCTATAGAATTAAAACGCCAATTTAAGTATTGCCGAGAATTTATAGAAGCTTTAGGGATTTGCGAAATTGGCAGCCCACATTATGAAGCAGATGACTTAATCGGCACCTTAGCGACACGTATGCGCAATCAAGGCCACCCTATTACGATTCTATCTGCAGACAAAGATCTCGCACAGCTCATCACTGAAGATGATATTTTTTGGAATTTTGCTAAAGGCGAACGCAATTCTATCCCACAAATCAAAAAAAAGTTTGGGGTGTACCCAAATCAAATAGCAGATCAGCTTGCAATTGCCGGTGATACTGCCGACAACATCCCAGGAGTACCTGGAATCGGTATGGCCACTGCTGCAAAGTTGTTAAACAAGTTTTCAAGTCTCGACGAACTATTGCGAAATATTCATAAAGTCAGTGAAATGAAAATACGCGGTGCCAAACGTATACAGGGCTTACTAGCTGACCATGAAGAAGAATTGCTTTTATATAAAAAGCTCACTGAAATTCACTGTGAAGTTGAACTTGATGACAGTGTCACACTGAAACGCAACATGCCCGACTTCACCATGCTGAATGATTTATTTGAGGTGTTAAATTTTGGTGAATTCCGGCGCGAAAAGTGGATGAGATTTTTAAAAGCTGCCTAGCTCAAGTAAGTTAGATGGCAAAATTAATTGCATTCAACAAACCTTTTGGTGTACTCAGCCAGTTTACGGACTCGGATGCCAATAATAATTCGAACAGGCAAACGCTAAAAGACTACATCGATACTCCTAATGTATATGCTGCTGGCCGTTTAGATAAAGATAGCGAAGGTTTATTGCTCCTTACCGACGATGGCAAACTACAACAACGCATTGCTGACCCTAAGTTCAAATGGACCAAACATTATTGGGCGCAAGTAGAAGGTGAAGTCAGTGATGAAGCATTACACGCACTAAGGCAAGGCGTTGAGTTAAAAGATGGAATAACACTCCCCGCAGAAGTCACGCGTATAGATGAACCAAAAAACTTATGGGAACGCGATCCGCCCATTCGCTTTCGCAAAACCATCCCCACACAATGGTTAGATATCGTGATAAAAGAAGGTCGCAACCGACAAGTACGGCGCATGACGGCAGCCGTGAATCATCCAACCCTTAGACTGATCCGCCACCAGATTGGGCCAATTGAATTAGGCCCGCTTACTCTTGGCGAGTACAAAAGTATGGATATTAAAAATTTTAAAATATAGTTAGATAATGTCCGCTTTGAACTATAAGCCGTTATATTTAGATAACGTAATTAAAATTTCTTGCCGTGCATTCTCTCTCTAGTTTTATTCATAGCCATCTTCGCTTCGATAGCTTCGACCACTCTGTAGTTGTACCCTTCCGCATAATCCATAATGCGAATTACAGCGTCCGCTAACTCAGCCTCTATGCCTTTAAATTCTGGGACTTTGTCGTCATCTAAATCTTTGCGCAATGCCTCTAGCCCCTCACTTAACTCAGAATGAATCAGCGCAATCAATTCGCCCTCGTTGCGCTCGTTGTCCCAAAATCCACGATCTACTGCGTTCTTGTGAATTTTTGCCTGTACTGTTTTCCATTCCTTTGCAAATGTCATGCTATTACCTCGATATTGTTTTTCGATAATTACAAAATTACTAATCCGTGTTGTGCTTTATTTTTCTTTACATTATTTCAGAAATTTATGTCCGCTTTGGGTCGTTAACGGTCATTCGTCCCAGCCACATTTAATTATTGTCTGACTAGCCAATGATTGTATTTCTTTCCATTCATAGCTATTTTGCAAATCAATTAATTTTTGCTTTTCAGGAATTGAATTTATATATTTATCAAAAAAGTAATTAAACCTATCTAACTCTCTTCGTTCTTGAGAATTAAATGCTGATTCAAACAACGATGTATTTGGATGATATAAATCATCACACCACCCGCATATTAATTCTTCCGAAACATTTCCTATTGATACTTCTTTTTCATATTTGTGCTGACTTCCATCCGAAGCAATAGTGCGCAATAAACTAATTAAGTTTTCTCGAAAATCATTAGTAGCCATTTAATTAATCATTAAGTCGAATGTCTGTATTAGATTGGTAGAAATTTTCTCCTCGGCAACTGCTATTGCGTTGCTCTATCTCCTGCACCCATGCAGTCGTGCAATTTCTGCACTTCCACCATCCATGGCGGTCGTAGCGGTCATTCGTTATTGCATAGCGCCCAACTTCATTGCACGTTCTTTAGCAGTACCCTCATCAGACCCTTGATAGTTTGATGACACTTCAGGCCAACCTTGAGTGTGCTGCATAACAATATTTGCAAGTGCATCAATATGAACAGCCTCTGCATTAAGGCCTGCAATATAACTAAATGACTCGCCACCTGCATGTAAGAATACATCGCGGTTCTCTAAACTAATCTCTTCAAGTGTTTCTATACAGTCTGCTGAAAAACCCGGGCAAAACACATCGATAGACTTAACCCCTTCACCAGGAAGTTCTTCCATAGTTTTAATCGTATAGGGTTGCATCCATTCTGCTCTACCAAACCGTGATTGAAATGTTAACCGCCATTGCGATTCATTTAAATTTAATTTCTCTGCAATAAGCCTGGCCGTTTGTTGGCATTCACAATGATAGGGATCGCCTAGCTCTAAATTTCGTTTCGGTAGACCATGAAATGAAAATATTAATTCTTGGCTTTGCGAATGATTATCCCAGTGATTCTGGATTTGTGTAGCACAAGCATTGATATAGCCTTCATCAGCACCATAATTATTTACCATTCGAAGTTCAGGCATCCAACGTTGCTGCATAAATACTTTTGCTACCGCATCAAATGTTGAAGCCGTTGTGCTAGCTGAATATTGAGGATATAACGGAAATAATAAAATTCTACGTGCACCTTGCGCTTTTAAGTTTTCTAAAGCTGAAGTGATGGAAGGTTGCCCATAACGCATGGCAAGTTCAACTTTTACTGGACCCGAGCAAAGATTACTAAGCTTGGTTTGCAACGCATCACGCTGCTGTTTACTAATTACTAAAAGTGGCGAACCTTCATCGGTCCATACTTTTGCATAGTCTCCTGACTTTGCCCGTGGACGCGTGCGTAAAATTACACCATGTAAAATCAACCACCAAATAGGCCTTGGGATTTCAACCACACGTGGATCCCAAAGAAATTCAGCTAAGTATTTTCTAATCGCTCGCGGGGTAGGCGCTTCAGGTGTGCCCAGATTAGTAATTAACACACCCAGGCAAGTATTACTGCCGTGCGCATAATTTTGACTGCCTTGAAATTTTGGCATGAGTGTTTTGAATTATTTTTTAAGGTAAAGACTTTAAACTAAGACTACTGTAATTTCCTGTCTATAAGCAAAACTTCACGAGTTTTTATAGACGATCTGTCTTGTTTAATCTACTGGTTCAATCTTCTAGCTCAATCTATTGGGCAGGCTTATACTTTAGGCCATTACGTCAAGTTGCTGAGCCGTTGATGCAAAGGGCTTGTACGTGGGAAATGGGCGAGCAAAAACTTCATTTGATCCGCAAGTACTCTGCGGCCTTGTAAATATATATACTCTGCATGCGTAGGACTAAACGGGATCGCTAATAACTGCATCCCCGCTTCCTCAGGTGTTTGGCCGGCTTTGTGGTTATTACAGCGCTTACAGGCAGTCACCACATTATTCCAAAGATCTACACCACCTTGGCTGATGGGACGCACATGATCGCGGGATAATTCACGACGATCAAAGTGATCGCCACAATACAAACACAAATTTGCATCGCGCTTGAATAAGGTTCGGTTATTAAGTGGAGGAACATAGCTATCGTGCAAAGACTTATTATTGCCGTAGGTAGCAATAATCGAATGAACATCTAATGTGCTTCTAAGACCACTGCGTGCATTAATACCTCCGTGTATCTCATACATACGCTCACCACATGTATAAGCCACCTGCCCGACATGATATAGACGCGCAGCATCTTGGTAGTTAATCCATTCCATTGGCATACCTGACACATCCGTGCGTAGTATTTGTAGACCGAGATCAATCACTCTGGTTACTCCAACGATAGCCTTAGGTTGCAAACTGTATAGGTAAACCGTAAAGCATTGCAATTAAAGATTTGACCAGAGAGATAATATAAAATTCTTAAAACCTCAGTAAATATGAGACTTATAGCCTGAGGTTGCTTAAATTTACATCAATTAAGGCTAAGAGTTACTACTTGCATAATTAGTGTGAAGTTTGATTACCGCCATCATTTACAGCTCGATCTAATGCAGCCTGAGTTCTTGCTATCAACAGTTCTGCATAATCTTCTTCTGCCATTTCTGCTACACCAACCGAAAGTGTAAATTTTTCAGTTAGCTTTTGATCACCCAAGACAAGGTGGTTTACGGCTTTATGTATTCGTTTCACTACATTTTCAGCTTGGATCTCATCTGTGCCAATTAATAGCAATGCTATGCATCCTTCATCGTGCTTAACGGCCATATCCATACCACGCAGCTGAATTTGCACTGCATTAGCCACCGCTTGAAATATTTTATCTGCTGTATAGGATCCGTAAGAATGAACAAAATTATCATAACGATCGATCTTTAGAATCATGATCGACAATGCACGATTGCGCATTGCGCAGCGCGTCATTTCATACGGCAGTGTTTCCTTCATCCACTCCATATTATATAAACCGGTTGCTTGATCTTTTTCTGCTTTAATTTTACTTCTAGCTTCTTCATGCATGCGTTGGTACAGCAAACGATTTAAATCAAGCATACGCTTAACAAATAGCTTCATTAAATTTTTTGCGAAATTTAAATCACTGGAAACAAATTCCCATAAAAGCTTTTCAGGAATTTCTAGTACTTTGCAGTTGGATTGGGCAATTACAAATGCACTTGTCGCTTGACCACCAATGACAGACATTTCGCCTACCGTATCGCCAGGATTTAATGTCACAACTGCGGATGCATCTTCTTGAAGATGCATACCTAAATGGCCGTCAACAATGACATACATGGAGTGATTCTCCTGGTCTTTATACAACAACATCTGACCAGGGTTTAAAGACTTACTTGAACACTTAACCAATAACTCGGAACATTGCTCCAAATCTACCGCACCAAACAAACCAAGCCGTGACAGCGTGGAAAGTTGTCGGGTATCGCCAGGCGCTATAGTCATGAAGTAAATAGTGCTGGTTAAAGAATATACTTTATCCTAAAGATGTGTGAATGCAAAACAGTATTGGTTCGTTCAGGCCTATAAGCGCTAAATAGATAATTGTAATGACAAGTATTTATATAGCGTCAAATTAGTGGTCTTTATTCCAACTGCCTTTTTTCTTTTTCTGCTTATGCTTACCTTTGTGTTTTTTACGAAATGCTTTACGCTCTTCCGGAGACATGCTCTGCCATTTCTCACGCAATCTTTCTCTTTTCTCTGGCGGTAAATCCTTGTACCACTTGTAACGTTCACGAACTTTATCTTGTTTTTCTGGCGTCATGTTTTGCCAATTCTGAGCGCCACGTGACAACTTATTTTGCTTGTGCGGGGGTAAATCAGACCATTTGCCTTCAAACTTTTTCAACACTCGCTGCTGCTCAGCACTTAAATCATCCCACGCAATGGGATCTTGTGCATGCGCGCTCACACAAAGCATTAGCAAGATAATTGTAGTAAGTACTTTACTCATCAGCGGATTCAGTATTGTTGCCTATTAACTTGTAACATCTTCTTCGACTAACCAAGTATAAAACTCTAGCTCTTCGTATAATTCAGTTGCATCTTGAGTAGCGACAAGCTCAATTTCTTGAACCTCTTCGGCATCCATGGGCTGATTCAATTGTGTGGTTACAATCACTACTGCGATAAAAATTGAGAAGGCTGTAGCCGCAGCTGCAAACAGCTTAGGTACATTAAACCCTCTAGAGGGTTTATCTAAAGCTTGCTGTCTAGCCGCTACAATACGTTGACTGGTTTCTGCATCGATGCGATTTATAGAATCATCCAAAGCATCACATACTATTGAAACTAGTTTTTCATCATTTACATTTTGGTCATCTTTGTTCATAAGTTTTCCTGTAATTGTTCACGCAAAAAATGCACAGCTCTTGAGTAATGTGTTTTTACACTTCCTTGTGAACATTTCATAATCTTTGCGGTTTCTGCTACATCCATACCTTCCCAAGCACGCAATAAAAAAGCCTGTCTCTGACGTGGCGATAACTGTTGAATAAAATGATCGACGCGTTCAACAGAGTCATCTAAATCTGCAACTGCACCGGGACCTAAATCACTACTAGGTGCGTGCTGCACTGGATCATAACCATCGTCTTCATCATCAGCATTGCTAAACCAAACCCGCCAGCGGCTTTGCGTGGTGTTTTTGCGGTGAAAGTCCATTATGCGATTATTCAGTATGCGATAAAACAGCGGCGCCCACTGATCCGCAGGCTTATTGGCATACTTACTCGCTAACTGCATCATGGCATCCTGCACTACATCTAAAGCGTCTTCTCGGTTTCTAGTTGACAGTTGAGCCATACGAAAGGCACGTCTTTCCGTCTTCATTAGAAACTCTTCAAGCTGCTGTGACTGTGTTGAATTCAAACTTTCCTCATTTATTCAGCAGCTTTATTAATTAAATCTTTCAGCAAAATCATATACCGTGCTGATAGGCTGGCTAACTATGTGGAAGAACCACATTTCACGACATAGAATGCCCTTACAATATTAACAACGCATGAGCGCTCATTTGGTTGACATATTCACCTAAGTAAAAGCATTAGATAGTTCACAATGTTAATGTAGTTTATGCACATTATCCTGTAATTAGAAAATCCAGTATAAGTTTCAGCTTAATGCAGTTCGATAAAATATTTTAACTATGAATATCAGTACTTTAAGGGTACTAAAACCGTATATTTACCCATTCAATGCAATTAAATCTTTATATTCTCATATTTGTTAGCGATTTTATTCACAGAGTTATCCACAAATACGTATGAATTCTCCCTCTGTTTTAATCATTGCTTTACCCATCCCGCTATACCAGACGTTTGAGTATTTACCTGCTAAAGACCTGGATTTTAAACATTACAAAATAGGTACACGTGTACGTGTGCAATTTGGAGCACGCAAGCTGATTGGTCTAATTATAAAAAAGGCAGCTAATAGCTCACTGCCCATCAATAAACTCAAACGTGTAACAGAAGTATTAGATGATGAACCAATATTTGATAAGGCGTTATTAGAATTATTATTCTGGGCGGCAGAATACTATCAACAAGCTATTGGTGAAGTATTATTTACCGCACTACCTTCGGTATTACGTAAAGGCAAGTTAATTACTCCCACAACCAGCACACTATACAAATTATCCACTGATCAAAATTTAGATTCTGAATTAGCTCGTGCACCCAAACAACGTTTAATCGTTGAGTTATTAAAAGCGAGCCCCAACGGACTCAGTGCTGAAGAAGTCGCAATTCATATGCCTAATTGGCGAAGCGCTATGAATGCGCTTTTGAGTAAAAATTTCATAAAGAAGGTTCAACAAGAAATTTTACCCCAATCAATAAGCACTGAAAAATCAATAGAGAAATTGAACTTAAACACAGAGCAACAACAAGCTTATGAGGAATTAACCACTAAGCTTAATAAATTTAATTGTTGTTTATTAGATGGTGTTACCGGTAGTGGAAAAACTGAAGTTTATTTATCTCTAGCTGCAGATGTAATAGCAAAAAAGAAGCAGGTTCTTATACTTGTACCTGAAATTGGTCTCACGCCTCAACTATTACAACGCATTGAATCTCGCTTAGGCGAGAAAGTGCATTTAACGCATTCAGGTTTAAACGATAACGAACGCGCACAAACTTGGCTTGCAACAAAAACCAATAAAGCAAGCATAGTAGTAGGTACGCGCTCGGCTATTTTCCTACCCTACTCCAAACTTGGATTAATTATAATAGATGAAGAACATGATCTATCTTTTAAACAACACGAAGGATTTCTTTACAATGCGCGAGATATTGCAGTTTACCGCGCCCATCAATTGAAAATACCTATTTTACTTGGTACTGCAACACCTTCTTTCGAAACTCAGCACAATGTTAATAACCAGCGTTATCAAAAATTGGTGCTTTCTAAGCGGGCAAAAGATTCAAGTGTCCCCGATGTTAAATTAGTTGATATGCGTTCAGTAGCTTCATCAGACGGCCTATCTAATGAACTCATACAAGCGATGCTAACTGAGCTAGCGAACGGCAATCAAATACTATTATTTTTAAACCGTCGCGGTTACGCTCCAACCATACTCTGCCAAGAATGCGCATGGATAGCAGAATGCACAAGGTGCGATGCGCGTATGACATTTTACAAAAAAAGAAATATTTTAAAATGTCACCATTGTATGAAGGAAGAAAAAGTTCCTGAAATTTGCCCCACGTGTAACTCAGATAAACTTTTATGGTTGGGCGAAGGTACACAAAGAATTGAGAATAAATTAAAAGAAATTTTTCCGAATACAGCGATCACACGTATTGATCGCGACAGTACACGTAAAAAAAATGCCTTAGAAGAGAAGCTGAATGAAATTCATTCTGGCAAATATCAGATCGTTATTGGCACACAAATGTTATCCAAAGGACATGATTTCCCCAATGTTACTTTAGTCGGCATTTTGAATGTTGATCATGGTCTATTCAGTACTGACTTTCGTGCTACCGAGCGTCTTGCGCAGTTACTTGTACAGGTCGCAGGCCGGGCTGGACGAAGTACAAAAAAAGGTAAAGTATTACTGCAAACCTATTTGCCAGAACACCCGCAATTAAATTGTTTATTGGCCGAGGGGTATACCGCTTTTAGTAAAGAAGCATTAAAAATTCGCAAAGAATGCGCCCTACCCCCCTACACCTTTATGCTCATGGTTCGTGCGCGTGCCAATAGTATGGGGTTGACACAAAACTTTTTACAGGACGTTAAATCTCTCATGGAAAAAGAAAACATTCAGGGCTTAACTATCTATGGGCCTATTCCTGCAATGATGGAGCGTAAAGCAGGAATGTATCAAAGCCAGTTGATTATTTTTGCCAAGCACAGGAAATCAATTCAACAAAATTTAACCAATTGGACCCAAGCGATCACCGCACGGCCACTCGCCAAGCGCGTACGGTGGGATATTGAGGTTGACCCCCTAGAGATGAATTAACGATTTACTAGAAATGAACTAGGCTATCTCTACTTTATTCACTATCATAACTAACGCAAATCTTCTGAAATTCAGTACAATGCAACGCCTTTAAAGACCCAAACCTGCCTACATGCAATCACAAATAGCCAAACTTATCAGCGCAGCAATAGCGAATCTTCAATCGGCTGGAAGCATTTCCGAAGATCTAAGAACAGATGTGCATGTGGCTCGCAGTAAAGATAAAACTCATGGAGACTTTGCCTGCAATGTTGCTTTGCAACTCGCGAAACAAGCGAAAATACCGCCTCGAAAATTAGCAGAAATGCTACTGGCTAACATGCCTGAAGACCCTATCGTGGCAAAAATTGAAATTGCTGGACCTGGTTTTCTTAACTTTTATATACAAGAAAACTTACATGGTGAGGTGCTTAATATCATCATGCAGCAACAAGACCAATACGGTCTTTCAAAAATTTATGCGGATAAAAAAGTACAGATTGAATTCGTATCCGCAAACCCTACAGGACCCTTACATGTAGGTCATGGTAGAGGTGCAGCTTATGGCGCTACTATTGGAAATCTATTAGCCGCAGTAGGTTATGAAGTACAGCGCGAATATTATGTAAATGATGCCGGCAGACAGATCGATATCCTGACTGCATCTGTTTGGCTGCGTTATTTAGAATTATGTGATGAAAAATTTGCATTCCCTACTAATGGTTATCAAGGCGATTATGTTTGGGATATTGCAGCCACATTACATCGTGAACATGCTGATAAATATAACCACGCAACTCAAGAATGGGTGTCCGACCTACCTGCTGACGAACCCAAAGGTGGCGATAAAGAAGTTTATATCGATGCCATCATTGCTAAAACTAAAACTTTATTAGGTGAAAGTGGTTATGGCACTTTTACCAAATGTGCTTTAGATACGATCACTAATGATATCAAAGACGATTTAGAATTATTCGGTGTACATTATGATAATTGGTTTTCAGAAAAATCACTAGTAACCAATAACAAGGTACACGCTGCACTCGCAACGCTAGAAGAAAACGGTCACAGTTACATTAAAGATGATGCAATTTGGTTTCGTAGTACTAACTTTGGCGACGAAAAAGATCGAGTTTTAGTTCGTGCTAATGGCTCGCATACATATTTTGCATCTGATATAGCTTATCACTTAGACAAATATCAACGTGGCTTTGACAAACTAATTAATATCTGGGGCGCAGATCATCACGGCTATATAACGCGGATAAAAGCTGCGGTGCAAGCATTAGGCAAAGATCCTAAATGCTTGCAAATTCCATTAGTACAATTTGCAAATCTGTATAGAGGCGGTGAGAAACTTGCAATGTCTACGCGTTCTGGTGAGTTTGTTACCTTGCGCGAGCTTCGTAAACAAGTGGGTAAAGATGCTGCACGCTTTTTTTATGTAATGCGCAAACATGAACAGCATTTAGACTTTGATTTGGATCTTGCTACCTCGCAATCGAAGGATAATCCTGTTTTCTATGTGCAATATGTACATGCCAGAATTTGTAGGATATTTGAACAAGCAGGCATCGATATGAATGATCAAACCGTTATTAATGCAGATACTGAGAAATTATCGAATGAATATGAAAAAAATATATTGAAAATATTAAGTCAATTTACTGAAAGTATTTCATCTTCTGCAGATAAACTATCTCCACATATTTTAGTAAACTATCTGCGCGATGTGGCGAATGCTTTCCATAGTTTTTATGACAAAAAAGAAAATAAGGTATTAGTTGATGATGTCGTATTACGGAATGCTAGACTTAAGTTAATATATGCCACCAAAATTGTCATCCATAACGGCTTGACGCTTCTTGATGTAAGTGCACCCCAAAGAATGTAAAGAGCAGGTTTAGAAAACTCATGGCACGCAAAAGAAAACGCTCTACAGCGAAATCATCCAGCATCATTCCAGCATGGATATGGTTGACGCTTGGTATTTTAATCGGCTTGGGTATAGCAATGTTTACCGGTTCAAATGTCGGCAATGTAGAGCAAGTGACTACATCTTCACAATCAAAAGTCACTAAAGAACCTGAAACCAAACGCAAATTCGATTTTTATACCTTGTTGCCTGAACTTGAAATTGTGATACCTCTGGAAGAGTCACAACCACCTAAACAGAAACCCTCTGCTTCACCCGACACTACTAACAAACAACAAACAAACTATAGAGGCGGTTACTTATTACAAGCAGGTTCGTTTCAACAATTTAATGAGGCCGACAGTCTGAAAGCACGCTTAGCGTTAATTGGCGTAGAAGCGAATATTCAATCTGTAGAGGTGAATAAAACCAAATGGCATCGCGTGCAAATTGGCCCTTCCAATGATCGCAATGCGCTTGAGAAACTTCGCAAACGTTTAAAGTCCAGTCAAATCGATACGATTCTGTTGCAAGCTAAAAAGTAGTATTAATTTACGAATCTTTTTACTGAACGATAATTTAGAAAGAAACTACAGTTTGGTCTTTATCGGGCAGATCTGATCCAATTGTCCCTAAGACCCCAAAACTGCTGTAATTGTTATTATGTAAGCGATTCATACATAGATTCGATATCTTCAGAAAATGTCTGCAAAAGTTGAGGACGTTTTGTTTTTAGCGTTGGAGTAAGTAATCCATTTTCAATACTCCAAGGTTCCAGATATAAACTAACTCGCCGCACTTGAGCATAACCTGGGAATTCACTCAGGCATTTTGATAAGTGTTTTATAATATGTTTATGTGCACCAGTATCGTGCAAACTTTCTGGTGTATTTCGATCTATACCTAGTTTATTGGCAAGGGTTCTCCATTCAACCTCATTTAAAACTAATAGAGCCGCTAGAAAAGGCTTGGCTTCACCTATTATCATCGCTTGGTCAAATAGTGGATCCGCACAAATTGTAGTTTCCATATCTTGTGGAGGCACTTTTTCTGCACTGGCTAAAACAATAATATCTTTGATGCGGCCGGTAATATACAGATATCCATCATCACTAATAGAGGCTAGATCTCCAGTATGTAACCAGCCTTGTTCATCAATAACATCCTCGGTAGCTTGCTGGTTATTAAAATAACCCTGCATTACACAATCACTTTTAGTACACAACTCTCCTTGCTCGGTAATTTTAATTTCTATACCAGGAAGCGGCTTACCTATGCTAAATGGGTCATTATCCTCTTTGCGACCTACACTTATGGTGGGGCTGCACTCGGTCATACCATAGCCTTGATAAACCGGTATACCTAAGCTGATAAAAAATTGCGCAATAGATTTATTTAGAGCCGCTCCACCAGCAATTGCGTATCGAAGCCTACCACCCAATCTTTGTTTAATTTTCTTAGCTACCAAAAAATCTAGTATTGGCCAAAATAATAAACTCCAATGACTTCCTGTAGCTTTAGTTTGATATTGAAACCGACGCCAACCCACTTGCTGTGTGAGCTCAAATACTTTTTTCTTAAAAGAAGATTCTTTCTGCAAGGAACCCAACACTTTAGCGTAAATCATTTCATAAATACGCGGCACCGAAATAAAGGCTGTTGGCCTTACTGCTTGAATATCTTCAGCAAGATGCTGAACAGAGCGTGCAAAAGATACTTTTGAACTAGCCATCATCGGCAAGAAGCATCCGCCGGTGCGTTCTAAAGTATGAGACAAGGGCAAGAAAGATAAAAACACATCGTCAGGATAAAATTCACCACATTGCAAGGCGGCATAAGCATTCGCCAAAATATTTTTATGACTCAGCATCACACCTTTAGGTTTCCCGGTGGTGCCGGAGGTATACACTATCGTCGCCAAATCTTCACTATTAACACCTTCAATTGTAAATGGCGTACTTGCCTCACCTGTATTTATCCATTGATGCAAACGAATTATTTGCTCACTTTGTTGATCATCTTCTGGCGACTCAACACTAATTACACGTTGCAGCGCGTCCGTTATAGATGGAATTTTAGATAGTTCTCGCCACTGACGTTGATTTTGAATCAATAAAATTTTTACCCCCGCATCCTTAATAACATATGCAACATTGTTCGGCCGATCATTGGTATACAAAGGAACCGTTACTAAACCGCAAGCCATAGCAGCGATATCAAACATCACCCATTCAGGGCAGTTTCGCAACATGATGGCGACACGATCGCCTCTTTCAAGTTGTTCTTGCTTGATCGCTTGTTGAATATTCGCAATTTGATCAGCAACATTTTGCCAGCTAAGATCTGCCCAACCTTGCTCACCATTATGGTAGCCATAAGCGATCGCATTAGCAGAATGCAGGACACGTTGCTGCAACAAACCCGGTAGCGTCTTTGCAACTTCTGGTGTTATATAATCGGTGTTTGCCATATCTCACATCATCTGACTTAAAGGCATTAATTTGAACTAAAATATTCAATAATCACTATTATTTATAGCAAATTGCCTAATTATCATAGCCCCTGTTATATTTAGTTACGTAATAAATACCCTTAGTTTTTGGGGTTGAATTTGCTACTTATTGCACCCATATTTTATTAAATAACTAATGTTACCCACAATCGCAATTCTAGAATATGTCTGAAAATATAACGGAAACACCTGTTGAATTTGCTGTGCCTCTAAAAGGCATTCCCGAAACTGCAGTGATTCAGTCCAATCTGCCAATTTATAACGCAGAACAACGCGATGAAAAAATCGCCAACATTAAACGTTTGTTAAAACGTGAAAATGCTGTGCTAGTGGCCCACTATTACACCAATGAAGATCTGCAAATGATTGCTGAAGAAACAGGTGGCGTAGTATCAGATTCATTAGAAATGGCGCGTTTTGGTAATGACCATCCCGCAACAACTTTAATTGTTGCAGGGGTACGCTTTATGGGTGAAACCGCAAAAATATTAAGTCCAGAAAAACGCGTTTTTATGCCAACCCTAGAGGCAACTTGTTCACTCGACTTAGGTTGTCCTAGCAAAGAATTTAATGAATTTTGTAATCAATATCCTGATCATGAAGTGGTTGTTTATGCAAACACTAGTGCAGAAGTTAAAGCACGAGCAGATTGGGTTGTAACTTCAAGTATTGCGCTTAAAGTTGTCTCACACTTAATGGACCAAGGAAAAAAGGTTTTATGGGCACCGGATAAACATCTTGGGCACTATATTCAAAAAGTTACTGGTGCAGAAATGGTGCTATGGCAAGGTGCATGCATTGTGCATGAAGAATTTAAAGCGCGTGGATTGGGTGAATTAATAGAAAAACACCCAGATGCCGGTATTTTAGTACACCCTGAATCACCTGCTGCTGTAATAGATATTGCTGATGTTGTGGGCTCCACTACAGCACTTATTAAAGCGGCAAAAGAACTTCCGCATAAAGAATTCATTGTTGCCACTGATAATCGAATCTTTTATAAAATGAAGCAAGAAGCTCCGGGCAAAACTTTTATTGAAGCCCCAACTGCAGGAGAAGGTGCAACATGCAAGAGCTGCGCGCACTGCCCATGGATGGCCATGAATGGTTTGCATAATCTGGAGGCAGTTTTAGAATCTGGCCTCAAATCAGGTGAAAATGAGATATTTGTCGACGAGGATATTCGTCAAAAAGCGTACCGGTCAACCAGCCGGATGCTCGAATTTGTTGCCCACTAATAGCCTTCAAAGTGCCCATTTATAGGCAAAGCCACCCTCTAAACTGTCGAATAATAGAGTTCGTCGCCCTTTCGTACCTTTTGTGCACTAGTCCCTAAACTTTTAGCTAAAATTCACGCAATATCAGGCACTAATAGCTGATAGAGGCCTTTCAGCGGGAAGTACATTCAGCCTAATTAAACAATTAATGACTGCTCAAGCAACTATAGAAATTCAAAATCCACTTTCCCTGCAGCAATTCATCAAGCTGTTGCAGAAGCTTCCGCCTGGGCGTATAGCAGATTTACCGATAGAAAAACTGCCAAATAATATACCGGCAGATATTAGTGAAAAGATTCCAATGGCATCGAGAAGTGCCGTCGATGATCTGATCATGACTGCGAATTCTTTTCACCTTAAGCGTCGCATGCGAGATCAAGAGTCTTATGGTACACATGTGGTAACTGCATTAGACAAAGCCAAGGGCGCATCAGGATCTGCGAATTTACGTGTATTTAAAAATAAAATTCTTTTATTAGTGGAGATGCTTCAATCCACTCAACGCGGCACCAAGAAGATTGGTAATGATACTTTTGTAAAACATATTACATCTATAAATAATCTGTTAATTGATGTGCGTAGCGAAACGATAAGCTTGCATGAAAATATAGTGGTTTTGCAGAAATCAAAACCAATCAATGACGCTGACAAAAAAAGGTTTTCATCTTCATTATATTCACTAAAGAAAGAAACTACTTCAGTAGGTAAAATTCTTTCTGAATATTATATTTTAAGGTTAAAAGTACTAGCGCGCGCTATACATCAAAAACGTAAACTGATTGAGATTCGGGAAGAAACAACGCAAATAAAACAACAAGAGCTTGATGATTTACAAACCGATCTTAAAGAAGCGCAAACTTTATGGAACCGCACCATGAAGCGAAAGAAAACCATAGATGACACCAAAGATACGCAACAGCGAATTTATGATTTAGTTAATGAAATTAAAGCCAGCGAAGTTGTCATTGCTGAAAGTGACTTAATCCTTTGGTTAGATGCGATTGTTGAAGCCAGCTTAAACGAAGGCTCAAAGCAAAGAGTTCTTAAATCCTTGAGACAAGCAAGAATCTCATTATTCTATTTATTAAATAAATTCTGTGCCTCACAAGAAGCCTCAGCAATTCAAATTGCAAAAAACCCTTTCATACAGGTTGACCCTGAAAAAGCAATTAAATTTGTGTTGATGTCTGAGACGTTTATTCTGAACTATTTTACCAAGAAGAAAAACACGGCTACCGCATGGCTTAGCGGTGCAGCTGAAAATAAAATGGTCGAACTGGATCAATTGCAAAAAGATATTCTTACCGAGCTTAGACGCGCAAGCAAATCCATGTTCAAATTATAAAATTAACTGTCCAATTCTTTTTATATTTAATTACTGTTCTTATTGTCCTTCTTCTGGCTCAAGTATTGAGTCATCGACTTCATCATCTTCGGAAAGATTCAACGTTTTTATTTTATCCTCTTGATTAGCCCTTGCTTTAGCCTCTTGCACCTTTTCAGAGCTCAGGGCATCCTTACTTTCTTCTTTCTGCAGAGCTTCGGCTTCCAACTGCATCTGATGTTCGTGGGAAACAAATAATAGTGAACTAGTGGAAACAGCAGCTATTACAACTGCAAAAATCTGCGCGACTCCCCAAGCTTTTAATTTGAGCCTATGCACTATCCAATAAAAGAGCCAGCTAAATAGCACATATACTAGTACCGCAAACCAGTATGCCGCCACACCAACAGAGTCAATTGCAGTAGAGCTATTATCTTCTAAACGCATATACAGCCACCAACCAAATGCGAACAAAATGAGCGTTAACGTGAGATGTAAAATTAATCGAGCGGACATATGTACTTTAAATATTTATATGCAATCAGATGGGCAGACTATTTTTAGATGGCATCTGCAAGTAGTACCCTTGATCATTTATACTTTGAAGCACTTGCTGTGCATCTGCTAAAGCAAGCTTACGATCCTCAGTAAGATCAAATTCTAAGGTAAATTCAGGTTTTCCGAAGAGCACAAATAGTTGTTCAGGTATATTTTTAAAATTATCTTTCTCATTGAGATAGATATAACTATCAGCTTTCTTGAGACTTTTATACACAAAACATTTCATCACCAACACCAGCAGAATATTTTTATGGCTCATCCCCACTTTCAACTACAGGAGGAGTAACCGTATTTGTAGGTCGGGAAAGCCGTACAACTGACTTAATTTTATCTAGAGTATATTCATATGAAACAGTACCGCCACTAGATTGCTGCTCAATTGAAATTGAATTTTCTGTGCTTCTCACCAATGTGCCTATATGTTTTACACCATCGCTGAGCGTAATTTCGATATTCGAGCCCATCGAAGCGCTAATATTTTCAAGTGCAATGCGAACCGCGCTAGATTTGCCTTTGCCGATATTTTTTACTGTTTTATCTTCTTCTGGTGCTAACGGTTCAATATCTTTAGAAGAAAAACGATCTTTATCAGTACTTAGCATAGGGTCATAAGTGCCTTCATCTTCTAATTCAACTTCAGCCGCCTCTTCTGCATTAGGCAAAGGCTCATCTTTAGGTGTTGCAGTTGGTATGTTACTTACAATTTCACTGTCATCCAAAAGTGGGATATTTTTTAATCCTCCACCATAAGCTCCAACTCCGGCCATGACCAAGCCTACTAAGCCCATTGCAAAGCCATTGCGAGCCTGGCTTCTGTTCCACTTAACAAAACTATAAATAGGCACAAATATTGGTGGTATTAATAAAACCATCAGCCCCCAAAAAAAACTTTCATTAAATGCATCTAGCAGCACCATAATCATGCCCACTAAAATCAATAGTAGTGCAAGAATCAAAACAACTTGAGCTAGCATATTTTTACCCCTAAAGCCTTTTTAACTTAAATAGCTGTTTGAATTTAAAGACGCTTCTAATTCATCCATTACAAGCTCTTTTTCTTGCTTCGAAACATTATTGTTCGAAAGCCTTTCCCGCCAAACCTGGCGCATTCTACCAGTATCCATGTGCAAATAAGATAATATTTCCGAAATCGTATCTCCAGGTTCTTCATCACAAATTTGATATGAATTATCAGCTTTTATAACTATATTGACCGCATTGGTTTCGCCAAACAGGTTATGCATATCACCAAGAATTTCTTGGTATGCCCCGACTAAAAACAGGCCCAATATATAATCTTGCTGTTCACTAATATCATGCAAAGATAGATAAGGCAGGATAGATCCTGCCTCTATATACCTATCTATTCGTCCATCAGAGTCACAAGTTAAGTCATAAATTCTTGTTTTAATTGTAGGATGTTCATCAAGCCGATGTAGTGGCATAACTGGAAATATTTGATCCAAGCCCCAAATATCTGGTGTGGACTGAAATAAAGAAAAATTACAGAAGTATTTCGCAACAAACTTGCCCTCAAGATCTAATCGATCTGAATCTACCAAACAATGCTTAACTTTAAATATCTCTTTATAAGCAATACTCAATAGTTTTTCAGCTTCAGCTTTTTCAACTAGCGAAAGATCTCCACAAGAGAATTCTCGCTCAATTTCATAGGCAAGTTTTTTTAATTCTGCATAACTCTCAGCTATTTTCGGCGAATCATATTCATTAAAAGATACTGCTTGAATATTTTTTATATAATTTTCAAGTAATTTCAAACTAGCACTTGAAGTCCAATCATTAACCAATTCTTTTTGATCAGCCTTTGCATCTAAATGTGCATGTTCTATATCAATTACATCGGTTAACAATACCGCATGATAAGCGGTCATAGCACGGCCATTTTCACTAAAGATTGTAGGCTGAGTTAACAAATGTTTTTCACAACTATCCGTAACGATTTTAATAATTGTTTCGGCGTAATCATTTAACGTGTAGTCCATAGAAAAATATGAATTAGTATTGTTTCCTTCATAGTCCACCGCTAATCCGCCACCGATATTCAGCAACTCGAATTTCACACCCAGTTTTGTTAACTCAGAAAAGTAATGCATACCTTCTTGCATACCTGACTGAATATCTTGTAGCGATGGAATTTGTGAACCCATATGAAAATGCAACATTTTCATCCAATGCAAAATATTGCTCTCTTGCAGCTGCTTAACTAAAGCAAGCACTTCATTTGAAGTTAAACCAAACTTAGAGTGCTCTCCGCCTGTATTTTGCCAATTACCTTGCGCGATTGAATTTAAACGTACACGCATACCAAGGAGTGGTTGTACATTGAGTTCTGAACACTGCTTTAGAACATGTTGAAATTCTGCCAGACTCTCCATAACAATTATAATCTCATTTCCTAGCAAACAACCTATTAAAGCAAGGCGAATATACTTCTCATCTTTATAGCCATTACATATTATGGTTTGCTGTTTTTTATTTGCGCCTAAGCAAGCTATCAGCTCAGCCTTACTTCCCACCTCAAAGGCGATGGGCCACTGTTCCTGATCATGGAAATGCTGAATAACTGTAGCTTGTTGATTTACTTTAATAGGATAGGCAGCAATGTATTTACCAAAATAATTATTAGCTTTAATAGCTTGCTGAAAAGCCAAATTTAGATTACTTAATGATTGTTGTAATATTTGTGGGAAACGCACCAGAATCGGAAAACCTATACCTTTACCTTTGAGACTTTCAGTGAGTTCGTATAGATCTAGCTCTGCAGCTGCCACTTTAGCAACCACATGTCCTCGGTTATTGATATCAAAATGCTGCAAACCCCAATCATCTACTCGATAATGATTTTTTG
Organism: Gammaproteobacteria bacterium; assembly: GCA_014075255.1. Classification (NCBI taxonomy): domain Bacteria; kingdom Pseudomonadati; phylum Pseudomonadota; class Gammaproteobacteria; species Gammaproteobacteria bacterium. Next base: position 1,786,536 of record CP046178.1, read on the forward strand.
CTTGTTTAACATTCCATTTATTTTGGTAACTCATAAAGAATAGACTTTTTTATATATTTTTATACTCAGCAATTTATAGTACAGCTTGGTTAATAGAACTTAGAATATACGCAGGATCAAAGAATGCAAAATAATAATTGGTTTACGGAAGAGTGCGCCGCGGCTGGCACTGCATTTTCACTAGAAATTAACGAAAAACTGCATGAGGAAAAAACTCCATACCAAAAAATAGAAATATACTCGACCAAAAACTTTGGCAAACTTATGGTGATTGATGGTTTTATCATGTTATCGGAACGCGATAACTTTATATACCATGAAATGATGAGTCATCCCGCGCTATTTTCTCACCTAATGCCGCGCAATATTGTCATTGTAGGTGGCGGAGATTGCGGCACCTTATTAGAGGTTGTTAAACATGATTGCGTTGAAAAAATTACACAAGTTGAAATAGACCGACGTGTCACTGATTTATCTTTAGAATATTTCCCACAACTTTGTGCAGCAAATTATGATCCACGCGTGAAGTTAATATTTGATGATGCAATCGAGTGGATGAGAAATGCGCCAGAAAATTCAATAGATTTAATAATAGTAGACAGTACAGATCCAATTGGTCCTGCTAAAGGGTTGTTCTCAACACCCTTTTATAAAGACTGCTTTCGTGCACTAAAAACAGATGGGTTGCTGGTACAACAGAGTGAGTCGCCCCTCATACACCTAGATAGCATCATCAATCCCATGCACAAGTATATGGGTGAAGCAGGCTTTACAAACGTTCAATTACTTAACTTTCCGCAACCTGTTTACCCGACTGGATGGTGGTCAGCTACGCTAGCAAACAAACAAAGTTCGATTCATTATTGTCGAGAGCAAGAGTCAAAATCTTTACAGTTTGAAACACAATATTACAATCACGCTATCCACATAGCGAGTTTTGCCTCACCTCAGTTTCTATTGAAACAATTCTAGGAATTTATTTCTCCATAAAAAAGCGCCTCATATGAAGACGCTAAAATATTTTACATACAACATGTCCTTACTTAATCACAAACTCTGGGTATGCTTCCATCCCACATTCTGAAATATCTGCACCTTCCATCTCTTCTTCTTCAGATATGCGAATACCCATCACCATTTTAAGAATGCCCCAAACAATTAAGCTGGCTACAAATACCCAAACAAAAATCGTTGCCGCTCCGATAAGCTGACCAGAAAATGATGAATTTTCACCATTCGTAACAGGGACCAATAACAAGCCTAATAAACCAACTACACCGTGAACGGATATAGCGCCTACTGGGTCGTCTATTTTCATCTTATCGAGCGCAAGGATACTAAGCACAACCATGACTCCACCCAATCCGCCAAACATAGTTGCTTGTACTACAGTTGGTGTTGATGGCTCTGCAGTAATTGCAACTAAACCAGCCAATGCTCCATTCAATGCCATGGTCAAATCAGCTTTACCAAACATAAAGCGTGCCAGGATTAATGAAGCAATCAACCCACCTGCAGCTGCAGCGTTGGTATTCATAAACACAACAGCAACCGAGTTAGCGCTTTCCACGCTTGCTGTGGCTAATACTGATCCGCCATTAAACCCAAACCATCCTAACCATAAAATGAACGTACCTAATGTTGCTAATGGTAAGTTAGCGCCTGGTAATGCCATAGACCTACCATCTTTCGTGTACTTACCTTTACGCGCGCCCAGCAATAAAACACCAGCCAAAGCTGCACTAGCGCCTGCCATATGCACAATTCCAGAGCCTGCAAAATCAGAAAATCCAAGGTCACTCAAGGTATACATACCAAATACGGGCTGACCTCCCCAAGTCCAGCTACCTTCCATTGGGTAAATAAATGCTGTTAACACAACGGCAAATATTAAGAAGGCCCATAGCTTCATTCTTTCTGCTACCGCGCCTGAGACAATCGACATAGCCGTCGCAACAAATACTACTTGAAAGAAAAAATCAGCGGATGGTGCATATGTTGCGGGCTCTTCCGCTCCTGCAACCCCGTCACCAGCAATGCCATTTAAAAACATTGTGAAATCATCTCCGCCATACATTATTGAGTAACCGCATATCATGTACATGGTGCAAGCCACTGCATATAAAGCAATATTTTTGGTCAAGATTTCAGTTGTATTCTTAGAACGCACCAAACCAGCTTCTAGCATTGCAAAACCTGCCGCCATCCACATTACTAACGCACCGCACATCAAAAAATAAAAGGTGTCTAATGCATACTGCAATTCAAATATATTGTTTTCCACAATTCCCTCCTATTAGGAATTTTTTTGTAAGTACTTAAAGAGCAATCAGTTCGTATACGCACTGATTGCTCTAGCGATGAAACAAAAATTTTTCCATCGCCGATCTTTCCAGTATTTGCAGCTTTAATAATTGCTTCGATTACAGAATCTAAAAGACTGCTATCAATCGCAATCTCGAGTTTTACTTTTGGCAAGAAGTCGACCACATATTCTGCTCCACGATATAACTCGGTATGACCCTTTTGCCTGCCAAATCCTTTAACTTCTGTGGCCGTAACGCCCGCTACACCAATTTCAGATAAAGCTTCGCGTACATCATCAAGCTTAAAAGGCTTAATTATTGCTGTAACAAGCTTCATAATTTATCTCCTTATTTAGGATTTAGTTTGTAATTTCTTAAGTGGATAACTGTGCAAGTTCCCGAGCACAGTTGAATTATTATTTGATTAGCTACCACTTCCCCATTTCATGATGTCGAAGCTACGATGAATGCCTACATAAGCCGAAGTTTCATCGCCATCTCCCAAGCCATCACAATCTGCGCTTACCACACTGCCACAATCACTGGTGAGTCCTGCAGGATCCTTATCCAAATCGGTATGCATCACAGCTGCCGTGACATCAAAACCTGCTAATTCAAAGCCATAACCAAACTCAAACGATTCACCTAATTGATCGTCTGCATCATCTCCAAACACTCGGTATGTGAGATACGCACCATTCCACCCTACAGAGGCGCCAATAAAGTCATACTCATCCCCTTCGATATTGCCTGCGTCATCAACAAAATCACCGTTGTAATCACCTTTGGAATATTCAAGATCTAATGACCAAAGATCATTCGACCAGCCAGCATAAAAATTCGCTTCGTTGTATTCATTATCAAAACTATCCGAATATTGATAACTCGTACCGCCAGCACCTAGATAAAATCCATTTGTGAACTCATGTACATAGCCTGCATAGAGATCGTACTCAATGCCATCATCCACATCGGCAATCCAAGTGCCGGCATAAAAACCACCAACTTCTATATCGATTCCACCGTTGCCAGATGCCGTATCGTTCTGCACGATGCCGCGAAAGATATACTCAGACAAAACCCCTGCATTACCGGTAAGTGTCGCCTCATATGCAGATGCATTAGTTGATAGCACTATAGTGCTGGTGGCTAGAACAGCTGCTATTGACAGTTGTTGTAGTTTCTTATTCATTTAGATATCTCCCTTTAAAATAGGTATTGTTTATATTTCCGATTTACCATTTCCTTTCACTAATGCATGTGACGTGCCAACTTTTTATTCGATATAAAACAATCACTTACTTGAAAAGTAATCTCATGCAGCAAAATTATGCACCACGAACACATGCTCTTGCTCTTAAATGGTGCGCTGAAATTTACTAAGATTCCGTTAAACTAGTAGCCACAATGTGGGAGCAAAAGAAATGAAGATTGATACCGAAGGGTTGGATAAAACAGTCAGCGAGATCGTTCAAAAAATCAGTGCCGCGATACCTGAAGACTTAAAAACAGCTAAAGAAGGACTAGAAAAAAATGCGCGCGCTACAGTTGAAGGCGCCTTTCAACGTCTTGATCTTGTCACCCGTGAAGAATTTGATATTCAGGTTATGTTGTTATCAAAAAGTCAGCAACGTGTGAAAGATCTGGAACAACGAATTAGTGAGTTGGAAGAAGCAGTAAATAAGAAATGAATTTTAAGGAATAATAAAAATCCATAATAAAAATAATTTCTAATGAGTCTCGCCACTGTCTACTCCCGCGCTCAAACGGGTATGGACGCACCCCTAGTCACTGTTGAAGTAGATCTTTCAAATGGTTTGCCTGGATTATCTATTGTTGGCTTACCTGAAGCTGCTGTAAAAGAAAGTAAAGATCGTGTCCGTGCAGCACTGCTGAATTCAGGATTTGAATTTCCCGCACGGCGTATCACTGTAAATCTAGCGCCAGCAGATCTTCCCAAAGAAGGTGGAAGATTTGACTTACCTATTGCTCTAGGAATTTTGGCTGCATCAAAGCAATTACCTAAAGAGTCTCTAACCTCGTACGAGTTCTTAGGTGAACTAAGCTTAAGTGGCGAGTTGCGTGCCATACATGGTGTATTGCCTGCAGCAGTTGCAAGCGGCAAAAAACAACGCGCAATTGTGGCGCCAATTGAAAATGGCGACGAGGCCTTACTGGCAAAACAAACTACGGTGTTTGCAAGTAATAGCTTGCTAGAACTTTGCGCACATTTATCTGGACAAGAATTGCTAACGGCTTATGAAAATAATATCGAGCCCAATCAAAGCATAGAAGCATTAGATCTTTATGATGTACGCGGCCAACACCGTGCAAGACGGGCTTTAGAAGTAGCCGCCGCAGGTTTTCATAATATGTTAATGGTGGGATCCCCTGGCAGTGGCAAAACCATGTTGGCAAGTCGTCTACCGAGTATTCTGCCACCGTTGGGTGAAACTGAAGCAGTGGAGTCTGCAACTATCTACTCAATAAGTCATGGTGGGTTCTCTCGTGATCAATGGGGTATTCGCCCATTTCGCGCACCGCATCATACTGCATCAGGAGTCGCATTAGTCGGCGGAGGCTCCAACCCGATGCCTGGAGAAATATCCCTAGCGCATCATGGTGTTTTATTTTTAGATGAACTGACTGAATTTGATCGACATGTTTTAGAAGTGCTTCGAGAACCTCTTGAAACAGGTAACATTGCCATTTCTCGCGCTGCGAGACAGGTGCAGTTCCCTGCTCGCTTTCAACTCGTTGCCGCGATGAATCCATGTCCGCAAGGTTGTGATATTGATATAAATGGAAATTGCGCCTGCACTCCAGAACAAATTCGCCGCTACCGAGGACGCATCTCAGCACCTCTATTGGATCGAATTGATATTCATATTGATGTACCGCGTGTAGCTAAAGAACAACTTAAACAAAAAAGTCCGAACAACAGCGAAACAAGTCATGACGTACAAAAAAGAGTGTGCGCTGCGCGCGAGCTGCAAATTAATCGACAGCAAAAACCCAATGCTTATATGACTAACAAAGAAATTGAGATATTTTGTGTACTTAATGAAGACTGCGACAAACTTATGGATAAAGCATTTGAACAATTAGGATTATCAGCACGAGGTTACCATCGCACACTCAAGCTCGCGAGAAGCATTGCAGATCTAGATAATTCGCAAAGCATCGAAACTAATCACCTCAGTGAGGCAATTAGTTATCGACAATATGATCGCCTACTCAATAAGTAGGTTAAATTAGAAATAGTTGACTACTTTACTGATTCCAACATGTAATCGACAACCTTCTTAATGTCGTCATCAGAGTAATCTGCACGACCACCCTTAGCTGGCATTGTACCAATACCATTTATAGCACTTGAGTATAGTGCATCTGCACCTTTCGCTACGCGAGGACCCCATCCAGCTTTATCGCCTAGCTTTGGCGCATTAAGCACACCAGAGTCATGGCATGCTGCACAACCTTTATAAAGATCCGCAGCACTTTTACTCTCACCTGCATCATTCGATGCCATCACTGTATCAGCAGAACTTTCTCCGCCTTCACTTGCATTAACGGGTGTAACGCCAGCGATAGCTACCGTACCGACGGGCTGAATTCGATCTTCTATATTACCCTGCACAAGACTATCATCAGTATAATCAGTATTTGTGAGTATATTTGAAATCACTAAAATAATGACCGTTAGCGCTATGAGTACGCCTACAATAGTCATCAATGTCGTTGCAAACTGATTGTCCTTCACACAAACTCCTAAATTGTTGTTGTTACCTTATCTAAGCGTGGCGAATTATAGTGAATGCGAGACATGAAACCAATCACCTATAACAGTTATATATAGGAAAATTTTTAGGTAGGGCTCACTATGCTATTCGACTTAATACCTACAAATATGACTTAATCTGGTCTTATCATGCCATTCCCATCCAGCCCAGACCCCCATGCCATAGGTATTTTACTACTTACTATTTTCGCATTATTTCTATTCACAAGAGAAAGTATCCCCTTAGAGACTTCTAGCTTATTAGTGATAGCGATCTTGGCCGTAGGGTTTGAACTGTTTCCCTATCAAATAGAAGGTGAAAAATTCCACTCCATTGACCTATTCTCTGGATTTGGGCACGAAGCCTTAATTGCGGTATGTGCCTTAATGATTGCTGGACAAGCACTGGTGCGTACTGGCGCACTCGAACCTATCGGTCGTTCACTTGCAAAACTCTGGAGAGTGAGCCCATTACTATCATTGTTATTAACATTAATTATTGGAGCGGTGCTCAGTGCATTTATTAATAACACTCCTGTAGTCGTACTACTGCTGCCAATTTTAGTGAGTGTTTCTCTACGAACTAATCGCTCTCCCTCGGGTGTATTAATGCCAATGGGCTTTGCCACATTGGTAGGGGGCATGTGTACAACAATAGGTACTTCTACTAATTTATTAGTGGTGTCTGTTGCCTCTGACATGGGCGTGGAAAAGTTTTCCATGTTTGATTTCGTATTGCCTGCAAGCATTGCTTCAGTAATTGGAATTGCTTATTTATGGCTGATTGCACCACTTATTGTTTCTGAACGTGACACCCCTTTATCAGATACCTCACCTCGTGTATTTCTGGCTCAACTACATATACCGGAAGAAAGTCGTGTGGTAGGTAAAACCTTGGCGCAAATAATTAAACTCACTAATGGCGCAATGAAAGTAGAACGCATACAAAGAGGCGAAGACACACAACTTTCTTTATTACCGGATGTAGAAATTAAAGCAGGTGATCGTTTATTCGTGCGTGACACACCTAAAGAATTAAAAGAATACGAAGATGTTCTAGGCGCTACACTATATTCAAAAAACAACGAGCTCATTGACGAAGACGAATTAAAGTCCAGCTCGCAACAACAGTTGGCAGAAATCGTGGTTTCACAAGGCTCGCCGCTAGAAAACACCACAATTTCTCGGTTACGTTTTAGCGACCGTTATCAACTTATACCACTTGCATTACACCATGCAGGTACCACCATCGATACACTACATTCTGGTGTACGCGAAGTATGGTTGCGCACAGGCGATATTATTTTAGTGCAAGGCAAAGCCGAAGCACTAAAAAAACTGAAACAAAGTGGTGAACTACTAATTTTAGATTCCACAGAAGATCTCCCGCATTCTATTAAAGCGCCGTTAGCGTTATGGATCATGATTGCCATAGTCGCAACCGCTGCACTTGGTGTTTTGCCCATTGCCATTAGTGCAGTGTGTGGAGTGCTGCTGTTGATAGTAACTGGCTGTTTAAACTGGCGTGATGCCACGCAAGCGCTCAGCACTCCAATTGTACTTATTGTCGTTGCAAGTTTAGCCATGGGCGCAGCACTGCTAGCTACAGGTGGCACAGAATACTTAGCAAGTGTGTTTCTTTATCTCACAGCAGGTGCAAGCGCACCAATAGTACTAAGTGGTTTAATGTTGTTGATGGCATTACTTACTAATATTGTTTCTAATAATGCAGCAGCCGTAATTGGTACACCTGTTGCAGTAAGCATTGCTCAACAACTAGATCAACCCGTAGCTCCATTTATCTTAGCCGTATTATTTGGTGCCAATATGAGCTACATCACACCAATGGCCTACAAAACTAATTTATTAGTCATGAATGCAGGTGGTTACAAATTTATGGATTTTGTAAAAGTAGGCACACCACTAACGATAATTATGTGGTTGAGTTATTCGTGGCTATTACCGTGGATTTACGATTTATAAAAATTTCGTGGCTTGATGATGAGAATCTAATTAACTAGTTAGATATATTAACAGACTAATTAATATTATTAGAAGAAACCTGGCGGCCATTTACTATATCTTCAGCCATTGAACCAAGTTCTACAATCAAATTAATTTCATCATTGTCGAATCTTCTGGGTTGAGTATCCACTAAACATAGCGTGCCAATATTCATTCCAGAATCAGATTGCAAAACAAAACTGATGTAAGAGCGTACCCACGGTTCACCTACCACAAGTGGACTATCAAAAAATCGACTGTCTTCACTCGTATCACAAATTTCATAAATACGCCCCCAAGGATGATTACTTGTTAGTTCACAAATTGCATGTGCGCAAATAGAAATGTCTCGTGATATTTCTTTTGGTGTAATTCCCCACGCAGACTTAAACCACTGGCGATCGGAATCTATAAAAGTAATCAATGCGATTGGCACTTGAAGTTTTTCTGCAGCAAACCGTGTAATGCAGTCAAACCGAACATCAGCAGCAGTGTCGAGAATCTCCAGCGCGCGCAACGCGACTAATCGACTAGATTCATTTTGCGGTATCGGGGGAAATAACATACTTTGCTCCAACCAAGTAGTTTCAAATCATAATAATTCATAAATAGAATCAAATAAAGAGAACGATAGTTTCTATTGAGTTAGGTATCTCTATTATTTTATTTGGAAATGCCTAATTCTGTTTCCAGCAGTTACTTAGCTTAAATTCTATAGTTAAGCGTGCACAGTCTATTGTGCCGTTAACAATGCAAGACGGCCTTAAAATATTTATCGAATATAAGAAGATTTAAACTGCTAGCACATCAAAAATTAATTATATGCACTCGACATGGATACACGATCAATACTAAACGAATGAGGTGTAATCATCATTCAAGAAAATAAACTAGCGTAGAGATAAGCAGTACGACTATACCTAACAAACGAATTAGATTTGTACTCGATAATGAATCAAGCTCATTGTTTAGTTCATTCTGAGACCGTAAATTAAATTTCACAATTTCAGCATATATAATTTGAATAACTTTTGGAAAAACCAAACCCATTAGGCCTAATAGCCCAAAAAATAATATCAATACATTTGCATTAGTCATCGTTAATTACCATTGATAAATACATGTTTTTTATGCCCACCTTGGGCCAATAACAGTCATCCATCCAGTATAATTTAGTCTTTATACCATCTCATTTACTGGTGTTCAGCTGCTTACTATAAAATAGAACTCAAATTTCCTTTAGATAACTTATCGTATGCTTTCTATTCTTCGCCCACTTATATTCTTGCTATTATGTTCAGGCTTGCTTGTTGCCTGCTCGCATTCACCTCAACACAGTGAAACATCTAGCAAAACCAAAGTTACAACGGCGAAAAGCAATCAGAAGAAACTTAATGCAGGTGATGAAATTGCGAATTTAGCCACATCATTATTGGGCAGTCCATATAAATATGGTGGCTCGTCACCGGAGGGTTTTGATTGCAGTGGCTTGGTGCATTACACACACGGAAAATTAGGAATTCGTACACCACGTACATCATTGCAACAATATAAAAGTGCAAAGAACATCAATCTAAGTAATTTACATGCTGGTGACTTGGTATTTTTTACTCTAAATAAAACTAACGTTTCACATGTTGGAATTTACGTGGGTAACGGTCGTTTCATACATGCTCCAAAAAGTGGTAAGCGTGTGGCAGTGAATAATTTAAACGACAACTATTGGCAACCACGATTCGTTAGCGGTGGCCGTTTCTATTAGCTTATCAAACAGTATCCATTCACAAAACTTCCCCATCTATCACCCCGGCCATCCCTCCTATCCTCATCCAGACCATAGCCACTCTCAAATTCTCTAAAATGGATTGACCTTAAACATGGATGTATCAAGGTAGCGTAAAGTGGACAAGGAAGTTAAAGACACTATTAGAAAGATTTTTAATAATCTTAGAAAAAAACAGCCTAGGATGAAATCCCGAAGAAGTGATAACGTCGATAAGTTGATTCGCGATTATGAGGAATTAGACCCTCAAGTTCGCAGCAAAGAATAAGCTTAGTAACTAATCTATTCAGCGCTTTCTTCAGTAAGGTTAGCAGCCGCTATACCTGCTTCTTTTTCTGCCAACATATTTATGATACGCAGAACATTTTCAAAGCCTCCAGCATCACCTGCGGATGTACGATATTTACCATTAATAATTATCGTAGGTACAGAGCTTGAACCATATTGACGAACCATCTGTCCAGAGCGATTAATTTTAGTCTCTACATATAAAGAATCATAAGCGCTTTTGAATTTATCGGCATCCACATCATGTTGTGATAAAAATCGTGCCATCGATTCTACATCTCGTAAACGTCTACCCTGAACATGAATCGCTTCAAAAAATATAGGATGCATTCTTTCTAATTCACCCATAGTTTCTAATGCGTAATAGGCTCGTGCATGCGCAAGCCAACCTCGATTAAGTACAGCAGGCATACGAATGAAACTTATGTAATCTGCTTTGGTATCTTTCCAGCCCGACAAATGTGGTTCAAATTGAAAACAGTGTGGGCAGCCATACCAAAATAATTCCAACACCTCAACTTGACCATCTTCCACATCCGTCTCAACTGCAGGAGAAATGCGATGATAATGTTTACCTTCTACAAAATTAGTAATCGGCGCATGATCATGTCCATCTTCAGCACTAGCACTTACAGTTAACAATGAGAAAATTAGAGCAGCGAGTAGATTCGGAAAAATACGATAAAGGTTGTGCATAGTTATGTTTTATTTTTAGGCAAAGTATTAGTTACTTATATAGACACTGATAATACACGGTAGTTCTGCCATCGTTAGACAAATTCTACCGCTTATCTTATCAATTTTTAGGTTAACTTTTCGGGTCAACCTATCAGGTTAATTTTCTGGCTCCAATTCTTAGAAAGCCTTTATTTAGTGTAAACCAGAAATATATTCAGCAACTGCGTCGATTTCAGTATCGCTTAAATAAGTTGCGATTTCTTTCATCATATTTAAATTATCATCAGGTTGATATCTAGCACCACTTCGATATGACCTTAGTTGTGCTGCGGTATATACCGCGTGCTGGCCTGCTAAAGCAGGAAATTTTGCTGCAGTATTACCCACACCATCAGGCGCATGACAGGACATACATGCAGGCACACCGGTTTCAGCATTACCGCCACGATAAATTCGCTCGCCAATAATATGTAACTTTTCACCTTGAAATTCTTTATCTGGGTCTGCACTACCTGCATTAGTGGCTTGGCTTGAATAGTAAGCAGCTATGTCTACTATATCTTGATCAGATAGATTTTCAGCTTGTGAATTCATCAGCGTGCTCACACGAACTTTTTCTTTGAAGAGATGCAGTTGGTCTACTAAATACTTTTCACCTTGCCCAGCTAATTTTGGCCATGCAGGATTTGCACTCACTCCACCTGCACCATGACATGCAACGCATGGTTCAGATTTTTGTTTGCCAGCGTCAGCATCACCCGCGGCATGAACACCGCCCACATAAAATCCGACCAGAATTAAGATTGCGATTAGCAAACACTGTTTTCTCTTCATGTATAGAATCCTTACTACAGATATTAATATTGGTAACTAAGCTTTGTTATTAAACTATCATAGCGTTGCAGTTTAAATTGAAGCAGACCTATTCAAAACCTTTCTTGTTAAAACTTACTGGGGCATAGCATATAGCACTTATGGCCGCAAAACAGCCAAGAAACTCAATGATAATGAGCTGATTTGCTGTAGGCACAATTGTTCAGCTCAAATGCGTTAAAATCTATCTTACTAACTGTATATCTATCCATTATAGGCCTCTAAATGACTACCTTGCTTTCCAAAGCACAATTCTTGCGCAGCGCATCTTCTGAGAAAGACTTCCCAAATGATATCAAAGCCGAAATCGCATTTTGTGGGCGTTCTAACGCGGGCAAATCGAGTGCGATTAACACGCTTTGCCGTCAAAACTCGCTAGCTCGCACAAGCAAAACCCCAGGTCGCACCCAATTAGTCAATTTCTTTAAGTTAGACGGTGACACCTGTTTGGTCGATCTGCCAGGCTATGGCTATGCCAAAGCACCCGTTAAAGTGCAACAACAGTGGCAAAAGTTAATGGAGACGTACCTGATGCATAGAAATCCACTATGTGGGCTAATCTTGCTGATGGATATACGTCATCCACTGACTGAAATTGATTGGACTATGATTCGCTGGACAAGTCATAACCATCTCCCACTTTATATCTTGTTAACCAAAGCCGATAAAGTTAATCGAAACCATACGGTAAAAACCATGACTCAAGTCAGCTCTAAACTTGAACAAGAAGGTTTTGAATTCGGCATACAAACGTTCTCCGCCACCAAACAAATAGGCTTAAGCCAGGCCCAAAATAAAATTAGAGCGTGGTTAGATGCAGCCATGACCGATGAGTATGAAAAAAAGCGCCCCGGTTAAACATTAGGTAACCGGGGCTAAAATTGACTCGGTTGGGGAACCCGAGTCTTTTTGTCCCGCTAAGGGAGGGAAGCGGGTAACGCTATTGCGTTATAAGTTAGAGGATCGTTACTAAAAAAAGTTCGCTAAAAATGGCATAAATTGGTGGTCATATCGGCTAATAAATAGACAGCTTTTTGGTGCCATACCTGTAGTAAACAGCAGGGAGAAATCTTAAAAAGCTAAAATCGTTGCTTTACCGTGATCCCATACGCTTCGGGGTCTTCATCTGGAAGTGTAAGGCTATTGTGGTATTTAGACCTTTGACGCAACTCGTCTAAGCCATCGCCTTGATATATTTCAAACGATATTAGGCGCTGCTCATGTGCCGCAGATTCAACAGGAAAACCAGTGGTATCTATAGTATTAGGCATAATCATATGCTCATACAACTTAATGATTCTTGCTTGTTGTGACAAATCGGGTGTCCATGAGAATGGATGAGCAGACGCACTGCTCGAAGTGGCTACATTATCTTTATAAGCAGAAATATCTAAATTTAATTCTGGCTCAACGGCGCTCGCAATCTGTGCGATGGATGCCATAGATACTAAAGCCGCTAGAAGTATGGCTGCAGTAATGATGTTCCTTATCATTATCCGTCCTATAGAGAGTAAGTAATCTTCACTTTGTAAAGCGTTCCAACTCCAAGTGAATTAACCAGAATTATATTTCTACGTTACGACTCTGCGTATCAGGCAAGATAAATGGTGAGGCCAATATGATAAGTGGGAATTTTAACTGCGCAATACTGCTACGCATATAGGTAACTAACTGATAGCTGAATCTGTGCTAGTGAGCTTCATCCCAATTATTACCAATGGCTGCATCTACAACTAATGGTACCGATAGTTCTGCAGCGCTTTCCATTTGCTCAATGACACTTTCTTTTGTCGAACCAATCACACTTTCTTCTACTTCAAAAACCAATTCATCATGTACCTGCATAATCATGATGCATTCGGGTTGCCCAGCGATTTTTTTGACTGATTTTTTATCTTGCAGCCAAACATCTATGTTAATCATGGCGCGTTTAATAATATCTGCCGCGGTGCCTTGCATAGGTGCATTGATTGCAGTGCGTTCTGCATATTGGCGACGTTGTACATTTTTATTATTGATATCTGGCAAATACAATCTTCTACCAAACAATGTTTCGACATAGCCCTGTTCACGCGCGAGCTCGCGGATACCATCCATATATTTTTTCACGCCGGGGTAGCGTTCAAAATATAAACTTACATATTGTTGAGCTTCAGTTCGCGTAATACCTAATTGCTTAGCTAATCCAAATGCTGACATACCATAGATTAAACCAAAGTTAATTGCTTTCGCAGCACGACGCTGTTCTGACTCAACCTTATCTAGCCCAAGACCAAACACTTCCGCTGCAGTTGCACGATGGATATCCTCACCTTGTGCAAATGCTTCGCACAGTCTTTCGTCTTGAGATAGGTGCGCCATAATACGTAACTCAATTTGCGAATAATCCGCAGCCAACACTTGATAACCTTTTGGTGCAATGAAAGCCTGTCGCACACGTCTACCTTCCTCAGTGCGTATGGGTATATTTTGTAAATTTGGATCAGAAGAAGACAATCTCCCCGTAATCGCCACCGCTTGATGATATGAGGTATGTACACGCTTGGTTTTAGTATTAATTAACGCAGGTAGTTTATCTACATAGGTTGATTTCAGTTTACTTAAAGTACGGTGCTCTAAAATTATTTTAGGCAATGGATAATCTACTGCTAGTTCCTGCAAAACATCTTCTGCGGTAGAAGGCTGCCCTTTTGGTGTTTTGCGAATAACCGGTATTCCTTGCTTTTCAAATAAAATTTCTTGTATCTGTTTAGGCGAACTTAAATTAAACGGACCTTCCGCTAATTCAAATGCTATTTTTTCCACTTCAGTTATTCTTTTAGTTAATTGCTTGCCTTGCTTAGCAAGTTGCTTATCATCTATCAGCACCCCATTTCGTTCGATATTGGAAAGTACTTTCAACATAGGCAGCTCGATAGTTTCATAAAGCACTTTTTGCTTTTTCTTTGTGCTTAGCTCAGACCAAAACTCTTGGTGCAAACGTAATACCATATCTGCATCTTCCGCTGCGTAATCAAGTGCCACGCCTAAATCAACCTGGTCAAAGGTAATTTGCTTAACACCTTTCCCTGCAACATCTTCAAAATGAATATTGGTGTGTTGCAGGTGCTTTTCACACAAAGTATCTAAATCATGTCGACTAGCAACTGAATTACACACATAGGATTCCAGCATCGTGTCATGCTGGATGCCATTGAGTTGAATGCCATGATTTAATAAAACGCTACGATCGTACTTTAAGTTATGGCCTATAATCTTAGCCTTACTGTCATTCAAAATTGGCTCAAGACTTTTTAACACCTCATCCCGATCTAATTGCTCAGGCGCACCTGGATAGTTATGGGCAAGTGGCACATAGGCTGCTTCGCCCGCCTCAATTGCAAAAGACAAACCCACCACATTTGCTCGCATATAATCCAAACTATCTGTTTCCGTATCAAAAGCCACTAAATTAGCTTGCTGAAGTTTCTTCAGCCATCGATTAAAATCTTTTTTAGTTAGAATAAGTTCATAGGAAGCTTTTTCTATTTCAGCAAATTTTACAGCTTCACTACTTTCAGAAGATTCTGCACTTACATCATCGCGATCAGCATCACCATGTTCTTCGTTTAACTTTTTTAACCAAGTTTTAAATTCGAGATGTGAATATAGCTGTCTTAGCTTTGGCACATCTTCTGTTTGGATCTTTAATTCATCAATACTGGTGGATAACTCTAGATCACAACGAATTGTAGTGAGGTCAACTGACATAGGTAGTTGATCGATATGTGCACGAAATTTTTCGCCGACTTTACCTTTAATTGCATCGGCATTTTTAATGATTTCATCTAAAGTTTCATATTCATTCAGCCATTTGGCCGCAGTCTTTGGCCCAACACTTGGCACACCTGGAATGTTGTCAGATTTATCGCCCATCAATGCCAAATACTCAATGATTTGATGCGGTGCAACACCAAACTTACCCATCACTCCATCGGCATCCATTTTTGTATCAGTCATGGTGTTAACCAAGGTGACTTGGCCATTAACCAGTTGTGCCATATCTTTATCGCCAGTAGAAACCAAAACTTCATATCCTTGTTCCGATGCTTGTTTTGCTAAAGTACCGATCACATCGTCTGCTTCAACGCCGCTTTCACAAATTAGTGGTAAACCCAGAGCGCGCACCATGTCGTGCAGAGGTTCAATTTGAACGCGTAACTCATCAGGCATTGGAGGCCGATTGGCTTTATATTCTTTGTACATGTCATGACGGAAGGTTTTACCTTTAGCATCAAACACGACCGCAATATGGCTTGGTTTTTCATTTCCGAGCAATCTATTCAACATGCTGATCACGCCACGAATAGCGCCGGTAGGCATGCCTTCAGAATTTTCCAAGTTTTGCAGGTTAGGTATGTGGAAAGCGCGATACAGATATGAAGAACCATCGACTAAAACAATTGGCGGCTTAGATTTTGATTGCGAATTTGATTGTGATTTTTTTGCCATGGATTAAGAAGTTATTGCTAGTGATCAGTCAGCTGGAACGTTATCATGTCGCTAAATTTGAAACATGAAAGTGGTTAAATATATTCCACATCTTGCATCAGGTATCTGATAGCTTAATTGTTGATCGAATTTAGTAATAAAAATTATCTTTCTCTTATGAAAATTCTAATTTGTGAGCGCATTGGTCGCTACGAGGCAAAGATGTTTTTAACGAAATATCGAGATAAACCAAAGTATTCTCAATAGCAAATATAAGAATTACAGTTAAACAGCATGTCCGTATACACAAACATCGAGCAATCTGAGCTTGAAGTTTTTCTAAGTAATTATTCCTTAGGTGCATTAGTAAGCTACCAAGGTATCAACGCGGGTATCGAAAATACTAATTATTTTGTTACCACTGAAAATGGTGAATTTGTTTTAACCATTTTTGAAGAAGTCGGATTTGATACGTTACCGTTTTATTTAAATTTCATGGCACATCTATCAGACCATGGTATGCCAACTGCACACCCCATCGCAGACTTGCATAATGATTATGTGCGTGTTTTAAAAGATAAACCTGCAGCGATTGTCCGGCGTTTAGAAGGTAAAAATGTTCTAGAGCCAAATACTACTCATTGTTCTGCAGTAGGGCATGCACTAGCGCAGATACATACCTTAGGCGATACATTTCAAAGTGTATTAGAAAATCCACGTGGTATTTCATGGGCAGAAAAAACTGCAGAACGAATATTTAGTCATCTATCAAGTGATGAGCAAATGCTACTTGAACAAGAAATTCAACATCGAAAACAATCTTTGCCTGAAGATTTACCAAAAGGCGTAATCCATGCAGATTTATTCCGTGACAATGTAATGTTTAAGGACCAAGCCTTAACTGGAATAATAGATTTTTATTACGCCTGTAATGACACCTTGCTATATGATTTAGCCGTCACCATAAATGACTGGTGTAGTAAAGAGAATGGTGATCTAGATATTTCTTCTTACACTGAATTAATGACTGCTTACCAAGCCCAGCGAAGCTTAATTTCAAGCGAAGTTATTACATGGCAGTATATGCTTAGAGCTGCAGGACTTAGATTTTGGCTTTCGCGCTTACAAGATAAAATCTTTCCCAAGGATGGGGAAATAACTCACATTAAAGATCCTGATGTATTCAAAAACATCTTGCTCTCACGCATAAATTGGACACCTGAAATTATTCTCTAAGGAAGCCTCTTGGTTTTGGAAAATATCTGCAACAAAATCGATGCGCTAAATGAGCGTGTTGGCCAACTCGCCGCATGGTTAATTTTAGTGATGGTATTTATAACTTTCCTGGTGGTGGTACTGCGCTATGGCTTTAACTTTGGCCGTATATCATTACAAGAATCCACTACATATCTACATGCATTTGTATTCATGCTCGCAGGTGCATATACCCTAAAATACAATGAACATGTGCGTGTAGATATTTTCTATCAAGATATGTCGACGCGCAATAAAGCAAAAGTAGACTTATTTGGCACTTTGTTTTTATTACTCCCCTTTGCAGGTTTTATCCTTTGGGTAAGTTTTGATTATGTAATGAATTCTTGGAAGTTACTTGAGAGTTCTCGCGAGGCAGGCGGCCTCCCTTTTGTTTACATTTTAAAAACCTTTATCCCATTAATGGCAGTGTTACTTTTTTTACAAGCTATTTCTTTAGCCGTACGTGCCTGGCTAAATATTAAAACAAACTAATCGAAAATTAATTAAGAAATAAAATGGAAATTATTGCATTCATATTATTTCTAGCGGTCATTTGTGTGTTGTTATTTGGTTACCCAGTAGCGTTCACACTGGCAGGTGTTTCGTTAATGTTTGCCTTTGCAGGAATCCTTACCGGCACTTTCGATCCTGCACTACTACAAGCTTTTCCAAGTCGCCTATTCGGCATTATGACCAATCAAACACTTATCGCAGTACCACTGTTTGTATTTATGGGTGTGATGTTAGAGCGCTCTAAAATTGCTGATGAATTGCTCGACACTATGGCTTCTTTGTTTGGTTCATTGCGAGGTGGGCTGGGAATTTCCGTGGTACTTGTTGGCATGTTATTGGCTGCCAGCACAGGCATTGTCGGTGCGACCGTTGTGACTATGGGCTTATTATCGTTACCCACCATGTTGAAAAGAGGTTATCAGCCTGAAATATCCACGGGAATTATTTGTGCATCCGGCACTCTGGGTCAAATCATCCCGCCTTCGATTATTTTAGTTTTACTTGGAGATGTTCTTTCATCTGCATATCAACAATCACAACTAAGCCAAGGCATCTTCTCACCCGACACTGTATCGGTAGGTGATTTATTCGTAGGCGCAATCATTCCAGGACTGCTATTGGTAGGACTGTATCTTATTTATTTGATTTTTATAGCCTGGACAAAACCTAATGCAATGCCAGCGCTTCCAAAACACGAAGACATTAACTTAACCGCATGGCTTAAACGCGTCACACTCGCTTTGGTTCCACCTATTTTATTAATTGTTCTGGTATTAGGCTCGATTATCAAAGGCGTAGCCACGCCTACTGAAGCGGCATCGGTTGGCGCAGTAGGAGCATTATTTTTAGCACTACTTAATCGTCGACTTGACTTGCAATGCTTAACAAATGTAATGCAGCGTACCGTTCGCGTAACGTGCATGGTGTTTATGATTTTTATTGGTGCTTCAATTTTCTCTTTAGTGTTCCGTGGTTATGGCGGTGATGCCGCAGTACACGAACTGCTTACACAATTACCCGGTGGCACGTTTGCAGCTATCTTTATCGTGATGCTATTGATGTTTTTATTAGGTTTTATTCTCGACTTTATTGAAATCACTTTTGTAGTCGTGCCCATCGTAGGACCGGTTTTACTCACGCTCGGAGTAGACCCAGTATGGCTAGGCATAATGATTGCGATTAATTTACAAACTTCTTTCCTGACCCCACCGTTTGGTTTTGCATTATTTTATTTACGTGGTGTTGCGCCCAAAGAAATTCAAACCAAACAAATCTATCGTGGCGTGGCGCCTTTCATAGCCATCCAAGTGATTGCATTAATGCTAATTGCTTACTTCCCTGAGCTAGCCACATGGCTGCCTCAGAAGTTTTATTCTTAGTAAATATTTTGCAAAAAAAAACGGCGCCCAAATAGATTATCTGGGCGCCGTTTTATTATTAAATGATTTTCTACTTAGCTGTACGGTGAGAAAGTTGGTATAAGTTGGAAGTATGCGAATACCACTAATACTGCGTAGCCTACTCCAAACCCGATCATAATGCTGCGATTCATCGCAGTAATATCCTTACCGCCAGATCGTAATGGCAGTGAAGCGACATAAAGTGCCGTTAAAAAATTAAACAGGAAAAATAATTGGATGGTGTATTCCTTGGCATCCCACATGGTGCGCCATTTGATAAAAAGATCATCCACTGTGCGTTCTCCTTTCCTGTACTTTTATTATGGTTATTATTAAATTCAAATACTCAGACCGTGTTTTAGTCTATCCGCTACGTAAGTTCAAGTAGGCACGTTCGGAAATATCTAACCAGGCACGTGATTTATTGAAAAAGTCGGTATATGAATCATATATCTTACGTGCCAATGGATCGGTATAGCCCAATTCTGCGGTCACTTCTTTCGATAATACCGCCAACTTGCTGATTACGTCATCCGGTAATTTACGCAATTCTACATTGTGCTCATTCACTAATGTCTCTAAAGCATCATTGTTGCGTGCTATATATTCTAAAGACATATCTTGGTTAGCCACTCGGCAGGCAGTCATCACAATAGACTGCAAGTCCTCTGGCAATTCATCAAAGGCGCTTTGATTTATAAAACACTCTAGCGTAGTGCCCGGCTCATGCCAGCCAGGATAATAGTAGTACTTAGCAATCTTATGAAAACCAAAAGCTAAATCATTATAAGGGCCCACCCATTCTGTTGCATCAATGGTGCCAGACTGCAATGAAGTAAATAATTCACCACCAGGAAGATTAACCGGTGTGCCACCTGCACGTTTTAACACTTCTCCACCTAAACCCGGTATACGCATCTTCAAACCTTTTAGGTCTTCAAGTGTATTGATTTCTTTATTAAACCAACCGGCCATTTGTACATTGGTGTTTCCTGCTGCAGCGGGCACTAAACCAAATTGCTTATAGGCTTCTTGCCATAACTCCATTCCACCGCCATGGTATAGCCATGCATTCATCTCCATCGCCGTCATTCCAAACGGCGTAGTAGAAAAAAACTGTAGCGCAGAATTTTTTCCTTTCCAGTAATACGCCGAACCATGGCCCATTTGTGCCGAGCCACTTGCCACGGCATCAAAAATTTCAAACGCCGGTACAAGCTCGCCTGCACCATACACCTTTACGTTGATGCGGCCATTCGACATGGCATTAATTTGTTCAGCTAAAAATTCAGCACCCGTGCCTAAACCAGGAAAATTCTTCGGCCAAGTGGTCACCATTTTCCACTCAAAAGTTTTATCGTTAGCAATAGCTGTAGTAGAAGGCTGTGCGTCCTTTTCTTTTCCGCCACAACCAGCAAGACCTGCTGTTGTACCCGTAAATGCAGTGGCACCCGCATATTGTAAAAATTTTCTTCTTTGCATAATCAACTCACTTAACGTATGTGAAATATATAACCTGATGCATATTTAAAGATGCACATCAAGCGATTACATTTAAGTTTGCATAGGCAAGCACTAACCATTTACTACCTGCCGATTCAAAATGTACATGCACTCGTGCACTGCTACCTTTGCCTTCGCAATCTAGCACAACCCCTTCACCAAACTTTGCATGCGATACTCGCCCTCCAATCTTAATACCCGTGTCGTTCAATGCTTCGCTATTCGCTCTAGCACCATTCATCATCATACTAACCGTTTGGGCTGGAGCCGTCTGTGTCACAGTTGATCGAGGACGTACCTCTGCA
The DNA here is from genome assembly GCA_014075255.1 of Gammaproteobacteria bacterium. Classification (NCBI taxonomy): domain Bacteria; kingdom Pseudomonadati; phylum Pseudomonadota; class Gammaproteobacteria; species Gammaproteobacteria bacterium. Next base: position 1,807,697 of record CP046178.1, read on the forward strand.
ATCAATTCACCCGGTATTTCGCTTAGGAAACGCGATGGTGGATTGTAGTTATCGGTACCGTATTGACGCCTAGATTCTGCATAGGTCATTACTAACTGTTGTCGTGCACGCGTAATGCCTACATAGCAAAGTCGGCGTTCTTCTTCTAAACGGCCAGGTTCTTCCATTGACATACTGGAAGGAAATAAACCATCTTCCAAGCCCACTAAGAATACTAACGGGAACTCTAAACCTTTCGCGGCATGTAGCGTCATTAACTGCACACAGTCATCCCACTGGGCACCTTGACCTTCGCCCGCTTCAAGCGCTGCATGTGTTAAGAATGCATCTAATGGCGGCATGCCTTCATATAAATCGTCATCTACGACAAATCCACGAGCTGCCACCACAAGCTCTTCCAAGTTTTCTACTCGCGACTTGGCTTTCTCACTAGCATCTTTACCGTGATGCGCAACTAAACCGGATACTTGAATTATATGATCAACCTGCTCACTTAATTCCAAATTTGTAATTTCTTTAGAAAGCTTGACCATTAAATTCATAAACTGTACAAGTGCATTAGAAGCACGTGCAGCCAGCAGACTAGATTGCAGAATTTTTTCCGCTGCTTGCCACATGGTAAGTTGATGTTGTTTAGCAAAATCACGTACCACAGCAACCGTACGTTGACCGATGCCTCGCGTTGGCACGTTAACGATACGTTCGAAAGACGGATTATCATCAATATTTTTCGCTAAACGCAAATACGCTAGAGCATCTTTAATTTCTGCACGTTCAAAAAATCGTAAACCGCCATACACTCTGTATGGAATACTTTGCGATATAAATATTTCTTCAAACATACGTGACTGCGCATTGGAACGATACAGAATCGCAACATCATCACGACGACCACTACAGGTATCTAACCATTGCTTAAGTTTATCGGCAACAAAGCGTGCCTCATCTTGCTCATTAAATGAGGCGTATAAATAAATCGGGTCGCCATCGTCACCATCGGTCCACAACTTCTTACCCATACGACCCTGATTGTTATCAATCAAAGAATTGGCAGCGGATAAAATATTGTTAGTAGATCGGTAGTTTTGTTCTAGTTTAAAAAGCTGTGAGTCTTTAAAATCTTTCTCAAAGTTTTGAATATTCTCTACACGTGCACCGCGCCAACCGTAAATTGACTGATCGTCATCTCCTACTGCAAATATAGGGTTTTGCTCGCCAGCAAGCAGTTTCAGCCACTGATATTGTATGGAGTTGGTATCTTGAAACTCATCCACTAAAATATGACGAAACTTAGTTTGATAATGCGCAAGAATTTCAGGTCGATGCTTTAATAATTCCAAACTACGTAACAATAGCTCTGCAAAATCGACTAAGCCCGTTTGCTCACAAGCATCTTGATAGGCTGCATAAATTTTTATCAGCTGGCGTTGCGTAATATCGCCATGGTCATGCATGTCTTTTGGGCGCAGGCCTTCTTCTTTTTGCGAGTTGATAAACCAACACGCATTCTTGGCAGGCCACTTAGTGTCATCTAAACCCATACCTTGGATTACACGCTTCATTAAGCGTATTTGATCGCCACTATCTAATATTTGAAAGCTCTGCTTAAGATTAGCTTCTTGCCAATGCGCACGTAACAAACGATGTGAGATACCATGGAAGGTACCCATCCACATTCCACCTAAACGATTATTCAATAACTCTTCGACACGAGCACGCATCTCCGCGGCTGCTTTATTAGTAAAGGTTACAGCCAGGATACTAAACGGCGACACTCCTACGACTTCGCATAACCAGGCAATACGATGCACCAACACACGGGTTTTACCACTGCCAGCACCGGCAATAATTAAAGCAGGCACGGTATCGCAACTTACGGCTTCACGTTGCGCCTCGTTAAGAGGATCTAAAATTGGAGTAACATCCATAATTACAAATCTAAAAAAACCACATCGCAGCAATAACGCCAACAAAACCTAGCGCTAGCGCAAACAACAAATTCCGATTGGAATTTTTAATCTCTTTTCGAAGCTCTATAAGTTCCTGACTATGCATTTCAAGTCTGGTTTGCCCCTGCTCAAAGGTCTTCAAAGTGTTGTAAATCAAGTCTGGCATTTCTGGCAGGCGCTCTGCTAAACGCGGTAGTTGTTTACGTAGACCGGATGCTAATGCACGCGGACCTACTTGTTCGCTCATCCAACGATCTAAGAATGGTTTTGCCGTTTTCCAAAGATCTAAATCTGGGTCCAAGGTACGACCTAAGCCTTCAATATTCAGTAAGGTTTTTTGTAATAACACCAATTGAGGCTGCACTTCCATATTAAAGCGGCGCGCAGTTTGAAATAAGCGTAGCAATAAACTACCAAACGAAATTTCACTTAGTGGCCTTTGGAATATTGGCTCACAAACTGTGCGAATCGCAGATTCAAATTGATCGACACGTGTATCTGGCGGCACCCAGCCCGACTCTAAATGTAATTCAGCAACACGGCGATAGTCCGCATTTAAAAACGCTAATAAATTTTCCGCAAGATAGCGTTGATCTTCTAACGCTAAAGTTCCCATTATGCCAAAATCTACCCCGATGTATTTTGGATCTTCAGGGTTTTCATAGGAAACAAAAATGTTTCCAGGATGCATGTCTGCATGAAAGAAGTTATGACTAAACACCTGCGTGAAAAAGATATGGCTACCGCGATCAGAAAGCTTTTGTAAATTCACGCCGTGCTCGCGTAACGCCTTCATATCATTTACAGGAATTCCATGGATACGCTCCATCACCATTACGTTACGGTGACAAAGATCAAAATAAACTTCCGGCACATATAAGTCGGTTGAGTTTTCAAAGTTTTTGCGCAGCTGACTTGCATTCGCCGCCTCACGCATTAAATCTAACTCATCCATGATGACTTGTTCGTATTCATCGACTACATCTTTAGGTCGAAGTCGACGACCATCTTCCCAATAGCGATGCGCAATGGATGCTAATGCATGCATCAGTTCAAGGTCTTTGCGAACGCTTTTCTCGACCCCTGGCCGCAAAACTTTTACCACTACCTCTTTGCCGTCATGCAAGGTCGCACAATGCACTTGGGCTATCGATGCAGAGGCTAAGGGCTCAACACTAAATTCAGAAAATGCTTCAGAAACAGGCTTTTTTAAGGCCTTTTCAATAATCTCTTGGGCGATAGCTCCATCAAATGGTGGAACTTGGTCTTGCAGCTTGGCCAACTCATCTGCGATGTCTTCAGGCAGCAAGTCACGTCGTGTAGACAAGGCTTGACCAAACTTAACAAAGATAGGCCCTAGATCTTCTAAAGCACGACGAATTCGCGCGCCGTGACTGGTTTCTAATTTACGAAACCAATGCCATGGCATTAAAAATAAAATAAAACGAATCGGGCGGAAAAACGGCACATTCAGTAATACTTCTTCTAAGCCATGCCGAAACAAGACAAGGTTAATATGAAAAATTCGGAATAGTAAACGTAAATAGCGCATTTTTATTCTTATTTACTCAACTCTTTTGAATCCATCAGGCGCTGAATACGTGCCTCTAAACGCTGCACATGGGCATCTAAATGATCCACACCACTCATAAAGCGGTCTAACTCAACTTTAGTAGGCACAATGCGTGACTCTTCTTGCAAATATTCACTTACATCTAAACGAAAATTATCTACCGAACGCTTTTTATAATTTTTAAATTTATTAACAAACAAACCCACTTGGTAAGCAACCGAATCACCAACATATTTAGAAGCCACTTCTTCCCAATCGATATCAACTTGCATAAAGATCGAACGCAGTTGATTCGCAAACTCCACATCGCCTTCAATTTTTAACGAACCACTATTTAACATCGACTGATATTCAGCACCCAAACCCATTCTTGCAAGACTGATGATATTTGAATGTATGGTGGTCGTAATATTTAGGTCGCTTTTATATGAAGTATCTTCATCTACTATTTGTTCGCTTACCACAACACCTACAATAACGGGTGTGACTATAAATTCTTTTTCAATATCAGTTAAGTGCACCAACAAACATTGGCCTTCAAACTTATTTAATTTCGCCGCAATTTCAGGATCGCTGTCTAAATACTTCTTCAGCGCATTGTTGATTAACGTAAGGAGCATAACTTAATAACTTAAAGAGATAGCTTGTGACCGCGATGAATACTAACAATGCCGCCATTCAAATTTAAATAATCACATTTCTCAAAACCAGCTGCTTCAAACATCGACTTTAAAGTTTCTTGGTCAGGGTGTTTGCGAATTGATTCGGCTAAGTATTGATAACTCTCGGCATCTTTTGTAATCAGCTCACCCATTTTTGGTAACAGCTTGAATGAGTAGGTGTCATACACACCTTGCAACCATGATTTAGGTTTAGAAAACTCCAACACCATTAACTGACCACCGGGTTTAAGTAACTTAAAGATCGTGCGCAATGCTTTGTCTTTATCCGTGAAGTTACGTAAACCAAATGCAATGGTCACGCGATCAAAATGACCCTCCGGAAACGGAAGATCTTCCCCCATGGCTTGTACATAGTGAATATTCTTTAGCAGGCCCTTGTCCACCATCCGCTGACGACCCTCTTCCAGCATTGCACCATTCGGATCACACAGGGTAATGGAACCTCGGTCGCCAAGCTTTGGGGCAAGTAATGCAGAGATGTCTCCGGTACCTGCGGCCAGATCTAAAATCTGAAAATGCGGACGAATATTAGCCAGATGCACAAAATGCCGTTTCCATACCCGATGCAAACCGAATGACATCACATCATTCATAATGTCGTAATTACCTGCCACCGATTCAAACACCGCCGTTACCTTCTCAGTCTTTTCTTCAGGGCTTACGTCTTGGTAGCCAAAGTGCGTGGATTTGGCTTGTCTAATTTCTTCTGGCATGGGACTGTTTATCTGTCTTACTTTCTTGGCAAAATATCTACCCAGTTTAAACAAAATAAGCGGTCAATGGGGATTAGATTTAGTGCTGCTAGTATTAGATTGAATTTGCTAGAGTTACCTCCAACAGGTTGGTTTTTCGGAATTTCAGAATGGAATCATTAGCTGAATTAAAAATACCCTCCATACTTATGGTGATATTTTTTATTGGCATTGTAGTGTCCACCTGGATCGCACTCGACCCTATTCGCCAAAAACAAAGAAAATCGAAATACTCCCTCGTTACACTAATCTGTTTTATTGGATTTGTGTTGGTAGCGTGGTGGGACATGGGTTAATGACTGCTTACTACCCATAACTAACTTTCGCAATAAACGAAATAGTTGAGTGGTAATCTTCAACTGAAAGGTGTTACGAAATGAACGGATTACATCATCCATTATTTTATGCAATCTTAATGTTGGTTGCAGGTTTAGGAATTCCTATATTTGCGGCATTGAACGGGGAATTAGGAACAAAATTCCAAAGCCCAGCATTAGCGGCAACAATCTCATTACTAGTGGCTATCGTAGCTTCTTTATGTTTCTTGTTTATCACCGAGGGTACCCCTAAACTTGCTCCTGTTTCACCGGTTCCAATTTATTACTATTTAGGCGGGTTGTTCGTAGTTTTATATATTCTAGGAATGACTTGGGTTGCGCCAAAGTTTGGTGTTGGAAATGCTGTTGCATTTGTATTGTTAGGCCAACTCATATCGATGGCAATTATTGACCACTTTGGTTTGTTGGGAGCTTTACATCATCCTATTTCCATACAACGTTTTGCTGGGCTCATTTTTATGGGGATAGGTGTATTTTTGGCTGTACGTAGATAGTGCATCTATCTATCTGCATTAGACAGAAAATGACTGCTTACGACCCAAAGCGGACATTATAAATTATTCATAAAAGTCAGATATGAGAGTAGAGATTATAAAAAATTACCTCATCATCATATTTTATTTATTTGTTATTTCATGCTCAGTTCAACCAGAACCAGAAGAAATGACAAAAATTTATGATGCTGAATCACATGATAGGTTTATTGCAATTCTTGATGATGAAGGTGTGACTTACCGTGTGAATGAGCATGGGCAAATACACTATCCAATTTCAGAAAGAAGCAAAATTAAAGCTGCGAAAGAGTCAATTTGGGGTCTAAGTGATGAGACTAAAAAAGGTGCTGTAGTAAATGAAAAAGTCGCATCAAAGATTTCAAAAAAACTATCTGATAATAAAATTCCATTTAAGATTAGTCATGAAGAAGGCACTAGTACCATTACTTGGAATGCAAAATATGACAAATCTGCAATGCAAATTGTGAGTGATGTAATCAGAGAAGCAGAGAAGTAAATATGTCCGCTATTGGCCGAAAGCGGGCATTTGCAAAGAAAGATTTAATTTGATGCATCATCCCTGATGCGCCTCATATTCACCCGTCCTTGGGTTCACGCTCATGCCCCGCCTCTTTCAAACGTTCCAAATATCTAGTCCAGTTCGCTTCTTTATTTGTCCCTAAGTTATGCAAATGGTCCCAGGAAAAAATACCGGAACTGTGGTTGTCATCAAACACTAGTACCACTGCGTAGTTGCCGACTGGCTCTATCGCGGTAATGTTTACATCTTCTTTACCAATTTGAAGTTTTTCTTGCCCGGGTCCGTGACCTTGCACTTCTGCTGAAGGTGAGTGGGTGCGTAAATATTCACAACTTAGCTCAAATTTCTGGCCATCATCAAATTCAATCTCGAGTATGCGAGATTTTTGATGTAATTGAATGTTGGTTGGAGTTGCTATGGCCATTTCTGTAATCCTTTAAAGTATATATCTGCTGAGATCTTCATCTTTCACGAGCTCACCGATGTTTTCGTCAACGAAACTTGCATCAACTGTAAATGACTTGCCACTTTCATCTGGAGCATTATAGGAAATACTCTCGAGTAGACGTTCCATGACCGTATGCAGTCTGCGTGCACCGATATTCTCAGTAGATTCATTCACATCATGCGCGACTTGGGCAATTTTTCGCACACCGTCTTCTGCAAAATCTAGCGTGACTCCTTCAGTATTCATGAGTGCTGTGTATTGTTCGGTTAAGCAAGCATCCGGCTCTGTCAAAATACGTACAAAATCATCTACAGATAAGGCTTTGAGTTCTACGCGAATCGGTAAACGACCTTGTAGCTCAGGAATAAGATCAGATGGCTTAGAAACATGGAAGGCACCGGAGGCAATAAACAGAATGTGGTCAGTATTGACGATGCCGTATTTAGTGTTGACCGTGCAGCCTTCAACTAATGGCAATAAATCGCGTTGCACCCCTTCACGCGACACATCAGCGCCACTGGTTTGGCCACTTTTAGCGACTTTATCGATCTCGTCTAAAAACACGATGCCATTTTGCTCAACACTCTCTAGCGCGTGGGCTTTTAACTCTTCTTCATTCACCAATTTATGTGCTTCTTCTTCGGTTAACGCCTTCATGGCTTCTTCAATGCGCATCTTGCGAGTTTTCTTTTTACCGGTGTTCATGTTTTTAAACATTCCGGTAAGTTGATCTGCCATTTCTTCCATACCTGGTGGGGTCATGATCTCAACCCCTACTGGTGTTGCCGCTAGATCAATTTCTACTTCGGTATCGTTTAGATCGCCTTCGCGAAGTTTTTTACGAAACTTTTGACGGGTTTCAGCATTGTAATCAGGCTTGTCTTCGGAAGGGTCCACACGTGACGGCACCAAAATATCTAGAATACGTTCTTCGGCTGCTTCTTCTGCACGAAAGCGCACTTTATCTTTTTCAGTTTCTCGCGCCATTTTTACTGCAGTATCGACCAGATCACGAATGATTGAATCAACCTCTTTACCTACATAGCCTACTTCAGTAAATTTTGTCGCTTCTACTTTTATGAATGGAGCATTAGCAAGTTTTGCTAAGCGGCGTGCAATTTCGGTTTTACCTACACCGGTTGGACCAATCATTAAAATATTTTTCGGTGTGACTTCTACCCGTAACTCTTCAGACAATTGCTGACGCCGCCAACGATTGCGCAATGCGATAGCCACTGCACGCTTGGCTTCATCTTGTCCAACGATGTGTTTTTCGAGTTCTTGTACGATTTCTCGTGGCGTCATGTTTGACATATATATTCGTTCTATCTGTAATTTGTTTATTTGGTATCTATAGTTCTTCTATAGAAATGCTGGTGTTGGTGTAGATACAAATGCTGGCAGCAATGTTTAAAGATTTTTCTACAATCTCTTTCGCACTCAGTTCGGTATTCTCATACAGTGCGCGCGCTGCAGATTGAGCAAACGGTCCGCCCGAACCAATCGCGACCAATGAGTCTTCCGGTTCAATTACATCACCATTACCAGAAATGATGAGTGATGCAGTGTCGTCTGCCACCGCAAGTAAGGCTTCTAGTTTGCGCAACATACGATCGGTGCGCCAATCTTTAGCGAGCTCTACCGCCGCGCGAGTCAGGTGCCCATTGTGTTGTTCTAGTTTTGTTTCAAAGCGTTCGAATAAGGTAAATGCATCTGCCGTGCCGCCGGCAAAACCTGCAATAACTTTATCTTTATACAGGCGCCGAATTTTTACCGCATTGCCTTTCATGATGGTGTTGCCTAGGGATACTTGGCCGTCACCACCGAGCGCTACTTTGCCGTTACGACGAATCGATACAATCGTGGTCATTGGTTTGATTCCATTGAGGGTTTCAGTGAATAAGCAGAATATACATTCTCATTTATTCTACATTGGAGCGCTATAACCCTTTTTCAAGGGAACCCTTGTGTAATGAAACCAATTGCGGTTTTTACGCGATTAAAAGTGAGATTTAATCGTCTTTAGGGAAGGAATTTTCTGTGGTGCTATCTAGCTTTTGTGATTTCTTCGCACGTGGATGGGCTTTGTCATACACCTGGGCCAGATGCTGAAAATCGAGATGGGTATAGATTTGCGTGGTACTGATATCAGCATGGCCTAGCATTTCTTGTACAGCTCTTAGATCTCCACTCGATTCTAATAAGTGACTGGCAAAAGAATGTCGCAACATATGTGGATGCACATGCTTATCTAAGCCCTGCTCTCTACCTATTTGTGCCATACGCTGCTGAACCGCACGTGGCGATAAACGATTACCGCGATTATTAATAAATACGGCTAGCTCACCTTCAGCAACAATATTAGGTCGCGCTTCTAGCCATCTATTTAAGGCTTTGCATGCATTGGCGCCTATTGGTAAATAACGCGTTTTATTGCCTTTACCTAACACTTGCACCTGTCCTTGAGTGAGATCAATGGCATCTAAATTTAAATTCACCATTTCCGCCAAACGCAAACCCGATGAATACATGAGTTCTATCATTGCGTAATCTCGAAGCTTAAGAGGATTTTGTGGACCTTCGTTTAGCAGACGGTTAATTTCATCTACGTCTAATAGGTTGGGTAATTTTTTCTCAATACTGGGCCCGCCGACATCAGCAACAGGATTGTTTTCGATTAACTGCTCGCGTTGCAGGAAGGTATAAAAACCTCGAATAGCACTTAAGGAACGATGCAAGCTTCTGGCTGATACACCACGACGACGACGTGAACCTGCAAAATTGCGAACATGCAGGCTGTCTACATCACAACAATCGGTAACATTGACTGCATTGATAAAATCTATGAATTGGTGAAGATCTCTTTGATAGCTATCTAACGTAGCTGGGGAATAGCGACGTTCATCTTTGAGATAACGTAGATAACGTTGAAAAAGTTTTTGCGTTGACTGTTTTACTTCTTTGGGTTGCCCAATTTCTGGACTAGTAACTACTGCCATAAACAAACCTGGGTTTAAGAAACCTGGCTAAATAAAATACAACGTTAGCACTTATTTATAGCGTTTGTATATTTTTATAGTTTTTTTGCTAGATAAAGCGAACGTAATTTAAGTTAATTGGTATTTCTTAACTTAATAATCAAGATGAAATAGATTTATATTTAACGTTTAAACCGCAACTGGAGTGTATTGTTGCAACTTAGAACCCAGTATTTCACCTAAATTACCTAAGAACAATGTTCCCATACCATTTTGAAAACGGTTGGCATCGGTACTGCCTAAAAACAATACGCCTAGCTGTTGATCTTTCTTTAATGCGACTGCAGCCGCTGAGCGAATGGGCTTTTCCTGATTTTCGTTATCAAACACGTTTTCAATTTGGCGTTTAGTAAGAAACGCTACACCACGTCGACGACTAGAGAATAGATCCTGGACAAGTTTAGATTTTTGCAACGTTTTTTCCATTTCCGCGCAATCTTTCACTGCAGTTTCAGGTAATACATCAAATAAACGTAGATTTACCTTAGTGCCTGGGAAATCTGTGTGCATTAAATCGTGAATGCCACTAAGTGTCTCATCAAAGCCTCGAATAGATACTAGACCAAGCGTGATGGTATGCAGGCGCGTACTGACTTTTTCATTGTCTTTTGCCACCTTGATGAGCTGATGTAACTTTTGATCAAGCTCTTTATTCTTATTGCGTAATAGCTCGACTTGACGCTCAACTAACGAGACGGCCACTCCTGTTTCATGTGGGATAGCCAACGTTTCGATCAGATCTGCGTGATGCGTAAAGAAATCACTGTGTGTACGCAAGTAGCGTGCAACATGATCACGTGTAATCTTTGCTTTTGGTGCTGGGACTTCGGCTGTAGTGGATACTTTAGGCTTGGTCTGCGTTGTCATAAGTTTAGGCTCCCCTCAAAACTAAATTGTGCGGGTCCAGTCATTAGCACTGGAGCAGCATTGTTTTCACACTCTATTTGCAAGCTTCCACCAGGCAAGTCTACGGTTACATTTTTATCAAGCAGACCCTGTGTCTGCCCAACTGCAACTGCTGCACATGCACCGGTGCCACAGGCACTGGTTTCGCCCACGTGTCTTTCAAATACACGTAAAGCGATGTGTTGCGGGTTCAAAACCTGCATAAAGCCTATATTGGCTTTGTTCGGAAACATCGAGTGCTTCTCTAGTTTGGGGCCTAAAATTTCTACCGGTGCATGATTAACATCATTCACCTGGAGTACTGCGTGAGGATTACCCATTGAAACTGCTCCAATCTCCACTTGCTCACCATCCACATCGATTTCATAACTCGATGCCTGTGTGCTCGCTGAAAATGGAATTTTTTCAGGTTCAAAAATGGGCGCACCCATGTTCACAGTTACCATATCGTCTTCACGAAGAAAAATTTGATATACACCACTCATTGTTTTGATGTTTATCGATGTTTTATTCGTTAGTCCATTCAATGCAAGAAACCTTCCGACACACCGTGCTCCATTTCCGCATTGCTCAACTTCCTTTCCATTGCTGTTGTAGATTTGATAATTAAAATCAACATCTGCATCGGTAGCAGAATCTATGACTAAAATTTGATCGCATCCTACTCCTAATTTTCGATCTGCTATCCAACGTATTTTTTCGCTAGAAAGTTGCAGGTCTTGATTCACAGCATCGAAGACGACGAAATCATTACCTAATCCGTGCATTTTTGCAAATCGAAATTGCATAACAGTTTATTCTATATGGTAGTAAAAAATTGTTAATTAAACCTATTCGTTAAGAATATTCTTTAGAGCACTACAAACCTTACTTCATTAAACGAACATACTCTTTGTAAATACACTTATCCATAACCGTAAAGATGTTTTCTTTACATGCTTGATTAGCGCTTTCTATATCAATTACACCTTCTTGTAACCACAATGCGCTAACTTTTTTGTCTATACATTGTTCAGTAACACCTGCTATAAACTTTGGTGCTCGAAATACATTCACTAAATCCACTTCGAATGGAATTTCTAGCAAAGAAGTATAAGCCTTTACACCTAGCACTTCTTTCACTGCTGGCCGCACCGGTATGATATCAAAACCAAACTCTTGCATATGTTTAGCTACTCGATGGCTAGGTCGATCTGCTTTCGGTGATAACCCTATTACCGCAATGCTTTTAACACGCGTAAACAATGCGATTAATTCTGCATCGCTGGGTAAGCTGTAAATTATTTCAGTTTGCTTGTCCATTATATTGGGGACACTAATTTTAGGCCCACTATAAGTATCCGTAAATAAGCATATGCCGGTCGCTAACGACATCTATGTTCAAGCTATCTAATTTCGCATTATCAATCTGTGTGCGCACCTCATCCGGCGTAAAGGCTGCTAATAAAGAGTTATAAAAATCTTTGCGTAAAATTTCTGGTTCCTTGTTCGCATATTGATCAACTAATTCACTTGCTTCTTGTGCTGTATCAGGACGAAACAAATCACATACATAAATTTTTGTTTCATTAGTAGCTAACTGCTTAATGATTGACCATAAGTGTTGCGGTTCATGTAAGTGATGTAATAAGCTGTTGGAAATAATTACATCGAACGATTCGTTTTCAAAAGTGCAATTTGGTAATTGTTGATGATGCAGCGTTATTCGCTCTGATAACGATTCTTGCTCAATTAAAAGTGTTGCTTGTTTGAGCATTTCTTCTGCGCCATCGACGGCATCAATTTTGCAGTTGGGAAATTGATGCGCAAAACGCACCGTAACATCACCCGAACCGCAACCTAGATCAAGTACATTTTGCGATGGATCATCTGGAAAGATTTGGCTGAAGTTTTCGATTATAGATTGATGCGCAACCTCAAAATCTGCACTTGAATAGGCGTGCACTTGCTCTGGGTCATTCATCAATTCCGGTTCAGGCACTCTATCCATTGGGAATGCACTAGTTATCTGGAATGATTTCGTTAGCTAGTATCTGGTCAAACGTTTCGCGCATGCGAATTAAATAGGCTTCATCTCCATCCACCAAAATTTCTGCTGCACGCAGACGGGTGTTGTAGTTGCTCGACATTACGAATCCATAGGCTCCTACCGCATGTACGGCAAGCAAGCTGCCTTCTTGAATATCTAACGCTCGATCTTTACCTAGAAAATCTCCGGTTTCACATACTGGACCGACCACATCATAGCGAGTGGTTTTGCCATCAGTTTGTTCTACCGAGGCGATATCATGCCATGCTGTATACAAAGAAGGACGCATCAAGTCATTCATTGCGGCATCTACCAGTGCAAAATTTTTATCACTGGTATTCTTTAGATGTTCAACGCGTGTGAGAAGTACTCCAGCATCTCCAACAATGGAACGACCAGGCTCGACAAATATCTCTACCTCTGTTTTTTTCTTTCTGGCTTCCATAAAGGGGGCCAGCACTCCTGCATATTGCTGCATAGTCGGAGGTTGTTCTGAATCTTCATAACGAATACCTAAACCACCACCCACATCAATATGCTTTAGTTGTATACCTACATCTGACAATTGATCCACCAGCTTGAATATTTTTTCAAAACAAGACTGAAAAGGACTTAAATCTAATAACTGTGAGCCAATATGGCAATCCACGCCTACCGCTTCTAAGTGGCTGCACGTTGCGATGTGCTGATAAATTTCCAATGCGTCATTAATATCAACACCAAATTTATTTTCTATTAAGCCGGTAGATATATAAGGGTGCGTTGTAGCATCCACATCTGGGTTCACCCGCAAAGATACATGCGCATGTATATCCATTTCACTTGTGATGGCATCCAGACGTTGCAACTCAGCAGTAGACTCAATATTGAAACAATCAATCCCCATTACCAATGCACGTCGAATTTCATCTGAACGCTTTGCTACACCCGAAAAAACAACTTTCTTAACATCACCACCCGCACGAATCACACGTTCAAGCTCACCAATGGAAACAATATCGAAGCCTGCGCCTAATTTTGCTAGCAGACTTAATACCGCTAGATTGGAATTAGCTTTCACCGCATAACAAATACGTGATGGCCATGGGCTTAACGCATTTTCATACGCACGATAATTAGCTTCAATGGCTGCTTTTGAATACACATAGCAAGGTGTGCCGTAGACATCTGCCAGCTCTTGTAGACTTACATCTTCTGCGTGAAGAAGGTTATTTTTGTATTCAAATGCGTTCATGGCTTGTTACACCAAAAAATATTAATTAAGTATGGATACGTGTTTGAGGAAAAGGTTTCAAACTTGCTTATTTCAGGGGTTATGTTTTTGATTATTCTTTAGAGGTTTTTTCTTGTTCAGTCTTTGGTTCAGTTTTTGGCTCATCTTCAGGCAGGTACAAATCACCAGTCTGCCCACATGCAGCAAGGAGCAAAATACTACCCAGTATCATTCCCAGGATAATCGCAAGAAAATGTGGTTTGAGGTGTAACATCTATATACTCTGTAATTCGCCGCTATTGTATAGACCATTCCCACGACAAGAAACCTTACCCAATACATTTTTAAGCATGCCTCTTTCCACTATTCAAATCGAAACTCAAAATGATCCTGATTGCGCAGTAATTTGGCTACATGGTTTAGGTGCAAATGGCCATGATTTTGAACCCATTGTTGGCGAGCTCAATTTGCCCACCTCTATTCGAGCAAGATTTATCTTCCCTCATGCACCGGTACAAGCAGTGAGCTTAAACAACGGAATGCAGATGCCGGCCTGGTATGACATTTATGGTCTAAACAAGGATAGCGAGGAAGATGTAGATGGGATTAAAAAGATAAGTGAAGAAATTAAGCTACTGATACAGCAAGAGATGGACGATGGTATTGTCGCAAACAAGATTGTCTTAGCGGGCTTTTCACAAGGTGGCGCGCTGACTTTATATACCGGCCTAAGTCATTCTCATCGATTAGGAGGACTGCTCGCTTTATCTTGCTATTTACCCATACGCGAACAACTGGAAAGTTATGCCAAAGAAACACAACGTGATCTACCGATCTTTATGGCGCATGGGAGTTATGATGATGTAGTGCCCCTCGCCTTTGCGACCTTAGCTAAAGAATTGCTTGAAGCACAAAACTTTAAGATTAATTGGAATGACTATCCATGTGCGCATACGGTTTGCGCGGAAGAGATTCAGGATATACGCAACTTTCTTATAAAGTGCTGGAAATAATTACTTAAAATCGTACTAGCTTATTTCTTTCTAGCTTATTTCTTTCTAGTTACTTTCTTTCTGGTTAAATTTCTTCAGGCGCTCTTTTGCCAACTTAATTTGCGTACTTACCTGGGTAGGCGATGTGCCGCCATACGTATTCTTTGATGCAACCGAGCCCTCTACCGATAGTATTTTAAATACATCATCAGAAATAGATGGACTGAATTTTTGCAATTCATGTAAATCTAACTCGTCTAACTTCTTTTTCTTCTCAATAGCGTATTTAACGGTCTGACCTACCGCCTCATGTGCATCTCGAAACGGCACTTTCTTCTGCACTAAATAATCTGCAAGATCTGTAGCCGTGGCATAACCTTGCTGTGCAGCATGCATTAACACTTCTCGATTTACGTTGATATGTGGAATCATGTTGGCAAACGCCACTACACAGTCGTGCACGGTATCAACTGTGTCAAACAACGGCTCCTTATCTTCTTGGTTATCTTTGTTATAAGCCAAGGGCTGACTTTTCATCAAGGTTAATAAAGCAAAAAGATTTGCATATACTCGCGCCGTTTTGCCACGCACTAATTCAGGCACGTCAGGATTCTTTTTCTGCGGCATGATGGAAGAACCCGTGCAAAAACGATCTGGTAAGTCGATAAAGTTGAATTGTGTAGAGGTCCACAGCACTAACTCTTCTGCAATACGCGACATGTGTGCAAACAAGATAGCCCCGAAGGCACAAAACTCGATGGCAAAATCTCGATCACTCACAGCATCTAAACTATTATGACTGGGCGCTGCAAACTTTAACTTTTCCGCAACGAATTCACGATCCAAAGCAAAGCTGCTACCCGCAAGCGCAGCAGACCCTAATGGCATAATATTTGTGCTGACACGACATTGCTGCAGTCGCACACGATCACGGCAAATCATTTCAAACCAAGCCAACATGTGATGCCCAAAAGTAATCACTTGTGCTACCTGCAAATGCGTGAATCCCGGCATAATGGTTGCGCTTTCTTGCTCAGCAATACTCAAAATAGCGTTTTGTAATGCTTCAAGTCGCTGATCAATATCATCAATGGCATCGCGAAGATAAAGTCGCACATCGGTAGCCACCTGATCATTACGAGATCGCCCGGTGTGAATTCGCTTACCGGCCTCGCCCACCAATTCAGTCAGACGTGCTTCGATATTCATATGCACATCTTCAAGCTCGGTTCTCCACTCGAAGTCGCCCGCCACGATTTCAGCTTCTATATTGTCCAGTGCTTTTAGAATATCACCGCAATCATGACTGTTTAGTATGCCAATATGAGCCAACATTTCAGCATGCGCGCGTGAGCCTTGGATATCATGCTTAAATAGTCGTTTATCAAACCCTACAGATGCGTTAAATTGCTCAACAAATTCATCTGTGGCCTCCGTAAAACGACCGCCCCATAGTTTTGTACCTTTATTACTCATTTTTTGGTTCATCTAACGATATAAGGTAAATATATAAGTTCTTGTAAACAGATTCTAAATAGTGGGCCAAAGTATAGCATTAGCTCACCCAAGAACGACTCACACAAACTTGTTATCAAATTGTAATGACAGATAATTCAGACCCAAAGAATCAGTCAAATACCAATGAAGCGGATGCTGCGGAGCATACGTTTTTGCCAGATTTTTGTAATGCGCGAATTATATTTTTAGCAATATTAATTGCCCAACTACTCTCTTTTGTACTCACCCTTGCAGGCGGTGTCTCGCGACCCAATTTTTGGGTATACCTATCTTTAGTTTCACTATTTGTCACCTTTATCGCCATTGGCAACATACTTGTATTATGTGTAAGCCGTAAATTTTTGCACAAACTCCACCCCGCTACTGCAGCAATAACATATTATGCGCTGAGCTTGACCATCACTTTGATCGTTTCGGTGGTTTCTATTCTAGTCACCCCAACCGAGGCACTTTGGGCCGCCTCACCTGAAAATGTACAAACGCTTAATCTTTTAGATATTCTGACTAGCGACATTTTAATTCGCAATATGGCCATCAGCGCGATCGTTTCCGCTGTAGCACTGCGCTATTTCTATGTGCAGCATCAATGGAGAGCCAATATTCAAGTAGAAGCAAAATCAAGAATCCAGGCTTTACAAGCTCGAATTCGGCCACATTTCTTATTTAATAGTATGAATACCATTGCCAGTCTGACGCTGACCAACCCCGCAATGGCAGAAAAAGCGGTTGAAGATTTGGCCGACCTGTTTCGCGCTTCATTGGGTCATCAGGACAAAGTCACGCTACAAGAAGAACTTAATTTCACTCGCCGCTACATTAATATGGAAAAACTGCGGCTTGGCAGTCGCCTTACAGTTGAATTAAAAATAGAAGAAGGTATAAGCTTAAAGACCAAGGTACCAGCCCTAATCCTACAACCTATAGTTGAGAATGCTATTTACCATGGAGTGGAGCCTCTCACCAAAGGCGGCACAGTTAATATCGACATTACTTCCACACAGCACGATTTACACCTTACAATTAGCAACCCAGTTGGAGATATAAATATTGACCGAAAACGCCCTGGTAATAAAATGGCGCAAGAAAACATCAGACAAAGGTTACAATTGGCTTATGGTGATTTCAGCAGTATGGATATTCGCCATGGACAGGGTTTTTATAAGGTTTCATTTAACATTCCTATCGAGGCAGATGTATGAAAATTTTGATCGTAGATGATGAAGCACCAGCACGTGACCGACTAGCGCATATGCTTAGCAGTATTGATGATGTTTCAAGTACAGGCGAAGCTACCAATGGCATCGAAGCCGTAGAAATGGTGCAATCTATTCGTCCTGATGTGGTATTGATGGATATTCGCATGCCTGGCATGGATGGCTTAGAAGCTGCACGTCATCTAACGGAGATGGATGAGCCACCAGCCATAATTTTTACAACAGCCTATAGCGAGCATGCATTAGAAGCATTTGATACTTCTGCTGTGGGTTATCTGGTTAAACCAGTTCGACAAGAAAAGCTGGAAACTTCGATCGCACGTGCCAGGAAACTTACCAAAGCACAGATCGCAACATTAAACCAAGAAACCGATAGCCAAGGTCGCAGTCACATTTGTGCGCGTATACGCGGAAATCTGGAACTCATCCCAGTTGATGAAATTCTTTATTTTCAGGCTGACCAAAAATACATCACGGTTCGGCACTTAGGTGGTGAAGTGTTAATTGAAGACGCTCTGAAAAATTTAGAAACTGAGTTTGAAGGCAGGCTGATTCGCATTCACCGAAATGCATTAGTCAGCACTAACTACATTAGCGGCATGGAAAAAAACCAAGATGGGCGTTTTGTAGTGACTTTCCGTGAGATTGAAGACCGTCTTGAAATAAGCCGCAGGCATGTTGCCGAAGTGCGTAAATTTCTTAAGACTAGATAACTCCGTATTACTTTTTATTCTCATCCCTTGTGTTCAAACCACAAGGGAACACCTACCTAATAGCCTGTGCACATAAGAATCGCTACCCGAAAAAGTGCATTGGCATTGTGGCAAGCAAAAGAAGTTTCTCGCTTATTAACTGAAGCACACGGTGAGAGCTTATCGATTGAATTGATTAAAATGACCACCACTGGTGATCAGCTTTTAGAAGAGTCGCTCGCTACCCAGGGTGGCAAAGGTTTATTCGTTAAAGAATTAGAACGTGGCTTGCTTGAAAGAAATGCAGACATCGCTGTGCATTCAATGAAAGATGTGCCGATTGAACTGCCGCCCACTCTACACTTACCGGTAATACTAGAACGTGCCAACCCATGTGACGCTTTTGTTTCCAATACGTATGATGATTTAGATGCGCTCCCAGATAAGGCTGTAGTCGGCACTTCTAGCTCCCGGCGCGCATGCCAAATTATGGCCGCTTACCCACATTTAGAAATTAAGTTATTGCGCGGCAATGTGAATACACGCTTAGCAAAATTAGATGATGGGCAATACGATGCAATAATTCTTGCCGTTGCTGGGCTACAACGTCTTGGATTTAATGACCGAATTCGTTCGCAACTTTCCACCGAAGTATCGCTTCCGGCGATTGGCCAAGGTGCCATAGGAATTGAATGTAGAGAAAATGATGTCGAAATAGAAGCTTTAATTGCGCCATTAAATCACGTGGAAACTAATCTATGTGTAACAGCAGAGCGCGCAATAAGCCAAAGTCTGGATGGCGGTTGCCAACTTCCTATCGCTGGGTTTGCCCAACTACATGACAATCAGCTGCATTTACGTTCATTAGTGGGTATGCCGGATGGCAGCAAACTTTGCCGCAGCGAAGCACAAGGAGCACTAACTGATCCTGTAGCGATTGGGCAGCGTGTAGCAACTGATTTACAAATTTTAGGAGCCGATGAGATCCTCGCAGCTTGTATATAGATGATTATTAGCTCTAACACAGGCCAGTTCCTCACAGCATATTTATAAAATATTTCGGGTAAGATAGTTTAGCTGCACTCTATTCAGCCGAGGATATTCAATACATGTCTGCAAAATCATCACTTGCTGAAAAAACCATCGTCGTTACACGGCCCTTAACACAAGCGCAGAACATTCTTGAATTATTAGAGCTTCGCCAAGCTACCGCTATACATTTCCCAGTAATAAGTATCAGCGTTTCCAAAAATGTTGATATCGCAAAACAATATTTTAAAAAGCTAACGGAATACCAAGTCATAATATTCATTAGCGCAAACTCTGTGCACTATGCCATGAGCACTGCCCAAGAATTGGGTATAGGTTTTAATAACTCTATGTTGGCAGCTGTAGGCCCAGCCACTAAGACAGCATTAGAAAAATATGGTTGCACAGTCGCTATCGTTCCTGAAACAGGCTTTACCAGCGAAGACTTACTGAACGATCCAGCTCTACATGATATCGCACAGCAAAAAATCTTAATTATACGTGGCGATGGTGGACGCGAACATTTGCGCCAAAGCCTTGAAGAAAGAGGCGCACTAGTTGACTATGCAGAAATGTATCGGCGACAGTTACCGAGTGAACGCAATAGTATCAATCTAACACAGCTTCCCAAACACGACACTGCAATACTTCTATACAGTGCAGAGTCTGCACAAAATTTATGGTCACTGTGCACCTTGGAAGAACAGCAATGGTTATCCAATATAGCCTTTATTGTAGGCAGCAAACGCATTGCTGAGGCTACAACTAGGGTAGGATTCGCAAATAATTCTATAATAGCGGAAAATCCTAGCGACGAAGCAATGCTGACAGCTTTAAGTACTTGGGCCCAAATGCTCCCGCATAGCTAGAACTACTATAATAAGTAAATACGAGAGACGAAAATGTCAGACAATAAGCAAACTTCTAATTCTGCCCAGCCAAATCTTGGCAAAAAATCAACCACACAATCAGCCGGTAGTGGTCGCTTTTTTATTGGCCTACTTTCCTTACTTGCACTGTTGCTCTCAGGCGCTGGTATCGCTCTAGGTTATAAAGCTTGGCTTGAACTCAATAAGCGCGTGGACCAAGCTGCAGTAGATCGACAATCTATTGCGCACGAAGTAGCCACAATTGATGAAAGTATAAAATTACAGAGTTTTAAAAAGCAGATTGAAAATAATGTTAGCTCGATCAATCAAACGGTAGAAGAGCTAACTAGCCAAATTGAAATTCAGGCTAAAGCCCAGAAAGACGTTGAATTAGCAGCCCAAGAGACACTACAACATGTTAATCGTAGTCAGCTTGGTTGGGGTCTAAAAGAGACCGAACATGTGTTGCGCATGGCTAATCACCGCTTACGTATAGAACGAGACGTGCCTGGCACCATCACTGCGCTAAAGGCAGCAAGCACAAGATTGCATGAACTAAATGATCCACGATTATTACCAGTGCGAGAATCTGTTTCTAAACAAGTTGGGAAATTAAAAAACTTCCCCTACCCTGACTGGGTGAGCATCAGTTTACAGATAGACAATATTTTAGCGGGCCTCAAGCAAAGCGTAATTAAAAACGCTAAAAATCAGCAACAGAAAAACTCTGCAGATAAAAAAGAAAAACCAAGTAATGAAAAACTCTCCGGCTGGGGGAAGTTAGTAGATGGAGTAAAAAATTCAATCAATGATTCAATTAAGGTTACTCGAGAAGAACAAAAACTAAAAATGTTTATTAGTGACCAAGAAGGTCAACAAGCCTACGAGTTCATGCGCATGAAATTATTAGGTGCAAAATATGCCGTCGCCAGTCGCGATGATGATGCATATCATCAAGAACTTGAAGCAGCATTGGCTTGGCTTGAGTCTACAGATACTCTGTATGAAAAAAGAGAAATGATTGAAGACTTAAGTGAGCTTAATGATATTAATTTGGAACCCCAGCTTCCTGATATCACTGAAACTAACACCTTACTTATTGAAACCATGGAAACAATTAATAATAGTTAATTAGGTACAGATAAATGATTCGCGCATTACTAGTCTTTCTTTTCTTTCTTATCGTTTTTACAGCAGCAGTATTTTTAGCCATGCAAGCCCCAGGCTTTGCTAGTTTTACTTATGGTGAAACTACATACGAATTACCACTTGTTGAATTCGTTATTGGTTTATTCATATTGTTTACTATCTTCTATATTGTGCTGCGGTTATTTGCATTAGTTTTTAGTGCGCCTAAGCGCATTCAGTCTGCAATGAATAGTCGCCGAAAGAAAAAGGCATTAGGCAGCACCCAACAAGGCCTAACCAAATTTACTCAAGGCGATTGGATGCAGTCTGAAAAACTATTATTAAGTGGTGCAGAACATTCCAATTCAGCAATGGTAAATTACATTTGGGCGGCACGTGCAGCACATAAGCGCGGTGATTTTGCCGAGCGCGATGCGCACCTTGCTGAAGCTAAAAAATGTAGCCCTGCCGATCACGCTGCATTGGACGTGCTGCGTGCAGAATTGTTACTCGATCAACACATGCCAGAGCAAGCATTAGCGAGCCTTAGCCAACATGAGGATGCAATTCGTTCTAATCCTAAAATTGCTTGTTTATTTGCCAATGCTTATGAGCAACTTGAAGACTGGGAAAAACTATCAGGCATTATCCCGCAATTAAAAAATAGTAAAAATATAGACCAACACACCTATAACCAAATAGAAAAACGAGCTATACAAGGTTTACTCAATAATAGTGAAAATACATCTAATATTGATGAGATAGGCACAAAGTACAAAGAAAATATTTCTACCGACAATGAATTGACACTACATTATGTAACCGCACTACGCCAACAAGGCAAACACGAGCTTGCAGAAAGTACCGCTAGCGATGCATTGACTGAGAATTGGTGCTCTAAACTAATTCGTGAGTACGGTCTAATAGAGGTCAAAGATCCTAGTCAAATACTAAATAAAGCAGAGCAATGGGTAGAGCAACATACTAATGATGAAAATCTCTATCTAACATTAGGGCGCATTTGTAATAAAGCCCAACTTTGGGGCAAAGCCAAAGCATATTTTGAATCAAGTTTAACGCGTAAACCTTTAGCCGAAACCTATGCTGAACTTGCTGCATTACATGAACAGCTTGACGAAATGGATGATGCACATCGTTGTGCAAAAAAAGGGCTCAAGCTAGCTACACGCAGCATATAGTTTTCTTAATATAATGAGATCAGAAATGATCTACTTAGCATTATGGATAATCTACTAGATTAACTTGAATAATTGCCTAGGCTTAAGTACTTTGGTCCCCTCAGTTTCCATTTCATGATAAGCCTGAAACCATAAGCTAAGAATGCTCATTCGTATACTCATTGCATCTGTGGTGCTATTTTCTTTATGGTTACTTTTATCGGGCCACTTTGGCGTCTTACTGCTTTCATTAGGTGTTCTCAGTTGCATATTTGTTGCTTGGGTGTCAGAAAAGTTAGGCTTATTCAGCAGTAATTATTCAACTTTAAAGCTCAATTTCAAATTGCCAAAATTTTTACCTTGGTTTTTTGTCGAAGTCGTTAAATCCAACCTTATTGTAAGTTTCAGGATTTTACACCCTAAGCTACCGATAGAACCTAATGTTATGACACTTGATGCTTCTCAGCATGGCGACCTGGCCACCGCAGTATATGCAAATTGCATTACGCTAACACCAGGCACCTACAGTTTAGATCTTGATTCAAATAGCATAGAAGTTCATTCGCTGACTATTGCACTCGCTGAAGATTTAAAATCTGGTGAAATGAGTAGAAGAATTTCAGCTTTAGAATCTAAACCTGCCACGGACTCAGTAAATTAAATAAATGTTCATTACTGCCACGATTGCGATTCTTGTAGTAATGTTAATAATTTTACTGCGCGCAGCTTTAGGGCCAACTGTTTTTGACCGAATTTTAGCAATCAATACATTTGGCACTGCAACCGTACTATTAATTGCCTTATTTGGATTCATAACGGGCAGGCCGGATTTTATGGATATCGCGTTGTTATATGCCTTGATAAACTTTATCTCAACCATCGCTGTACTAAAACTTTTCCGCTATGGAAATTTGGGCAAAACACCAAGCGAATAATTTATGCAAATAATCACTGCACTAGGATGGGTATTGCTAGCATTAGGAGGATTTTTTTGCCTCGTCGGTTCAATAGGACTAATACGCTTACCTGATTTTTATTCTAGAGTTCATGCTGCAAGTATTGTTGACAGCTTAGGCGCTATTCTAATTCTATTAGGCTTGATTACTCAGACTCAAGATCCCATCGTCATCATCAAGCTCATATTTATCTTATTTTTTATGATGCTAACAGGACCAACCGCTGTACATGCACTAGCGAGGGCAGCAAAACTCACAGATAAGGAAACCAAAATTGACAACCATTAATTAGGTTGCATCTGAAAGCACAATGGATATCCAAACCATCATCAATATTTCTTTGCTGACACTATTAGCCCTGACTGCGGTTATTTTACTTCGTCTACATAATTTACTAGCCGCAGTACTATTAAGCGGTATATATAGTTTATTATCTGCTGGATTATTTGTAAGTCTCGATGCAGTAGATGTTGCATTTACTGAGGCTGCCGTAGGTGCAGGCCTCACTACAGTTTTATTACTGGGTGCAATTGCAGTAACGGGCAGAGAGCAATCAATAACTCGTCACAGCAAGTTACTACCCATAGCTGTAGCCACCATAACCGCTGCAGCATTAATTTATGCCACATTAGACATGCCTAAATTTGCTGATCCTAATGCGCCCATTCACACGCATGTCGCACCACGTTATATAGAAAAAAGTGGTGAAGAAATTGGTATCCCGAATATAGTTACCTCTGTACTCGCAAGCTATCGAGGCTACGACACATTGGGAGAGGTTACTGTAGTGTTTACTGCTGCCATTGGGGTGATGTTATTACTCGGCGGTTCGCGTAAACCAAAAAACCAAAGCATTAAAAAAACTAGAGAGTAATGAGCAAAAAAAGAAGTCTTATTTTGCGTGAGGCGTGCAACCTAGTTGTACCAGCAGTTTTATTGTATGCCTTTTATGTGCAATTCCATGGTGACTACGGTCCAGGCGGAGGCTTTCAAGCCGGTGTAATTTTTGCTGCGGCCGTTATACTTTATGCGCTTGTATACGGAAGAGATAAGACACAGAGAATATTTCCAACAAGTGTAGTGCGCTATTTTGTATCTATCGGTTTACTTCTTTATGCGGGAGTTGGAGTTGCTACTTTGTTTATGGGCGGAAACTACCTTGACTATAACGTTCTAGCTCATGACCCAATACATGGCCAACATCTTGGCATCTTTCTCATTGAATTAGGTGTAGGTATTACAGTTGCTGCCGTGATGATTATGATCTTTTATATGCTAGATGAGTACACAGAATAAATCATGTTTGCAGATTATTATAATTACTGGGTAGCTATAATTTTGATGATGTTGGGTTTTTATATTGTCATTGCAGATGCTAATTTAATAAAAAAAATAATTGGTCTAACCATTTTCCAAACCTCTGTTTTCATTTTGTTTATCTCAATGAGCAAAGTAGAGGGTGGAACAGCTCCCATTTTAGAAGAAGGTATAACAACGTACAGCAACCCTCTTCCACATGTGCTAATTTTGACCGCAATTGTTGTTGGGGTTGCCACAACCGCTCTAGGGCTTGCAATCATTGCGCGTATTCATCGTGAATATGGCACGATCGATGAAAATATTATTCATGAGCAAGATGAAAAAGAATATGATGATGAGGCTTCATCCTAGTGCTAAGCCAACATCTTGCCGTTTTACAAGTTGTAGTACCATTAATTGCAGCGCCCTTATGCGCATTACTTCCCTTAGCACGCCCGGGTAATAAATTAAGCAACTATGTTGCTTGGGTGTTTACAACGTTTGCAAGCATTACAACTTTTATTATCGCCATACTACTTGCAAAAGAAGTGTCGCAACATGGCGTTATTAGTTATCAGCTTGGAGGGTGGGCGCCTCCGTGGGGTATTGAATACCGAATTGATCATTTAAGCACCTATGTTCTTCTGATCGTATCTGGAATTGCTAGTATCACCATGCTTGCAGCACGCAAGAGCATTGAACAAGAAGTAGCTCATGAAAAAATTAGTCTGTTCTATGCCGCTTTTTTACTTTGCTTAACGGGCTTACTCGGCATCGTTGCAACCGGTGATGCCTTTAACATTTTTGTATTCTTAGAAATTAGCTCACTATCTTCATATGTTTTAATAGCTCTAGGAAGTAATCGTAAGGCCCTAACCGCTTCATATCAGTACTTAATCATGGGAACGATTGGTGCAACGTTTATTTTAATTGGTGTCGGTCTGCTTTATATGCTTACAGGAACATTAAATATTGTTGATCTACAACAAAGAGTTCCCGACTTACTCGACTCAAGAGCACTTCATGCAGCATTTGCGTTTTTTACCGTAGGGATCTCACTAAAGTTAGCGCTGCTACCGTTACATTTATGGTTGCCCAATGCCTACGCATACGCGCCTTCCATGATTACAGTATTCCTATCCGCAACAGCCACCAAAGTTTCGCTCTATGTGTTGTTTAGATTCTTCTTTGGTTTGTTCTCTAACGAAATTACATTTGAGGAATTTAAACTAGATAAAATATTGCTACCCCTTTCTATACTAGCAATTCTAATTGCATCATCTGTAGCCATCTTCCAAGAAAACATTAAAAGAATGCTGGCTTATTCTAGTGTTGCCCAAATAGGCTACATGACACTTGGTATTAGCTTAGCAACGAAGAGTGGCAGCATTGCTGGTATGTTACATATGTTTAATCATGCCATTATTAAAGGCGGACTATTTTTAGCTATGGCATGTATTGTTTTACGCACAGGCTCAGTGCAATTATCAAACTTCGCAGGACTAGGGAAACGTATGCCATGGACCATGGCAGCTGTCTTGCTTTTAGGGCTTGGACTAATAGGAGTTCCTTTCACCGCAGGATTTATTAGTAAGTGGTACTTATTAATAGCTGCACTTGAGCAAGAACGCTGGTTTGTGGCTATAGTAATAGTGGGTGGATCATTACTTGCAGTTATATATATATGGAAAATTATAGAGTATGCATACTTAAAGAGCCCAATAAAACAGTCAAATAAAAATCCTACTGAGTCTATTGAAGCTCCATTACAAATGCTCATTCCTCTATGGATATTAGTTGCGGCTAGCTTCTATTTTGGACTCAATACTTCATTCAGTTACGGGTTTGCAGAAACCGCAATTAATTATTTATTCCTATAGTCAATGACTGTTCTTCTACAACAATTTGAATTAGCCATTGTAATTCCGCTCCTTGCAGGTTTATTGGTTTTATTATTTCGAAATCATGCATCTCTACGAGAAGCTTCATCACTGCTCGCGGCGGTACTTTTATTTATTTTTACTGCACAACTAATAGGCAGCGAGCAGCAAAATATAACGCATACACTGCTTACTATTACCCCTGGCCTGTCACTATCATTTCATATTGAGCCATTAGGGCTAACGTTTGCACTGTTGGCATCAAGCTTATGGATTATTACCACGGTTTATTCGATCGGGTATATGCGGGGCAATAAGGAAAAAAACCAAACACGGTTTTATCTATTCTTTGCACTATCCATCGCCGCGACCATGGGAATAGCTTTTGCGGCCAATTTAGCTACGTTGTTTATATTTTACGAAGCATTGACCTTGTGTACTTTCCCATTAGTTGCACACAAACAAAATGCCGATGCTCAATCTGGTGGGCGCACCTACTTAGGCATTCTGCTCGGCACTTCAATTGTATTTTTCTTAACCGCGATCGTAATCACCTGGTTACAGGCAGGGACCTTAAACTTTATACCTGGGGGTATCTTAGAAGGAAACATAGATAAAACCGGCGCTATTATCTTATTCACTTTGTTTATGTTTGGAGTAGGTAAAGCTGCTCTAATGCCTTTCCATCGTTGGCTACCAGCAGCCATGGCCGCTCCAACACCTGTAAGCGCATTGTTACACGCAGTAGCAGTTGTAAAAGCAGGAGTATTCTCTGTACTAAAAATCACTATTTATATTTTTGGAATTGATTTCGTTTCAACCCAAAATGCATCTGATTGGATCTTATGGATTGCTGTTGCCACGATGCTGATCTCTTCCATCATTGCGCTGAGCAAAGATAACTTTAAAGCACGACTCGCATACTCAACCATCAGCCAATTGTCTTATATAGTGATCGGCGCTGCTTTAGCGAGTCCATTAGCAGCATTAGGTGGAGCCATGCATATTGTTACCCATGCATTTGGCAAGATCACTTTATTCTTTTGTGCTGGGGCGATATATACCGCAACAAAATTTACTCAAATCAGTCAGCTAGATGGTTTAGGTAGGCAAATGCCTTTTACTTTTTCCGCCTATTTGATAGCTGCGATTAGCATTATTGGATTGCCGCCACTAGTGGGCAGCTGGAGCAAGTGGTTTTTAATCGAAGGCAGCATCAGTACAGAAAATTATATTGTATTAATTGCATTCGGTTTGAGTACGTTACTAAATTGCGCGTACTTACTACCCATAGCACTTCGTGCATTTTTCAAAACTCCTAGTACAGAAATAGCTAACTGGACGCCAGGCATAAAAGAAGCGCCCTTAGCTTGTGTCGCGCCATTATGCTTGACTGCTTTAGCAACATTGATCATGTTCTTTTTCATACAACCCATTTATGAATTTTTAGCTCCAGTGTTCATTCAATGAAACCTAACGATAAAAAATATTGGCTAGACAAATCTAGCAATGTAAACAAGCTAGTTTATTTGCTCTACGCAGCTTGCGCAGCACTCCTTATCGTTGAATCCTACTATTTTATATTTGGGCACAAACACGGCCATTTTGAATTTGAACAATGGTTTGGTTTTTATGCTTGGTTTGGGTTTATCGCTTATATCAGTATTGTTATGAGTGCAAAGTTGTTCAGAAGGTTCATTAAACGCAAAGAGAATTACTATGACTAGTGCTCTTTTACACCCTGCGTTTATTTTAATCCTAGGTGGTTTGCTACAAATAGCCCTACCCGCACAATTACGTAGATTCTTCCTGCTAGCACTTCCTGTTCTAGCAGCATTTTCTTTACTAAGTATAGAGCCCGGACATTACGGAAACATACAGTTATTTAACTATGAATTAACGTTGCTACGGCTAGATAATTTAAGTTTTATATTTGCGCTTATTTTCCATATTGCATTGTTTATTGTCGCGCTGTACGCCTGGCAAGAAAAAGATACCTTGCAACTGGCAAGTATGTTTGTTTACGCGGGAGGCGCAATTGGCGCGGTATTAGCAGGTGATCTACTCACATTATTTATCTTTTGGGAAGTTACTGCGGTTTCATCGGCATTATTAATATGGGCCAATAGAACCACAGGTGCAATGCGCGCAGGACAGCGATATTTTATTATCCATGTAGGGTCAGGTTTATTCTTACTGGCTGGCAGTATCCTGCACTATCAAACTACAGGTTCACTGGCGTTTGATCATATCGGAATCGATAGCCTTGCAGGTTGGCTTATCTTGATTGCCTTTGCTATCAAATGCGCATTTCCTTTACTGCATAATTGGTTACAAGATTCTTATCCCGAAGCTAGTGTGGTCGGCACCGTTGCACTGTCTGTATTCACCACAAAGTTAGCGATATATGCATTAGCGCGAGGTTATCCAGGCACAGAAATGTTGGTTTGGATCGGCGCTATCATGACGGCTTTCCCGATCTTTTTTGCAGTGATTGAAAATGATTTGCGTCGCGTGCTTTCATACAGCTTAAACAACCAGCTTGGTTTCATGGTGGTGGGCATTGGTATCGGAACCGAGATGGCTTTAAATGGTACCGCTGCCCACGCCTTTGCACACATTTTATATAAAGCATTATTGTTCATGAGCATGGGCGCTGTATTGCATCGCGTGGGCACTACCAAGGCCTCAGAGTTAGGCGGTTTATATAAATCTATGCCATGGACCGCAGGGTTTTGCATTATCGGCGCCATGTCGATTTCAGCTTTCCCTCTGTTAAGCGGTTTTGTTTCTAAAGCGATGATTCTTACTGCAGTTGCGGATGAAGGCTATTGGTTTATTTGGTTAGTTTTGCTATTTGCATCTGCCGGAGTATTGGATCACTCTGGAATCAAAGTGCCCTTCTTTAGCTTCTTTGCACATGATAGTGGCAAACGTTGTGCAGAGGCGCCGATGAATATGTTGTTGGCCATGGGTATTGCTGCTTTCTTATGTATCGCAATTGGTGTTTATCCAACTTTCTTATATAACTTGTTGCCACATGAAGTTAATTTCATTCCATACACCAGTTCTCACGTCATTACACAACTACAATTACTTTTATTTTCTGCTTTAGCGTTTGCGGTGTTGTATCGAAATAATGTTTATCCAGCAGAAATTCGCGCGACCAATTTAGATTTTGACTGGTTTTACCGTAAACCAGGCGCCTATCTAGCAAGAGGCATAGGGAATTTAATTGCGGCAGGAGAAATAGGAGTTTTATCTAGCTTGAAAAAAATACTATTCTTGGTAGGTACTCGCTTACATCGCCACCATGGACCCCAAGGAATCCTTTCAAGAAGCTGGCCAACCGGCAGTATGGTGATGTGGATTGCATTTTTACTAGGCGCATACCTCATCTTTTACTATATTTATTAAAACTTCTTCACAAGATAATTTAAATTCAATTAGTGAAAGGTTTTCTTCTCTTCATCCTGCTCATCTAAGCTCTCTTCATCTGCGGGAATAAGCGCTGGCCTAAGCTCTGGTGAAGCATGATGTAAAATCATACGCCAACTGTTACTGCTTTTGCGATACACATTAGTAGCAATAATTTCCGACTGAAGCTCGCCGTCCATGTAAATCGATTCAATAACGTGATGCATGGCAATATCATTCTCCATCAATACTCTTTTTTGATTGATCTCAAACTTAATCCCATTCTCGTGGCTAAAAATTTGCTCCCAGCTCTCAACTATATTATTTATTCCCTCTAAACGATTCCCGCCGGGATGAATACAAGTAATATCTTCATCCTCTGCCCAAACGGACATCATCAACTCTAGGTCTTCTTGTTGAAATGCAGCATAAAATGCTTTTTCTGCTTCTTCTGAGGTCAAGAAAAGTTTCTTTTCTTCCATGGTAACTTAGATGTTCGATTGTTAGAGTCTTACAATGATGAGCTCAGCAAAACATATATAGCGACATGTCTCAAGAAGAATTAATTATTGCTACTGTAGATGAAATAGCAGATCCAGGCAGCAAAGGTCTAAGCATTAACCAAGAAGGTACAAAACTTGAGCTATTTATCGTCAAAAAAGATGCCAAAATTGTTGTATACCAGAACTCATGTCCGCATACACAAGGCCCTCTCGATTGGACGGCCGATCAGTTTTTAGATATGGATAGTAATTACATTATGTGTGCCAATCATGGTGCATTATTTGAAATTAACACTGGACTATGTGTCTATGGGCCGTGCAAGGCAGAAAGTCTTAAAACACTACCTTTCATGATAAAGGATGGCGATATCTATCTAACTTTGCAAACCTAATCCTTAAAAGGCTTCAATTTTATATACATACATATTCCACTTAAGCTCAAGCTTGCTACAATATCAGCCAGTTAAAAACATTAATAATAAGTACGAGTTTTACTGCTATGACACTAAATACAATTATTTCATTACTCTGCGCGCTAATTAGCTGGGCTCTAGCGATTTTTTTAGGCACTCAATTATTATCGGGCACTTTCGATGGACGCAGCTGCCAAACCTCCTGTGTAAATATTGTGTTTTGGGTATCGTTAGCAATAGCTGTGCTTGGACTTATCTTCAGTGTAGGTGGAATTTCAATTGGCAAATCGAATTGGATCAAAACTCTATCATTATTGGCCTTGGTTGGCTTGGTTGGAATTTACGTTACCACTATGTTGATTGGAAATTTTGATATCCTTTAACCTGGGATACTTAAATCCTTTTAGCATAAATTTATTTCTTTCAATTTATTAGGAGTTATACATGCCTGCAAAATTTGAGTTATATAAAGACAAGAAAGGCGAATTTAGATTTAGATTAAAATCCAGTAATGGTGAAAACATCTTAGCCAGCGAAGGTTACAAAGCTAAAACCAGCGCTAAAAATGGAATTGAATCTGTTAAAAAGAATGCACGTGACCTTAAGCGCTTTGAAGCAAAAAAATCAAAAAGTGGCAAACAGATGTTCAACCTAAAAGCCGGAAACAATCAAGTAATTGGTACTTCGCAAATGTATAACTCTACAGCCTCTTGCAACAATGGCATTAAAAGCGTTAAAACCAATGCACCTAAAGCGAAAGTAGAAGATCTGACCTAGGTTGAATTTTCTATATGTAACACATGGACGACCGTCATGGATGACGGAAGTACTAGAACCGCAGGATGCAGTCTCTAGGGAGATGCATCAAATTAAAAATAAGTAATCTTTATTAAGAGCAGGTTGGGAAATTCAAAGTTAATGTCTGCTAACGACCGAAAGCGGACATTCTGGTAAAAAGCAAATAAAACCTAGACCTGCCCATACTCAGTCGATCTACCTAGCCATCTTTGAATCACAGCATCTGCATTTTTTGGGTGATCTTGTAAAAGTTGTTTCGCAGTTTCTTGCACCAGTGGAATTAAGTCCTGATCGCGCATAATATTTGCAATGCGCAATTGCAACATTCCGGTTTGACGGGTGCCTAATACTTCACCCGGCCCACGTATTTCTAAATCCACCTGAGCAATTTTAAATCCATCATTAGTATTACGCATGGTATCAATTCGAGTTTTAGCATTTTCTGTAAGTGGTGGATCAAACACTAATACACAACTACTCTCTTCAGTACCCCGACCCACCCGGCCACGTAGTTGATGCAATTGCGCCAAACCTAAACGTTCAGCATTTTCGATGATCATTAAGCTCGCATTAGGCACATCTACACCCACTTCGATTACCGTGGTTGCAATAAGCAGGTCAATGTTTTTTGCAGTGAAATCCTGCATCACGGCGTCTTTCTCTTTACCTTTCATGCGGCCATGCACTAAACCAACTTTTACGCCGCGCAACATTTGGCTTAACACGCGATACACATCTTCTGCAGCTTGGCATTGTAGAGCTTCAGATTCTTCAACTAAGGTGCATACCCAATAGGCTTGTTGGCCATTACGGCAAGCATTAGCCACACGTTCGACCACTTCATGGCGCCTTTCCATAGGGATGGCAATGGTGCTTATTGGTTTTCTTCCTGGAGGCAATTCATCAATCACTGAGTAATCTAAATCTGCATAGGCTGTCATTGCTAAGGTTCTAGGAATTGGTGTGGCGGTCATAATCATCTGATGTGGATGCATACCATCTTTTATGCCCTTTTCACGCAAGGCCAGACGCTGGTGCACACCAAAGCGGTGCTGTTCATCCACCACCACTAATGCTAGATTTTTGAATTCAACACCTTGTTGAAACAATGCGTGTGTTCCGACAATTGCATTGGCAGAACCACTGGAAATTAATTCTTTCATCTCAGCAGCTTTGCTTGCAGTAAGTTTCCCTGATAGCCACGCAATGCGAACCCCTAGCGGCTCCAGCCATTTAGAAAAGTTACGCAAATGTTGTTCGGCTAAAATTTCCGTAGGCGCCATCATCACAGCTTGGTAGCCCGCTTCGATGGCTTGCAAACACCCTGCTATGGCCACCAATGTTTTACCGCTACCAACATCGCCTTGCACTAAACGCAACATTGGATAGTCATTGGCTAAATCAGAAAAAACGGTTTTAATTACATGTTTTTGAGCACCGGTCAGCTCGAACTCCAAAGCATCAAGAAGACCTTTATATAACTTACCTTTTGACTGAATCGAAACAGCGTCTTGTTTTTGCATTTGTAACCGTAATTTCGACAAGCTCAATTGCTGCGCTAACAATTCCTCGAAAGCTAAACGACGTTGCATCGGATGTTTTCCAGATGTTAGAGCTTCTGTATCCGCTTCCGGCGGAGGTCGATGTACAAATCTTAAAGCATCGAGAATACTGACATTTTGCCCATCAATGCGCGGAGGACTTGGTAGTAAATCTAGCGTAGGCTCGTCATCCTTGCCTTCATGCTCAGTGACCCACTGCAAAGCTTGAGTAGTCAGACGTCGCAAGCTAAGTTGATGCAAGCCTTCTGTAGTTGAATAAATAGGCGTTAAATGATCTTCAACCTTGGTAGTTTCGTCATTGTGCAATATTTCATATTCCGGATGCACCATCTCTGGCCCTTTCAGACTTCGTCTGATCTCACCAAAACATCTGATTTTAACACCGTTAGATAAGCTTTCGCGTTGGGATTTATTAAAGTAAAAAAACCTCAGCTGCACTCGACCCGTGCCGTCTTCTACACTAACTAGTAGCATGCGGCGTTTACGAAACACCACTTCACTATGCTCAATGGTGCCGATCACTACACACTCGTCGCCTGTACGTAACGCTCCTACAGGCTTAATACGAGTGCGATCTTGATAACGTATAGGCAAATGAAACAACAGATCTTGTACGGTATAGATCTGTATACGTTGCAATCGTTCAGCAACTTTCGGCCCCACACCTTTTAGTGCAGTTACCTCGGGAAATGATTTGTTACTCAATCGTTAATGTAGTGATATTATAAAAAGATAGGACTTTGTTGATGGTTGAAAAAAGTTGACAGAAATTGATCAGCCTAATTCCATTATGGCATCCATTTCCACAGCGACCCCTTTAGGCAAAGAAGCAACACCAACGGCAGCACGCGCTGGATAGGGTTCTGAAAAATATTCGGCCATCACTTCGTTCACTAGTGGGAAATGGCTCAAGTCGGTTAAAAATATATTAACTTTAGCTAACTTATCTAATGAGCCGCCCGCAGCTTTGGTAACGGCTTGCAGGTTATCAAACACTTGACTGATTTGTTTGCGCATATCACCTTCTACCACTTCCATCGTTGCAGGAACTAGTGGAATTTGTCCTGATAAATACACAGTAGAATTTACTTTCACTGCTTGTGAATACGTGCCAATCGCTTGTGGCGCCTGATCAGTAGCGATAATTTCCCTAGCCATTTTTATCTCCTGAAATATTATTAGAAATTTCTTATTTATTGAGTACGTTTTACTTTGTAAATCTGTGGAACATTACGGATCGTGCGCATGATACGCGCAAGATGAACACGATCTTTAACGGTTAACAATACCGTAATCATCGTAGTTGAGCCTAGTTTTTCATCAAACACGATATTTTCAATGTTTGAACCTGCTTCGGAAATTGTAGCTGCCACTACTGCCAATACTCCCGGCTCATTTGCCGTACGTATAGAAATTTCTGCTGTGAATTCATTAGTGATATCATTTGACCAGTACACATGAATCCATTTATCACGACTGGTAGTTTTACGTTTAGTATTTTCACATTTTATATGGTGCACCACTAAGCCTTTACCTGCTGTCATGATTCCTATAATGGCATCTCCCGGAATTGGATAGCAACATTTACCAAAACTCACCACCATACCTTCCGTGCCATGAATAGCGAGTGGATGCTTACTTTCACTTTTACGTCGCAACTTAATCCAACTACCACGTAATGATTCAATATGTTTGGCCACAAACGGCGCCATTCGATTACCCAAGCCAATTTCATGAAATAATTGCTCTTCTGACTCTAACTGCAAATCTTTTAAAAGATTTGCTTGCTCTCGAGCACTAATATCTTGCCATGATTTGTCATACGCTCTTAAAGCTTTATTCAGTAAACGTTTGCCAAGCTCTAATGCTTCATCGCTCTGCAAGTTTTTCAAGAAACTACGTATATTGGATCGCGCTTTTGCAGTAACTACAAAGTTCAACCACGCAGGATTGGGGCGCCCACTAGGCGAAGTAATGATCTCTACAGTTTGGCCATTTTGTAATACAGTGCTAAGTGACTCTAAGCGTCGATTTATTTTTGCAGCCACACACTGGTTTCCAATATCCGTATGCACAGCATATGCAAAATCAATAGTTGTAGAGTTAGTCGGTAATTCCATAATATCGCCAGCAGGGGTGAAGACATAGATTTCATCTCGATATAAATCAACTTTGACACTCTCTAAAAATTCTAGAGAACTGCCGGAACGGTTTTGCATCTCGGATACACTATTCAGCCACTCACGGGTACGAATATGTGGTGCAGCGTGGTCATCACTAGCATCCTTATACATCCAATGCGCTGCAATTCCAGACTCAGCTACTTGATCCATTTCTTTCGAGCGCACTTGAACTTCTATAGGCATACCTTTTGGACCAAATAAAATAGTATGCAAAGACTGGTAAGCATTTTTTTTCGGAATGGCAATGTAATCTTTAAATTTCTCAGGCACAGGTTTATACAAGTTATGAATTACACCTAGTACTCGATAGCAAGTATCTACACTGTCTACGATAATTCGAAATGCAAATACGTCATAAACTTCAGAGAACTGCAGATGCTTATCTTTCATCTTACGATAGATGCTATAGATGTTTTTTTCGCGGCCGTGAATTCTACTAACGATATTAGCCTGTTCTAGTCGCTCACAGATATTTTTTTCAACTTCTTGCAATAACGAATCTCGATTTATATTGGTACGACGGGTCACATCTTTGAGTACTTCATATCTTTTTGGCCACACTGCCTTAAAACAAAGCTCTTCTAGCTCAACACGTAACCCATGCATACCTAATCGCAATGCAATAGGAGCATAAATATCTAACGTTTCTCGTGCGATGCGTTTTTGTTTATCAAGTCTCATCACATCGAGAGTACGCATATTGTGTAAACGATCTGCAAGCTTAATGATAATGACACGCACGTCTTTAACCATTGCAAGCATCATTTTGCGGAAATTTTCAGCTTGTGCTTCTAATTTTGATTCAAACTCAAGATGAGTTAGCTTGCTTACGCCATCGACCAGGTTTGCAACCTCATCACCAAACTCATTATTAATCTGATCTTTTGCAGTTTCCGTATCTTCAATAACATCATGCAAAATTGCTGCTTGAATAGTTTCTGCATCCATGTGCATTTCAGCTAAAACTTTAGCAACAGAAATCGGATGATAAATATATGGTTCGCCGGAAAGACGTGTTTGGCCTTCATGTGCATTGGCACTAAAAAGGTACGCTTTGTAGATTTTTTTTACGTGCTCAGAATCTAAATAGCCCTCTAATAGAGCGCATAGATCACTGATTAAGAACCGTGAAGACTGATTTGTAGAAATACTTGAGCTTGCGGATTTATCGACTGATCCAGCAGCAGACCCTGCGACAGTTGCCATTATTCATTGTCGCGATAAAACGACTTACCTCGAAAATTTAGTCCCCATCTGTTGATGGATCCGGAGTTGAAGAAGGTGTTGGTATCCCATAATCAGAAGAATTACTTTCTGCACGTTCACCAAAAGGATTACTATTATCGGAAGTGTCAGAAGATTCGGAAGAATCATTAGAGCTTGCTGCAAGCTCTTTAGCCAATAGCTCTTCCATAGATAAAGTCTCTGCTGCTGCAGAAGTTTCGGCTTGGTGTAGTGAAGGTATTGATGATTCGCCCAATGATGGACTCGCGTCAGGTACACTTTGTGAACTGCCAAATGGGTTCGCCGGCGGCTCGGCTGACAGCTGGCCAGTCACTTGCCCTTCAGGTGCAGGTTGAGTGAGTTCACGACTTATCTCGGCATGTAAAGCAGCTGCAAGATCATCTTCATCAAATGGCAAATCATCGTCTAATGGTTTTGCCAATGCCGCTTCCATCATTTCCTCATTAACTAGCCCAAGCTCTATTTCACGTAATGCAACTACCGTAGACTTATCATTTTCCCATTCCACTAATGGTTCAGTACCCATAGAGAGTTGACGGGCGCGCTTGCTGGCTAGTAATACTAGCTTGAAGCGATTTTCTACATGATCAAGACAATCTTCTACCGTCACACGGGCCATGGGCGTACTCCTAAAATACAAATAATCTAATTAACTAATATATGGGGTCTTAGCCGATTGAGTGTAGCGAATTTGCTGCTCAGCATCTAGCTTTCGATGACAAATCTCTAGTGTTTCGGCAACAAATCTTCTGTAAGGGCTTGCAAAGTATCCTCACTGATAGGCTGATATTCACCCTCACCTACCACTAATGCAGTAAGGTCTCGCAAAGCATCACCAAAATTATCATTTAGAACAATATTATTGAACTCTTGAAAATGACTAATTTCACTTTCCGCATCTCGCATTCTACGTGCAATAGTTTCTTCACTATCCTGACCTCGCCCACGTAATCGGGCTTCCAGCTCTGCTTTTGAAGGAGGCAGTATGAATATAGATTGTGTTCCTTTAATCTGTTCACGCACTTGCTCTGCCCCTTGCCAGTCAATTTCGAGTATCACTTTTAAACCTTGATCTAATTGTTCTTCTACTGACGACAGTGAAGTGCCATAAAATTGATCAAACACCTTTGCGTATTCTAGAAATTCATTTTGTTTGATCATTTGCAAAAATATTTTATAAGGGACGAAAAAATAGTTTTCACCATCCACCTCTCCAGGGCGCCTTTCTCGCGTAGTGTGTGAGATAGAAACCACCACGTTAGAAATAGAATCAACAAGTGCTTTTACCAAGCTTGTCTTTCCTGCTCCTGACGGTGCAGAAATGATAAACAAACTACCGTCACTCATACAGCACCTATCCCCTGAGCACTAACAATGAAGAGATTTGCATTATTCGTCATAGATAGAGGCCTGGTGCAGATATGATAAATAATTTACCTTTACTCATACAATTAATCATACACAAAAGAAAAAGGCTCCGCATAGCGGAGCCTTTTTAAGTTATTACCTATATGTATATTATTTAGCTCTTGGTAAGTGGCACCAAAGCAATTTCGACTCTACGATTTTGAGAACGTCCAGTAGAATCATCATTACTTGCGACGGGATAATCTTCGCCATAACCATAAGTTGCTAAACGTAGCGGTTGAATTTCTCTACTTTGAAAATATTTTGAGACCGCATTTGCACGCTTTTCAGACAATGTTTGATTATACTCATTAGCACCGGTGCTATCGGTATGTCCCATAACCTCAACTAAGGTTTTATCAAATTCGTCCACCACAATAGTTACTGAATCCAATACCGCGAAAAAATCGCCATTAATATCCGCGCTATTTGTAGCAAAGGTTACATTTCCAGGCATATTTAAAATTATATTGTCACCGTCACGAGTTACACTAACACCAGTGCCAGCAAGTTTTTGTCTTAATTTTGCTTCTTGCACATCCATATAGTAGCCCACTGCACCGCCAGCCAAAGCACCCACGCCTGCGCCAATTAATGCGTGCTTACGTCGTTCTCGACTATCATCGCCAGTAATCAGCCCTACCACTGCTCCTGTAGCTGCGCCTGCGCCTGCGCCAATTACGGCTTTACTAGCTTGCTTTTCACCTGTGTACGGATTAATAGTGGAACATGCAGCAAGAATTATTGATAAAAATATAATTCCCGCAATGTTAATTTTTTGTAATATTTTCATTATTACCTCCTTTAGTAAGCACGGGGCTTTTGTATATGCCCAGGTACTAATTTATTTAGTCTTAATTAGCTTTACCTAAAAACAATACCGCCAATAAATATTTGGACTCTAAATCAATATATGTGGTTCATTTTTAATTCTGCTTATTATGAAACAGCTGGTCGTGTCATTTAACCTTTTGTGCACCCTTATATCGGCATATCTACACCATGCATCTAGAGCTGTTTTTAGCCTGTTTCACATAACCGCAAATGAAGTCAAACTAACGTAACGAATTTAAATTAAAGAATATTTTACTCATCACAGTTGCATTTCAGCTAATGAAATAACTGTGATAGAAGACAATAACTATAAGCTTTTAAACTTTCAGAAAAATTATTTAATGATGCAACAACAAATTGCAATGAAAATACGCGAGTATTTACCAGAAATTAATGCTAGTGAAATTAATTTTGATGAAAAAGATCTACAGCCTTATGAAGATAATTTAAAGCAATTTACTGAGAGTATTCTGACTTGGTCGCATACCATTCTCGAAAAAGCCAAATTACCCACACTCGCACATGAAGCAAAGCCTTTAGTTAATAAATACAGTATTGATAGTGATGAAGGCTGTGCGTTACGAATGGTTATAGAATTGGACGCACTGAATAGCTCGTTAGCCAATAGAGATGCTGGAACGGCTGCGCTTGCTAGTATGAAACTATTAGAAAATGTTTGGTATAGCTCTATATTCAAAATTGACGCGAAACAAAACACTAAAAGAGTAAAAAAGTCTGCAACAACTAATTCTCCTGTCGTTTCCAAAACCAAACAAACAACAAATGATTCTAGTCAGCAGCTTTATCAAGAGACCATTAACAACTTAAAAGATAAATATCCACATTGCAATGTAAACGCATTACGTTTATTAGCTGCAACTCGCCTAAATGTGAGCAAGCAAGAACTTGATGATCTTGATATTTCTCCTGAATAAGACCTAGATAATGAGTACTCCAAATAATAATCATGACTTGTTTAGTGCCTCACTAGAGTCGATTGAAACTAGTAAACGTGTAGAGAAATTTCAGCGCTTTAAGAATGATTTTCAACGTGAAAGCAATGCAACATTAGATAATGCACAGGAATGGATAAAAGCAGAACTGCCTATAATCACAGATTATATAGATGCCACCGCAATTAAAGATGAACTAAAACAAACTAAAACTTCAAACAGACGAAAACATCTACTATCTGCATTGCTATTTGAAAAAAACTTGCGGGAATCCATAGTTAATAATGATGCTGTTACAGCAGCCATTATGGCGATGCATATGTTTAACAATATGTGGCAAGCTAAAGTTGAGCTACACGGTTCACTACCTACTGCAGCTGCTTCTATAAACACCTCGCCGCCAAGCCAATCATCCAGTGAAATAGCAAATCAAACTTACAATGACACAAGCGAAAAAATACTTACAACCTTGATTAAAAAAGGTGAAAAGTTAAAAAATTCTTCACAAATACAGTCTCGAATTAAAAGCAAGTCACGAAATAAAGCCACACCTAAAAAATCAAAACAGCAGGTAACTAGCAAACCTAAAGCAAAATCATCTAATAAAAACACGAAAAAGAAAACAAATGCATGGGCTGAAGAAATAGATAAAGAGAAACAACGAAATATTTTAGCATCAGTGAATGATAATAAAATTAAAGATAGTGCTAAGAAAAAAGTTGGTAATGTGTTATCAAAAGTTAAAACAAAATTACCTTTAAAGAGAAGAAAAAAATCAATAAAAGAAAAATTTACCGCACAGCAGGATAATTCTACGGAAAAATATCAAGATGATGATTTACTTGACGATCCTAATAGATCTTCCATTATGGTCAGCCCAGGATTCTCTGAGAGTATCGATGATTCATTAATACAAGCACGTTCACAAATTATTAAGAAACCAAATGATTCAGGCGTAACCGTACACAAATTACTAAAAGAGCGTGATCACGAAAGACAAAAACCAGGTAGTAATACAATTATTATGAAACTGGCATCTAGCTCAGGGAAGAGATCTGGGGCAAAATTAAGTGTTCCAGAACAATGCCAACAAGCGATTAATATACTGACTCAACAATTTCCAGGTTACGACCTGGTAGCAATACGTCACATGGCGGCAGAAAAAGTCGGTGTCTCACCTCAATATATTGAAAATCTAAATATTCTTCCCGAAAAAACTGGCTAAACTGACTTATCGTTTTCCCAATCTATTTTATTGATTTGCATATTGAAATGCATGGTCCCAAATATAATCAATAGTGCGTTTTGCAGATTCAATGTCAGATGCACGATATTGATCGTCGGCAATATTTTCAACTACCGAGATCGTATGCCCCGAATCCAAAGCTGCTTGTAAGTTCGTTAACTGCTCTAACGCTGGCTCAACTTTGACTTCTGTACTTGTAGAAAGTTGATCCTTAGTCCAACTATTTAGCTTGAGGCTAATTTCTTCTATACTAAGCGCCTTATCTTCCAGCATCAATAAGTAGTATATTAGTAGCATCTCTTTGCTTTGCTCTTCTTCAGCAGCATCCACAACAGCATTTAATACACCTTGACAGACATCAAGGCTCTTAAAAAATAACACGTCTGTTACTTTTTTCAGAAACTCTAAACGTTTACTTTTATATTTTATATACTGTCTGGCTGCAAAACCTCCCAAGGCCACACAAGCCGTCAAGGCAGCTAACAATAATGGATAAACCGCCTTAGGGTCACTTACATCTACGTCAAAATGTCCGCCCAGGTTCCAACCAAACACTACTAATGCAATTGCCCCCACTAACAAACCTAAAGCCGGTAATATTTTAATTAACATCGGTATGGCAGCACCCAATGCTGGAATGATTAGCATCAGTTTATCGCGTAAGTTCATGCTGATTTTCACATTAGGGAACAAAAGCTCTAAATCATAATGTGGAATATTTTTATATAAATATAGATAAACTTTCCCAGGTTTAAAATTAAGTTCATTCTTTTGTTTTTCTTTTGCTTCAAAGTATTGCTGTGATTTTATTTCTAACAAAACAGAAACATAATCGTAATTATCGAAACTAATTTGTTTTTTTCTAAAAAAGCGTTTTATAGTTACCTGTTTAACATTGCTGCCACGATAAAATAATAAAATACGTTCATAA
Organism: Gammaproteobacteria bacterium; assembly: GCA_014075255.1. Lineage (NCBI taxonomy): Bacteria > Pseudomonadati > Pseudomonadota > Gammaproteobacteria > Gammaproteobacteria bacterium. The sequence continues at coordinate 1,849,908 of CP046178.1, forward strand.
TCATCTAAATCAACTTGAGTATTAACCGGAACCAAAGAAGACTGGTTCAATGCTTTTTCGATATCCTGCTTGCTTAACTCTTGATAATTTGCATTCAGCAAGACTCTTTTGAGAGTGTTAGCTAGAATGCTAGCCTGTTGTCGTTCTTCGTCATCTGTTAATTTAGGATATGCTGGAGTTTCATTATTTGGATTAAAGTTAGCGTATGATTGCTTCATTAACTCCAGATTTTTTTGCGCTTTAAAATGCACATAAGCATTAAGAATTTCAGCAAAGGACCTGAACTGCCGCTGTTCTTTTTCCTCAAGCAATTTACAGCATTTGTTTACTAGCACATGGCGACTGCAAGGAATAAAGTGCATTAATTTGAAACAGTATAGATTGTGAAAATAAATCTATTAGTAGAAACAAAAACGCCTAGATAAAATTTCTAGGCGTTTTAAGTTTTCACTATAAATATAGATATTAATTACTTTTTTATCATTCGATAAAGCAATAACAATATCAATGCGCCCACTACAGCAATAACTAAGCTGATTATATTGAAACCCGTTACAGATCCAAAACCTAGCAAAGTACTAATGTAGCCTCCGACAAATGCGCCGGCGATGCCAAGCAGAATGGTCACAATGAAGCCGCCAGGATCCTTTCCAGGCATAATCAATTTTGCAATGGCGCCAACTATGCCGCCAAGCACTATCCAAGTTAAAAAACCCATAGCTACTCCTAATTATTTTTATTATTTAGTTACTAAGAGAATTACTCTTTTTTCATCTTTTCAGCTGCATCTCCTGCATGCTCTTTTGCTGATTCAGCTGCATCTCCTGCGTGTTCCTTAGCTTTTTCTACGACTTCCTCAGCTTTTTCCATCATAGTGGATCCTTCTTCAGCCGCAGCTTCTTCTTCAATGGGTGGTAAAGAATCCCAATCTGGTAATGGCTCAAGCTTAGGTCCGCCAGCGGATTCAGCTTCCTCACCTGCATGTTCCTTAGCTTCCTCACCTGCATGTTCCTTAGCTTCTTCACCTGCATGCTCAGCTGCTTCGCTTGCTTCATCACCAGCGTGTTCAGCGTCATCTTTACTACAGCCAAACATCAAAGCTGCAATGAACAACATTAAAATTAATTTATACATCTCGAACTCACTCCTATTGGTTTTATAATTATTATAGTTATTTAGTGCGTTACTTTTGGTGGCAGCTCTTTGGCATGCTCGACCCAAGCAGTAACTTCCTTCAATGTAGGGACTCTCCTCACTAAATTCTTCTCTGCATTGACCTCTTCCATTTTAGCGGTGAGGTTTTCAGGAACTCGGTTGCGAAGTTCTTTTACCGTATCAACACCTGATACTTCTAAAAGTTCAGAGTATTCTTCGCCTACTCCCTTAATTCTAAATAAGTCACACATATTAACCCATTTAAGAATCTGGCTCTCACTACAGCCTGATTTCCCCGCACAATCTTTGCGGCCTGCAGCGGAACAACCTGCCTCCAATAAACCATTTGTATCAGTAATGCCTGCCTTGGCTAACATTTCAGCATATTTCGGGCCAATTCCTTCAACTGCTTCTATTTTATGATTTGCCATTTCAAAGAGCTCCCAGCTTTACAAGGCAATACTTTTGCAATGCCTATAGTTTTATTATGGTAATTATTTAAATTATGAAAACTCAACACTAAGCATGAGTAAACAAAAGCTTATTATAACAAGCAGAAAGGGGTTTGGTATGTAAAGTTGCTAGAATTTACATGTACAGAAATACAACATGTTGATTTAACAGTAATTGTAAAATAGGAATGCTCTTAACTTACTTATCTGTATCCGTAAGTTCATTTTTTACCTGCTCAAAACTTGTATGGCGAACGTCAGTTCCTGCCACAGTATAAATAACATACTCACAGATATTCTTGGCATGATCGCCAATTCGTTCTAACGAACGAGCGCACCACATAACTCGCAAAGCGCGTTTGATAGCGCTGTGATCTTCCATCATATGAGTAATTAGCTGACGTACTAAAGCGTCATATTCTTCATTGATTTCTCGATCACCTTGTGCAATGGCTAATGCAGCATCAGTGTCCATTCTTGCAAATGCATCCAAACTCTCATGCAACATTTTTCGAACTTGCTCACCCAAATGTTTTATTTCCATAAAATAAGAAGGTGTGCGTTCAACGGTTGCAAGTTTTACTCCATGTCGACCAATCTTCTCAGCCTCATCACCAATTCTTTCTAAATCTGTTATTGTTTTAATTACCGTTACAACAAGACGTAAGTCACTTGCAGTAGGTTGGCGTCGCGCAATAACTTGCGTGCACTCTTCATCAATTGCAACTTCCATTGAATTAATCTTGTAATCACTTGTAGCCACTTCTTCTGCCAAACTACTATCTGATCGCGTTAGAGCAATCAATGCATTTTCGACTTGTTTTTCAACCATGCCGCCCATGTTTAACACTTTGCTACGTAGTGATTCTAAATCTTCATCAAATTGATGAGAGATGTGTTGTCCGATATCTTGATAAACCATAAGTATCTCGCTTTCTTATAAACTGTTAGCCGTAACGACCGGTAATATAATCTTCAGTTTGTTTTTCTTTTGGGTTGGTAAATAATTGATCGGTCGCCCCGAATTCGATCAGTTCGCCCAAATATAAAAACGCGGTGTAATCCGAAACCCGTGCGGCTTGTTGCATGTTATGCGTGACAATTACTACCGTGTACTGTTCCTTTAACTGAATAATTAATTCTTCAATTTTCAAAGTGGAAACCGGATCTAACGCTGATGCGGGTTCATCTAGAAGGATAACCTCTGGCTGAATTGCAATAGAGCGTGCAATGACTAAGCGTTGTTGCTGACCGCCAGAAAGCCCTAGAGCGTTATCTTGTAAACGATCTTTTACTTCATCCCATAAAGCTGCACCCTTGAGCGCCCACTCTACTCGCTCATCTAATACTCTTTTCTTATTTACACCTTGCAAACGCAAACCATAGGCAACATTTTCATAAATCGTTTTAGGAAATGGATTGGGTTTTTGAAATACCATGCCTACTTTACGTCGCAATTCGGCAACATTAACGGATTTAGTATTAATATCTTCACCATGCAGAAACATATAGCCTTCTAAACGCACGATATCTATTAAATCATTCATGCGATTCATACAACGCAACAAGGTTGATTTACCGCAGCCACTCGGACCAATAAACGCGGTTACACGTTTCTCAGGGATAACTAAATTGATGTTTTTAAGTGCTTGGGCAGCACCGTAATACAAACCAAATTCTCTACATTCAAAACAAGCAGTTTCCTCCTCAATATTTTGACCACCCTTATTGAGTAATACGTCTTGTGAAATTTTTGGTGCGGCCATAGTCATGTTTTCCTTAGCTCCTACAAAGCCTTACATAATTGATATATAGGTTCAATCTCAAGTCCAGGCAAAGTACGGAATTGCATATTTAGTTTTGCTCTAAATCTTTATACTTTTCTCTTAAATGATTTCTTGTGTAAATTGCAGCTAAATTAAGAATCACAATTACGAGCACAAGTATTAACGCAGTTGCATACACTAATGGACGCGCAGCCTCTACATTAGGGCTTTGAAAACCTACGTCATAAATATGAAAGCCTAAATGCATAAATTTCCGTTCCAAATGAATAAACGGCGCATTACCATCTAGCGGCAATGAAGGCGCAAGCTTGACTACTCCTACCAACATTAACGGCGCTACTTCACCCGCAGCACGTGCAATTGAAAGAATTAGACCCGTCATAATTGCAGGACTCGCCATCGGCAAAATAGTACGCCACAACGTTTCTGCTTTGGTAGCGCCCAATGCAAGCGAACCTTCTCGAATTGCTCTTGGAATACGCGACAAACCTTCTTCAGTGGCAACAATTACAACTGGCACTGTTAGTAACGCAAGGGTAAGGGATGCCCACAACAATCCACCTGAACCAAAAGTAGGTGAAGGTAGTGCTTCAGAATAAAATAATTCGTCTATCGTGCCGCCAACAATATAGACAAAAAAACCAAGACCAAATACGCCATACACAATGGAAGGCACCCCAGCAAGATTGTTTACGGAGATTCTGACTAAACGAGTTAAGAAACCCTGCTTTGCATATTCACGCAAATAAATGGCTGCAATAACCCCAAATGGCATTACTACCACTGACATCAATAATACGGTAAGCACGGTCCCAAAAATAGCTGGGAAGATTCCACCTTCGGTATTGGCTTCTCTTGGATCATCGGTAATAAATCCCCAAAAGGTCTTAATGTAAAAGAATATTTTATCTAGCAGACCCATTGCATTAGGACGATAGGCTTTCACGACATCCGCAAGTTTAACTTCTACCTCTTTGTCACCCATGATGGTTGCCGTAATACTATCTCGCGACATCTCCTTATAAAGAGAATTCAACTCACTCTTTAGTATTTCATATTCAGCGTTAAACTCTGTCCGAGCATTTTCAATCGGCTTAAATTTTTCTAGATCGGTAACGCCATCTTTCTCAAGACCACGTTGTTTTAAACGTAGCTTTTCAATTTGATAATTAACTCGTCCAATTTCAACTTTTTCTATATGTTCAATTCTTTCTCTTAATTCAGCAACCCGATCTAAACGCTCTTCTAAATCTTGCCATTTAATATCTTCGTAGAGATTTAGTACTTTATTGTCACTTTTAATTTCCTTCAGAAATCCGTAAAAGTTACCCCATTGTGTGCGCTCCAACACCAAAACATCTTCTGGTTTATTCACCTTCTTCTCATTAGGTGTAACGGTTAACATGAAATCCACACCTAAGGAATCACGATTACCAACTTTTATTAAACTACGCTCAATGATGTCATCGTCACTGTCTACCTTTACACCCGGCTCTAGTATTCTTTGTTTTAATACCTCTTCAGATTCAACACGCTCTCCTATGACTTGAACAATTTCATCGTTATTCAGGTATTCAATTTCATAAACTGTTTTTGGCCAAAAGTGCCCTAACCCGCGCACCGCAATCAGTGCTAATAAGCCCACTACCATAATTACACTAATGGTTACCGCACCAGCGTTTAACCAAATCCATGGGGTACCGGATTTATAAAATGGATCTTTATGAGATTTATTACTAGGCATCTAGATGACTCTTCTTATAGAGAGCTATATTTTTCACGCAGCCTTTGTCTAACTATTTCTGCGATGGTGTTGAAGAAAAATGTAAAAATAAATAACACTAAAGAAGCTAAAAACAGCACTCTAAAGTGCGTGCTAGCCACTTCTGACTCCGGCAACTCAACCGCGACATTTGCCGACAAGGTGCGCATGCCTTCGAAAATACTAAAATCCATCACCGGAGTATTACCGGTTGCCATTAACACAATCATGGTCTCGCCTACTGCTCGACCTAAACCAATCATAGTAGCTGAAAATATTCCTGGACTGGCTGAGGGCAACACTACTCGCATTAACGTTTGCCAAGGTGTAGCACCTAACGCTAACGAACCTGATGACAAATGTTTTGGCACACTAAACACAGCATCTTCAGAAATAGAAAAGATGATTGGAATCACGGCAAAGCCCATGGTAATTCCAATAATTAATGCATTACGTTGGTCATAACCTACACCCATGGTGTCGGTAAGCCAGAGACGCATATTGCCATCAAATAAGACTTGTTCTAACCACGGGCTAAGCGCCAAACTGGCCCAAGCAAAAAATAACACTACTGGTAACAACAGAGCAGCCTGCCAACCATCTGCTATTCTACTAGTAATGTTTTCAGGCAATTGCCACCAACAATAACTGGCTAAGAAAATACCTAAAGGCACCAATAATAAAAGTGTAAACACGCCTGGCAAATTCAATTCTATATAAGGCGCCAACCAAAGACCTGCCAGAAATCCTAATATTACCGTTGGTAACGCAGCCATAATTTCGATCGATGGCTTAACCACACTACGCATTTTTGGTGCCATGAAATAAGCAGCAAAAATCGCACCACAAATTGCCAGCGGCATTGCAAACAACATGGCATAAAATGCAGCTTTGAACGTTCCAAAGGTTAGCGGCGTAAGACTAAATTTTGGTTCAAAATCGCTAGAAGCAGATGACGACTGCCAGATATAGTCTGGTTCCGGATAACTTTCGTACCAAACTTTACCCCAAATAGATTTCATTGAAGCTTCTGGGTGCTCACTATCAAGTTCCCAAACGTGTAATTGTCGGTTAACATCTTCAGCAATAATTTTGTCACTTCTTGGCGCAATACCAAGATACACAAGTGGTTTATCAATAACATTTTCGGTTATGACATGACGCTCTGCAGTGGCGTGAAAAATAGAAATATTTCCATCCACATCAGTAGCTAAAAACCCTTTGCGCAGCTGCTCGGTAGTAATGCTAGAAATCTCTGCACTACCGCTTTTAAATTTTCTTATGGGTGTTAAATGCCGCAAGCCATCATCCCCGCGTACTAAAAACAACTGATGGATATTGCCCTGATCATCGGCCAGCAATAAGGAAATCCCACCAAGCAAAAATTCTAAAATAGTGGGTTTGTTACCTTCATCCAGCACTGATACATCTTCAATATGAATCGGCTCATCTTTTGAGCGGATATCGTAATAAGCAATCGCACCATTTGCATTTAAAAGATATAGCCAATCCCGTTCAGGTGATATCAACGTTTTAATCGGTGTATCAACATACGGGAGTTGAACTTGGCTAGTGAGCTCAAATGTAACTTCATCTTCATCTAAAAATGAAGACGTTTTTTCAAAGTTAACCAACCGTGGGCCGCTTTCTGTTTGTACAAATAATGTTAGCCCGTCTTCATTTTCGCTGATCGCTAAGCTCTTTAACGTCTGCTCACCAATTTCTAAGTCAATTGGATCTTCGCCTAACGGAAAAGTGATGCTAGGAATAATGGTTCGCTTACTATTCTTATACTTAGAAGAATATTCATGTTGAAAAATAAGCACTGCCCCGGTACTCAGACCGAGCGCAACAATATTTTTTTCAGCATCAAGATGTGCCCAACTACTAATATATACATCTTTGTTCGCTACAAGTTCTTTACTCTCAATTAATTCGCCACTATCTACATAAAAGAAATTAACAACGCCTTTATTATTTAGACGCATAGCAATTTCTGCTTGTTCTTCGATTGAATAAAGTAAAGTTTCGTCAGTAGCCACCTTGCTTAATGAGTAATTGGTAACTTCGTGCAAGGCTGCTCCTTTAAATAAAGGAAACACCACCATAAATAGAAACAGAAAAATTAGAATGATTGAGCCGATAACTGCAATTCCACCTGCTCCTACTAAATAACGTGCAAAAATATCTTTGATCGATCGTCTACGCCATAAGGCCTGATCAAAAACTAATGGTTCAGGAACACTGAGTTGTGATGAGCTTGATTCTTCAGACATTTTTAGATTTATTTTTATAGCACCAAGCTTTTTATATTAATGCAAATTTATTCTTACAAAAAAGGCCCTACTGTTAACTGCAGGGCCATTATAAATTCTACAGACTCGTTAGTCTGATAAATTTTACAAATTTATTAGTCCGAAAACTGCAACTTAATGTTTAAAAACTGGAGCAAATGAACAAAATCTATTCAGCTACACTTATCTTTGTGTTGAGCTTCATAGGATTTTTTTCGACATCAATAGAAGCTAATACCTTATCCGCAACCTTTGAAGGTAGTGGAATATACCCATCTTTCACGACTACTTTTTGGCCTTGGGTCGATAACACCATTCTGATGAATTCTCTTTCAAGTGGTGACAATGGCTTCCCAGGGGCTTTATTTAAATAAACGTACAAGAAACGTGCAAGCGGGTATGCACCAGAAGTTGCATTTTCAGTTGTTGCTGCAATTTTTTCTCCATCGGCCTTCCTAGATAACGGCACAGCCTTAACGCCAGAAGTTTTATAACCGATACCCGAGAAACCAATTCCATTTAACGAAGAGGAAACAGACTGTACAACCGAAGCTGAACCTGGCTGTTCGTTTACTGTGGACTTAAAGTCACCTTTGCAAAGCCCTTTTTTCTTAAAATAGCCATATGTTCCTGATACTGAATTGCGACCAAACAATTGAATGTCACGTTTTACCCAATTTCCTTGCAAACCAAGGTCGCCCCAAGCAGAAAGGTCGTCATCTCCACCACACTTACGAGTGTTTGAGAAAATGGCATCTACTTGTGCAATAGACATACCTTGAATTGGGTTATCTTTGTGAACGTAGACGGCTAATGCATCAATCGCCACTGGAATTGCAGTAGGTTTATAGCCAAACTTCTTTTCAAAAGATGCAAGTTCCTTGTCTTTCATCTTGCGGCTCATAGGCCCTAGATTAGCAGTCCCTTCCGTTAATGCTGGAGGTGCTGTAGACGAACCTGCGGCTTGAATTTGGATATTAACGTTTGGATAAAAACGCTTGTACTCTTCTGCCCATAACGTCATTAAGTTAGCGAGTGTGTCTGAGCCTACACTAGACAAATTTCCGGATACACCGCTAGTGGCAGCGTATTCACCAAGCTCAGCATCAACGCTTGAATTCGCTGAAACGGTCACTACTGAACTAAGCAATAAGAAAGCTGTAACTACATAAAGCTTCTTAACTAATTCGTACATTAAATAACTCCTCAGTTATGGGATATTTTGAATTTCATACTCAAAGTTACTATCTATGTATTACAAGCATATGGTACAAATATTACAGTTTTGTGAAACCGTAAGTGTTTGATTTATTAGATATTACTTTCGTTTTTTGCTACTCGATGAGTAGGAAAGCTACAAATAAATGCCGAACCTAAGCCAATTTTGCTGTCAATCTCTAGCGTTCCTTCATGACGTCCCAATATATGCTTCACAATAGAAAGGCCCAAACCAGTTCCCCCTTTTTCACGCGAACGCCCAGCATCCACTCGATAGAATCTCTCAGTTAATCTCTCTAGATGTTCAGGCGCAATGCCTTGGCCATTATCTTCAACGATAAATTGCAACCCATCGTTATCATCCTTCTTCCAAACAACTTTTATCATTGAACCGGCATCGGTGTGCTTCACGGCATTATTAATTAAGTTAGAAATCACACTGTGAATTTCTTGCAGATCCCCTTTAAGCATTGCATTCGTTTCAAGTTGTGTTGAGATTTCGTGATTGGTAAACCAAGTAGAAAGTTTACTTTCTTCTACAATATCAACAATGAGTGAGGCAACTGGGATGACTTCAGAGTCTTTTACAACTGATGTAGTAGACTCCAGACGAGACAATGTCAGCAAGTCTTCAACCAACTGTTTCATGCGCTTTGCTTGAATTTCTGCAGAATTGATTGCTGCATTACATTCATCAGGCAACTCTTGATTCATTGAGAGTGATTCTAAATAGCCTAGAATAACCGTTAGCGGAGTACGCAATTCATGAGAAGCATTGGAAATAAAACTACGGCGCATTTCATAAATTCGTGCAGATTGCGACATGTCTTGTGCAATCAATACCAATTTACTTTCCCCAAAAGGAATGATTCGTAAACTTAGCTCTGGCTCATGGTCTGATGAGCCTCGAATTTCTAACGGCTGTTGAAAATTTCCTGCCGAGAAATAATCTGTAAAAGCAGGTCTGCGCACCAGTTGCGTAATCCTAGTATTAATATCCCGCGATGGATCAATCTGTAATAAATCGTGTGCCGCTTGATTGGCAGATTTTATTTCCCCACTTGATGCCATAATCACGACAGCATCGGGTAGCGCAGAGATCATCTCTTTGTAATGCGTAATTAAATCTTCTAACTTTGATTTATTTGCTTGGTAATCTTTCTGCAAATCAACGATACTCGAAATGTGCTGATCGGCAATACCTAAATATTCAGGCGCTTCGTCAACCAACGCGCCGCCATCCAGCCATTGTTTAAGTGTGACTAATTGTCTAGCCGTCCATAAACCATAGATAATTAAGCCGAGAATAAAAAAGAATTGTAGATGGCCTGTTACTAAACCGATTAGAACGCATGGAATAAATACGAGTAAAATTCGATTTAATTCAGATAACCATGCATTAAATGACATTACGTTTTTGCAGAGAATCGATAACCATAACCGCGAACAGTTTGAATCATTTGATCACAGTTAAGAGGTTTAAGTAATTTTCTTAAACGCACAATATGTACATCTACCGTACGCTCTTCTACATACATGTTACGACCCCAGACATAATCTAACAACTGACTGCGTGAATAAACCCGGTCCACATGAGTCATAAAAAACTCAAGCAGGCGGAATTCTGTTGGGCCCATATTAATAGACTCTTCATTCACATAGGCACGATGTGCATCTACATCCAGCTTAATTGGGCCAACATTTACCTCGCTCTCTAAACTACCTGAACCTCTCCTCATTACCGCACGAATACGCGCAGTGAGTTCTTTTACTGAAAATGGCTTAGTAATATAGTCGTCCGCACCAGAATCTAATCCATCAATTTTATCTCGCTCTTCCACACGGGCAGTCAGCATGATGATAGGAGTTTCCTGCAAAGCATCCTTGCGTTTCCAGCGGCGAAGTAATTCCAAGCCTGATGTATCAGGTAACATCCAATCCAGGAGAATTAAATCAGGTAGATTATCGGCAATTTTCATTTCAGCCGAACGCCCATCCTCCGCCTCATCAATCACATAACCTTCTTGCCCCAAGGAAAAAGACACCATCTCACGGATGGAGTGTTCATCTTCAACTAATAGAATTCTTTTGCTGCTCATACTTTGAGCTCTTATTTGGTCCTAAGGCTGATCTAAAAATTGACGTGTTTCTGCAACAGATTGATTCTGCATGATTGTAACCTGCAATGAAAAGATCCCGCATTATTTTCTATATTTGTTACAGAACTATTAAGCACTCATAGATCAACGACTTACTGCTTCATTTAACTTCCACTCTCGACAAATCTTAATTATATGTAACAAAAATGTAACATTTAATTCATATAGATTTCATAGTCTTTGCGCAAAATCCATACCTTGAATTCAAACAAATTATTTAAACAGGGAGGCTCTTCGTGAGACTTAAACAGATTTTGATTGGCGCAACGTGCGCAATCGCAATTGCCAGCATAAGCTCTACCGCTTTTGCAGGTGCAGTCACTTCGAAAGAAGAGATCGCAGTCAGTACTACTGGTGGTGGCATCAAAATTAAATCCGATAATGGCAACAGCTTCCAATTTGGAGGGGTAATTCAATACGATTTTGATAACTATGATGGCCTATATAACGCCGGCACTACAGACCCTGCTGATATTGGCGACTCCGCAAATGAATCCGAGTGGCGTAGAACCCGTCTTACTGCAAAAGGCACAAAGGGTGAGAATTGGGGCTATAAACTTACAGTTGATATCGACGATGATGCTGAAGAAGCAAGCGTTGACGAAGCTTGGGTGAAATATGCCGGCTTAAATAATATCGATTTAATTATTGGTCGACTAAAAGTACCTTTTGGGCTCGAAGAACTCATAAGTGATAAATACATTTCTACTATTGAGCGTTCTGCAATTTATGAAGTAGGTAATTTTTTAAGCGGTAAACCAGATTTCGCATTTGCTGCGCAAGGTAGTTGGAGTAACTTTTCAGGACAGGTACATTTAATTGATGAAGGCGAAGAAGATGATGATTCGAGTGATTCATTCAGTATTGCAGCACGCATAGCCAACCGCTTTGTGTTTGGCAGTCAAGAAAACAAGCCACACTTCGCTCACTTAGGTGCATCCTATGCAGTAAGAGATTTCGGCAATGCGGGTAGCACTATGGATTTTCGTAGTCGTCTTGCAGTGCATGTAATTGGTGATCGTGCTACCGCCGGTAACGATGTAGTTGTTGAACATGCAGATCAATTTGGAATAGAAGCTGCATATGCCAATGGTCCGCTGTCATTGCAAAGCGAATATCTAATGGCGGATTTTGATGGTGAATCCAGTTCAGCTGCAGGGTCGGATGTAGATGTGGATGGTTTTTATGTAGCTGCAACCTATACGCTTACTGGCGAATCTCGTGGTTATAAATCTAGCACTAACAAATTTGACAAGATTAAACCAAAAAACAATCTTGGCGCCTGGGAGTTAGTTGCTAAATATGAAGATGGTGAAGTAGATATAGACAACAATCCAAACGGTGATGCGGAGTATGACATTCTTACGCTTGGTGTTAACTGGTATCCAAACACCAATGTACGCTTTTCACTTAACTACTTAATGACTAATGCTGACAACTTTCAGTTTGGCGGTAGTGGTAGTGGACTCGGAAACCCAACACTTGAGTCTTTGGGCGAAGATGATGGAGATGTCATTTCATTTCGTACGCAATATGTGTTTTGACTACTCTCTAGATTGCCACTAAAAATGCCGCACTCTTCTTTATACTCAATGAGCAGCTTCTTGATATCCATTAAAGCATTGATTACAAAAGTTCAACTTCAAATACTTTTTCCAATAACTTTTGATTTTTAAAAAAAATGTAAAAACGATATTCGCCCGGCACGAGTTCGTATTGATTTTCAAACTCAAACGCCATGGTATGTTGATAGTCTAATTTTGACTGTTCTTGCAATATTTCAATTTTATCAACGTGCTCGCCAGTACTAGGATCAATCATTGTTGGAAGGTGATAAATCAAATGCAAAGTCGGCTCACCAACAAACCCCGCACGTGATAACCAATAACGCACACCAAATTTTGTGCCCAGCTTAGCTTTTATGACAGTTGTATTTTCTAAATCGCCAGTACTGGATACAGTTTTATCCCCTTCTTCATAATTTTTAGCACCATGCGGGAAAACTCCATAATCAAAATTATAGATCGTTTTTTTCTCATCCGCATAACCACACTGAGCAAATAGCAACATAAGTAGAAATGCGTAATTTAATCGTTTCATTTTCTTCATATCTTCTTTGTTTTGAATATATAATCTTGTGATACTTTCATGTATTGATACTATTTTATTACAATAACATTACACAATTGTTAAACACTAAAAATGGCATCTAAACAAAATACTGGATTCAAACGTATCTATAATGCGTTTTTTTATTCCATGGCTGGACTTTCTTCTGCGTGGAAAAATGAAGCTGCATTCCGGCAAGAATCTCTCATGGCTATTGTGCTAATTCCGATAGCTTTTTGGCTTGCTCAAAGTACCAGTCAAATAGGATTATTAATACTGTCTATCTTTATTGTACTAATCGTGGAATTACTAAATTCAGCAATAGAGGCAGCCATCGATAGAATTAGTGAGGAACATCATGCCCTATCAAAACAATCTAAAGACATCGCTTCAGCTGCAGTATTTCTAAGCCTAGTTCTATTCGCAACAATATGGTGCTTAGTGATTTTCGAACGATTTTATTCTTCATAAACATTATAAATAACCACTATCACCTGACTAAGTGCAATACTTAAGTCTTCTATTTCAAATATAATATTTGTGCCTACATCGCAGATATATTTAAAATGGATGAGCATAATTTCAGCCTAGCTGAAAACTACATTAACCGTGAATTAAGCTTGCTTAAGTTCAATGCGCGCGTGCTTGAACAAGCTCGAGATTCATCCACACCTCTTTTAGAAAGATTAAAATTTCTATGTATTTCTTGTACTAACTTAGATGAATTTTTTGAAATTCGAGTTGGCGGTGTAAAACAACATATAGAACTTGATATTGCACATATTACAGCTGATCAAGTTGGGCCAAGAGAATTACTTAATCGCATTCTTAATGATGCCACTGCTCTTGTTACTGAACAGTACCGTGTATTTAACGAAGAAATTCAACCTGAATTAGAAGCACAAAATATTCACTTCATCGCACGTGAGCAATGAACAGATGAGCAAAGTGCGTGGTTGCGCCAGTATTTTCATGACGAAGTAGAACCTGTATTAAGCCCGCTTGGTTTAGACCCCGCGCATCCTTTCCCTCGTATCATAAATAAATCGCTTAACTTTATTGTTCAATTAGATGGTGCAGATGCGTTTGGCCGTGAAGGCGAATTTGCGGTGGTTCAAGCGCCACGCTCATTAACACGTTTAATTCATTTGCCCGAAGAATTAAACAAGCAACCAGGTGATAGTTATGTATTCCTATCATCCGTAATGCATGCTTTTGTAGATGAGTTATTTGAAGGCCTGGAAGTTTTAGGTTGCTATCAATTTAGAGTTACACGTAATAGCGATCTATTTTTAGATGATGAAGAAATTGATGATTTAATGCGTGCACTTGAAGGCGAGCTGGCTTCACGTCGTTACGGTGACTCAGTACGTTTAGAAGTTGCAAATAATTGCCCCGAAGAATTAGTCTCATATTTATTGCAGCAATTCGGACTTTCTGCCGTAGACCTATATCGAGTTAATGGCCCTGTAAACTTAAACCGCCTCAGTCAGACCTATGATTTGGTTGATCGTGCTGATTTAAAGTACCCGCCTTTTAGTGCTGGTATACCGGATCGTTTAAGTCATGGTGCAGATATTTTTAGCCTGATTCGGCAAGATGACATCTTACTGCATCATCCATATCAGTCCTTTGCACCGGTAATTGATTTTGTCCGCCAAGCTGCTAAAGACCCAAAAGTTTTAGCCATTAAACAAACGCTATATCGAACGGGTGCAAAGTCTCCGATTGTTGACTGTTTAGTGGGAGCTGCCAAAACAGGTAAAGAAGTTACCGTAGTGATTGAGCTAATGGCACGTTTTGATGAAGCAGAAAACATTTCTCTAGCGAACCGTTTACAAAAAGCCGGTGCACATGTGGTTTATGGAATTGTAGGTAAGAAAACTCACGGCAAGATGATCCTAGTAGTACGGCGAGAAGGCGATAGTTTGCGTCGTTATGCTCATTTTGGCACCGGTAACTACCATGAAAAAACCGCACGCCTATACACAGATTATGGAATGTTTACCTCGGATGCAGAGCTCACTTCCGATGCACATGAACTGTTCTTGGCGCTTACAAGCTTTACAAAAATCCCTGTACTGAAAAATATATTACAGGCGCCTTTTACTTTATATAAGACACTGATCGAACTGATTGAGAAAGAAATCGAATTTGCTCGTAAGGGCCGCAAAGCCCGCATCATTGCAAAAGTGAATGCCTTAGTAGAACCACAAATAATTGAGGCCTTATATAGAGCATCAGCAGAAGGCGTTAAGATACAACTTATTGTGCGCGGCATTTGTTGTTTGCGTCCTGGCTTACCCGGAATCTCTGAAAATATCGAAGTGCGTTCAATTGTTGGGCGTTTTCTGGAACACACTCGTGTCAGTTATTTCCATAATGATGGCGACCCTAAAGTGTTTTGCTCCAGTGCGGATTGGATGGATCGTAATTTTTTCCGGCGTGTCGAAGTCTGTTGGCCAATTAAGGATATGATACTTCGGAAACGAATTATTAATGAGCTAAAAACATATCTTAAAGATAATCGACAGGCTTGGATATTACAGGCTGATGGAAACTACTCCGCACCCATATCCTTTGGGCAAAGTGCCGTTAGCGCACAACAAACTTTACTGAATGAGCACGCAAAAGTTAAATATTAATAGCTTTTAGATACTCACCTTAACTTTTAAGATTTTCAAATAACCTTGCTCCTGCTCTAATTCAGCCTCTGTAAGAGGGTGTGCTTCTAGCCATTTTTTATCAAACTGAATTATCAGACTCCCATCATTACCCTCAATCTTCATATCTGGTAACTTCTTAGGTACACGATCACGATTGATTAGTACTGCAACCCGCAAAATTACAATCATAAACATTGCTAGCTCCTGCCAACGCGCTGGTAATTGTTCGATTGACTCAATATCAATTTTACGTCGATGACTTCTAACCAAGCAGGCAAGTAGACGTTGTTCATTCCAGGAAAAACCCATTAGATCACTATTGTCTAATAAATATGCACCATGGCGATGATATTTAGAATGTGCAATATCTAAACCAATCTCATGCAAATCAGCCGCCCAAATTAAAAACTGGTAGGCAATATCATTATTTATTTTCCATACTTTTGAAATTTTATCCAGCAAGTGTAGTGCAGTGGTTTTAATATTCGCTGCATGCTTAAAATCTACATGATAACGACGCATCAAAGAATAAACTGTGCGATCACGTGTATCTTGATGATGAATTCTTCCAGCCAGATCAAATAGCAATCCTTCTCGCAAGCCGCCATCAGATATCACCATTTGTTTAATATCTAACGCTTCAAAAATTGCTTTCAATGCCACAAGACCACCAGCGAATACCGGTTTGCGTTCTTTTGATAAAGATTCAAAATTTACTTTATCTATATGCTCAGCTTCTTGTAGTTTTACAATCAGTGCATTAATCCCTTTATAAGTTATGCCGCGCTCACTGAGTTCAAACTCGCGCATTAGCTCAGATATGGTGCGTATTGTCCCGGCAGTGCCCACTACATGTTTCCAACCAAGTTCTTTTACTGTTGAAACGATGGGCTGTAATTGTAGCTTTGCTTCTACCAAAGCCTTTTTAAACCTCTTCTTATCTAATTCACCATTGGAAAAATATTTTTCGCTCAGCATTACACAACCCATTTCCACACTTTCCATTAACAGTGGATTGCCTTGCATACCAATAATTACCTCCGTACTACCGCCACCAATATCTACTACAAGCCATTTGCCTTCTGGCCCAGTTAACGAATGAATAGTTCCTTGATAAATTAAACGCGCTTCTTCAACACCGGAAATAATTTGAATTGGATGCCCTAACGCCTCTTCCGCACGCTGTATAAATTCAGCACTTTTTTTAGCGACCCGGAGCGTATTGGTTCCAACCACTCGAACAGAATCTGCG
This sequence comes from Gammaproteobacteria bacterium, assembly GCA_014075255.1. Taxonomy (NCBI): domain Bacteria; kingdom Pseudomonadati; phylum Pseudomonadota; class Gammaproteobacteria; species Gammaproteobacteria bacterium. The sequence continues at coordinate 1,866,762 of CP046178.1, forward strand.
TGCATCTCTTGTAAGCGTTGACCAAATCGTTGCAAACACTCAATAGCTCTTTCTTTAGATTCTTTAGATAATTTTCCAGAAGAATTTAAGCCTGCGCCCAGCCGCACCATTTCTCGGATACGATCAATAACTTTAAGTTGCCCATGCTGGTCTTGCGCAACCACCATATGAAAGCTGTTTGAGCCAAGATCAACTGCAGCGATTACTGAAGAAGGATCTGATGATAATTCACCTGGATTTGAGATTGGAGAAGGGACTTCCATATACGCATCTAGCGTAGCAAATGATTTTACAAGGTAACAATTATTTAAGCTTTAATTTACTTATTTAGGGGGGAGTAATGCGCGGCCATTGCCGTAATCGACAACCACGCCAGCGGGCGTAATTTCTTCTACTAAGGGCCCATTATTAGCAATACGATCGCCTTCTTTATATTTATCCATGTTAATTAACACAAATCTGCGTATAGGATCATCGTCAAAAACATGCACATTTACTTCATACTGATTCAAGTTGCTACGAGCACTTTCAGGAAGATCTCTAACTTTCACCACATTGCTTATACTTTGTTCTTGTCCTTGATCAATAAGTAATTTGGGCTTATTAATAACTGGAAGCGCATCATCCGAACTTAACTCGGTAGATGAAAAAGAAACATTCCCTTTAGCGGCTGCCGGTGCATTGGCTACATTAACCGACGAATTTTCAATAGCTGCTTTGGGCTTGGTATTGGGTTGTTTTGATTCGTAAATTAAAGGTCTATCTACAGCAGGAGTCTGCGCACTATTTGCTTCCATCGCTAACGGCCTCGCATCGGAAGGCTCGTCATTTTGACTATGCTGTTGTTGCACAGAATTTTCGGCGCCCGCCAATTGAACAGGTTCTTGTACCAAAGGTTTTGTTTCTTTTTGCTGCACTTCTATTTTAGCTGACGGAATACGTTGAGAAGTTTGCGGTGACATTGCAGGCGTTTCTACAACAATAGGTTGTTGAATTTCCGAATTAACTGCAGCTACCTCCATTTCATTTTCTGCATCACCGGACAAAGCACGAATTACAAAAAATAAAATTAAGGCATTCGCGAGCGCGACTAGCCCAACCCATAACCATATTTTATTCGGATTATTTTTCTGCGGCTTTACGGGTGTAACAAACTTTAAATCCGGTTGTTTTTCAAGCTGGCGTTCGTGTTCAGCGCGCGTCAAGGCGTCAAGTATCATCGACATGAGTATCTACTACCTATTTCGTTTAACTTGATTGACGCCACAACAAAGGCGTGGATCGATCATTGACCGCAGAATTAATTTCCATCATGGTTTCGCGACCCGCAACACCATCTACATTCAGACCACGTATGCGTTGAAATTCCATTACTCGCCACTTTAGTGTTGGATCAAAGGAAAGTTTTTTCTTTATGCCAGTAGAAACGGCCTTGCCTTCAATACGATCCAGTTGATCACGCAACCACCCCACATCTTTACCAATAACACCTTCTTTTAAAACATTAGATCCGGCTGGTGGCGATCTCCACAGTAATAAATAGTTGCCATACCAGAATGGATCAACCGATTTTGTAGCGGTCGTAACGACTTTACCGCCAATGTTTAAGCTCACCTGATTACCTCGTAAAGCCAGTACAACAATTTGTTTTCTTTCCCCGGCGGAATTGATAATTTCTAATACTGCGGGTCGGTTATGTCGGCGAATTTCATCCCAGCCCGCTTTACCAAAGATGCAGCGCAATTCAGCAGCAGTTGCGCGTTCACATGCCGTTTCACCATTTAGTTCTGGGTACGTAAGGCCCCAGTAGCTAAATAAGGTAGTAAATGCCTTATTGTTGCCCGTGCGTAAACTCGAATCATTAATTAGATTTAAAAAACCCTTATTGCCTTGCTTAACACTGCTCAGCTCTTCAGCAAGGGGTCGCTGTTGTGAAGCTACAGTCTCAGTATTATTAGTACTAGATATGTTTATTGCAGGCGCACCCACTTCTTCATTTTTTTGGGTGACTGACTTGTCTTCAATGGTCGCTTGCGAAGCTAAAGTCTCGACATTTGTGGTAGCCGGCCCTGCATTAGCATAACTTTCTTGCGATGCACTGGGTAACAGACCCCAAATCGATAATAGTAACGCCGCGGTGCCTGCAGCAATCGCGCCGCCAGCTACCCACTGCATCGGTTGAAAACGCTCGGTAGGTTGCAATACTTCACCAGCAGCTTTGCGAACCAGATTTTTATCAATGCGATGAACGTTTTCACCATAAGCGCCCATCATTGAGCGTTCGCAAATATTATTGACTAGGCGTGGCACACCATCAGAAAGCTGATGCACAATCTGAACTGCCCCTTTGGAAAATAGCTCGCCTTTAAAACCGACAATTTGTAATCGATGACGAATATACGCAGCCGTTTCTTCTTTTGACAAAGGTGTTAAATGAAAACGCGCCGTGATTCTTTGTGTAAGTTGACGCAACTCAGGCCGTGCTAAAATAGCTTGTAATTCTGGCTGGCCAATTAAAATAATTTGTAAAAGTTTTTGTGTCGCCACTTCAAGATTCGTTAACAAACGAATTTGTTCTAACACCTCAGCACGTAAGTTCTGCGCTTCATCAACAACTAATACCGTGCGTTTTCCTTGTGCATGCTGTTTTAATAAATATAAGTTTAATCGATCAACTAAGTATTTAAGACTGGTAGTTGATCTACGGTAAGGAATATTTAATTCGTCACAGATTGAAGCGATTAATTCTTTTGAACTTTGGCGAGGATTTAAGATTAACGCGACATTCACATGATCCGGCATTTGCTCCAACACACTTCGACATAACATGGTTTTGCCGGTACCCACTTCACCAGTGAGCAATATGAAACCGCCCGCCTCATCTGCACCATATAAAAGATGCGCAAGACCATCACGATGACGTGGCGTTAAATATAAAAAACGCGTATCAGGGGTGATTTGAAATGGCTTATCAGAAATTCCAAAGAATTCTAAATACATGCGGTTATAGCCTTATTTAATCAAGCTTTTAAATGTCGAAGCTAACTAGATGTTGTGAGTAGGTATTTTGCCAAAAAAATAAACCCTTGGCCGCACTAATTTACATGTTATTCGTTTATTCATACTTTTAATTTTAACCATGTATCGACTAATGGCAGCATTTTGGTCTAACGAGTCTTATTACGAGCAAATACCATAAATAAACTAATGGTTTTATATTTTTACCTTTGGTGATTCAATATAGAGTGATGAGCTACAGCAATAACAAGCCAAAAGATAATACTCTCAAGCTACCTCCTAAGCCTACGTCTCCTGAGCCTTATGAGTGCTGCGAACGTGGCTGTGACCCGTGTGTGCATGACTATTACGCCAAAGCCTTGGCGCGCTGGGAAAAACGCGTGGCAGAAATAGAGAAGCAACAGTTAAAGAAATCAAAGAGGAAAATGCTCAGAAAATAACCAAATTTTCTCTCTTCAACCCTTATTGGATAACTTATTTTCTCATAGGGGAAAGAGCTTCTAATAGCCAATAGCATCTTAGTTATATATTATGACCTCTATAATAAAAAAGCATAATTAAAAAACCTTAATTAAGTAACTGCAATCTTTCTCAACGCTTTCAAATAACCCCAAGTGAATCTGCCATGCGTATTTTGGCTTGGAATCTATTTGTTGCAAAGATCATAAAGATGAATGATTGAGTAGTTAATTAAGCATGTCTACAGAGGAACTATCCGCTATGAAGATTGGTGTACCAAACGAAATTCATGAGAATGAATGTCGCGTTGCCATGACACCCGATACGGCTGCGCGCCTACAAAAACTTGGTTATGAGTGCGCAATTGAAGCAGGTGCCGGTGCCAGTGCAAATTTTACAGACCAGGCTTATAAAGATGCCGGTGTCGAAGTTATTTCGGATACCAAACAACTTTGGTCTGAATCAGACATTATCTTAAAAGTGCGTGCACCGGAGCAAAACAATGCTTTGGGAATGCACGAGGCCGATTTATTAGATGAAGGCAGCAACTTAATAAGCTTTATCTGGCCTGCACAAAATGAAGACTTATTAGAAAAACTTAAAAGCCGTAAAGCCACCATCTTGGCAATGGATTCCGTGCCACGCATATCTCGTGCGCAAAAATTTGATGCCCTCTCTTCGATGGCCAATATTGCTGGCTATCGTGCAGTCGTAGAAGCCGCTAACCATTTTGGACGCTTCTTCACAGGTCAAATCACCGCTGCAGGTAAAGTTCCACCTGCAAAAGTGATGGTCATTGGTGCCGGTGTTGCAGGACTTGCTGCAGTAGGTACAGCCAACAGTCTTGGCGCAATCGTTCGTGCTTTTGACACTCGCCCAGAAGTTAAGGAACAAGTGGAAAGTATGGGTGCACAGTTCTTAGAACTAGAATTTGAACAAGACGAAGAAGGCGGCACCGCAGGTGGTTACGCCAAAACCATGAGCAAAGAATTTATTGATGCAGAAATGGCGTTGTTCCGAGAGCAAGCTAAAGAAGTCGACATCATTATTACTACCGCACTTATACCAGGCAAACCTGCACCGAAACTCATTTTGGCCGACATGGTTGAAATGATGAAAGAAGGCAGCGTCATTGTTGACCTGGCTGCAGAACAAGGCGGTAACTGCGAACTAACGGTTCCTGGAGAAGTTGCGGTTAAACACGGTGTAACGCTGATAGGTTACATGGATTTACCAAGTCGTCTACCGACTCAATCCAGTCAGTTATATGGTTCAAACTTGTGCCACATGCTTACAGACCTTACACCAGAGAAAGACGGCAACATTAATGTAAACATGGAAGACGATGTAATCCGTGGTACGACTGTTATTAAAGAAGGTGAAATCACCTGGCCACCACCACTTGCGGTATCAGCTGCACCTGCAAAATCAGCAGCGGCTGCACCGGTTATACAGGAAGAAAAAAAGTCGAGCGGCATGGGTGCTCCTATCGCGCTTATCTTAGCCGCAGGATTGTTATGGTGGATCGGAAACTCCGCACCGGCAGAATTCATGCAACATTTCACAGTATTTGTACTGTCATGCTTTATTGGTTACTGGGTAGTGTGGAATGTAAGCCCTGCACTGCATACCCCACTCATGAGTGTAACCAACGCAATTAGTAGCGTAATTATAGTGGGTGCCTTGTTGCAGATCGGCAGTAGTGTTGGATTGATTGTTGGACTGGCTGCATTTTCAGTCTTCATAGCATCCATAAATATTGGTGGCGGCTTTGCTGTCACACAGCGGATGTTACAAATGTTCCGCAAAGACGATTAAGGGAGAATAAAAATGACAATGAATCCACAAATGTTAGGGGCAGCGTATTTAGCTGCTGGTGCTCTCTTTATTCTCAGCTTGAACGGCTTGAGCAATCAGGAAACAGCACGTCGCGGCAACCTGTTTGGCATCATCGGCATGACCATTGCCGTTATAGCAACAATTCTCAGTGGCAGAGTAGGAAATTTTGAAATCCTATTTCCAGCGATGATCTTAGGCGGAATCATAGGCGCCATCGTTGCTATGAAAGTCGAAATGACCTCCATGCCAGAACTGGTAGCAGGCTTTCACAGCTTAGTCGGTCTCGCTGCTGTGTTGGTGGGCTATTCCAGTTATATGGATCCAACCATGCATTTGGAAGGTACTGAAAAAGTCATTCATGAAGTCGAAGTGTATTTGGGTATCTTTATCGGTGCGATTACGTTTACCGGCTCGATCATCGCCTTTGGAAAACTCAAGGGCATCATTGGCGGTAAACCTCTAACACTTCCAATGCGACATTGGCTTAATCTAGGAATGTTAATCGCATGCATTTACTTTGGTTACATGTTCTTACAATCTGGCTCGCATGATGCAGGATTAACTCCGTTAATCATTATGTCGATCATTGCTGGCATCATTGGTATTCATCTTGTGATGGCGATTGGTGGTGCAGATATGCCAGTTGTAGTTTCTATGCTGAATAGTTATTCCGGCTGGGCCGCTGCAGCGACTGGTTTCATGTTAGGTAACACCGCACTGATTGTAGTCGGTGCATTGGTTGGTTCTAGTGGTGCCATCTTGAGTTACATTATGTGCCGTGCGATGAATCGTAGTTTCATCAGTGTGATTTTGGGTGGCTTTGGCACCGGAGGCGGCGCAGCAGCAACAGTAGGTGAAGAAGATGGTGAAGTAACTTCTACTACCGCTGAAGAAGTTGCCGGACTCCTAAAAGATGCGAGTAATGTAATTATCGTTCCAGGCTATGGAATGGCGGTTGCGCAAGCACAAACCACGGTAAGTGAAATTACTAAAAAGCTACGAGCGAAAGGTAAGAATGTCCGCTTTGGTATTCACCCGGTTGCGGGCCGCTTACCCGGACACATGAACGTATTACTTGCGGAAGCCAAGGTGCCTTATGATATTGTGCTTGAAATGGATGAGCTTAATGATGACTTCCCTGATACGGATGTTTCATTAGTCATCGGTGCGAACGACATTGTGAATCCAAGTGCACAGACTGATCCGAACAGCCCGATTGCAGGTATGCCTGTACTAGAAGTTTGGAAAGCCAGTTCATGTATCGTGCTTAAGAGAAGTATGGCCTCAGGATACGCCGGTGTAGACAATCCTTTATTCTTAAAGGACAACACTGACATGCTATTTGGTGATGCAAAAGACAGTATGGATGCAGTATTACAGCATTTAGGGTAATCGCACTATAGTTCTAAAAAAGGGTAACAGACTGTTACCCTTTTCTTTTCCTTTCATTACGTGACTCGATGCATGTACGTGAGCATCTAACTTAACGTTAGCGTAGTTCTAACAAATCTATATCATTTTTAGTTTAAGCTTATCTAAATATTCCACGCATAAAAAAGCCGGCTTATCGGCCGGCTTTTAAATAATGGTAAGACTAGGTTTAAGAAGTACGAGAGTTCTGTTTCTTACGCGAAAAACCAAGTAGACCTATCATACCCAGTCCAAGTAGCATGTAAGTAGAAGGTTCAGGTACGTCTACCACTTCTACTACTATTGGCGTCTGTGTTCCAGTGAAGGTACCACTGTCTGCAAAAGTAAGCCCAGTAATAAATGCAGTCACATCATTAGGATCTGCACCAGCAGACTCCTCAATACCTCTTACACTAAACTTATCAATACCATTACTTGGATCAAAACCTAGCATTGAGGCAAACCCTGATAGTCCGGCTAAAAAATCAAATACTACACCTGACATGAGATCAAGCCCGGTATCAAATGGATTTTCCATCTCATCAAATAGGAACAAATCAAAAAGATCATCTCCTATCGATGGCAATAGCACAGAGGCAAATAGAGGGTCACCTGCGCCCACCTCATAGTCATAGCCTACGGCTACTTCTGGATCAATAAAAACAGTTTGGCCAGCAACAACTTGTGTATTAAATGTATAGATAGGCGTGCCTGCACCACTCGTTACAACAGTAGGAAGCACCACATTCGGAGGATCAGTATCACCTAATAAATTGAAATCAAAATATGAGATTGATCGACTTGTGAGTTGCCCAGTAGTTGGATCGGTATCATTTAGTACCAGCCTTATTGTGTAGCCTCTACCATCTACTAACTGTGCCGAATCAGGAACTGTATAACTTGTCGCGGTAGGCGGTAAAAAATCAGTAGACACAAAACCAAACCCTGCATCAGGGTCAGTGCGGTCGATGATATCGATCTCAATAAAATCAATACCTGCTGGCAGCTGAAAATCTAATGTGGGTTGTGACCCTGAACCTGAGAGAGCCACAGATTGCACAAAGGGTACTTCTATGGGTTCAGGAATTCCGTCTCTTCCCAAGCTGGGAAAAACAATATCTAAGGGTGAATTCGTGATCGCTGGATTATCATTAGTAATCGTAGCATTCCAAGTCCCTAACAATTGTGTATTGTAAGCTGCATTAATCGCATATTCGTTTGGAAATACTGGGGAGCCAATGTAAGGAATTACCCCATCATTAACAGTATTAAAAGGCGGTAAAGGCGAAAAAAAAGTGTTTTGCGGGAAAGGGCCATTTGGCCCAAATACAGTTTCATTTATATCAATTAGTCCTTGAAATTGTATTTGTGTTTGATCCCCACCAACACCGCCTCCGAACGGCACACCATCTAGTGACCCGCCTGGGTTTGGACTCACAAACAGATCCCATACTAAGAAATCACCACCATTACTGCCTAAGCCTGGTGCAACCCGATCACGGTAAAATAATACCGAGTCAAATGACGGATTAAGTGGATTTTCTACAACAATCTCTACCGCAAATACTGATGTATTTAAACTACATAGCAACAAGGTACCTGCAGTAAAAAAACTAAAGATGAATTTTGAGCCCCTGATTTTCATATGTCTGTCCCTTTTTAAATTCATGGAATCTATATATCCACATTTTTGTATATTTCATGCAATGTTTCAATAACTGAATTATTGTGGGATTAAAATTAACCTTTAGCTTATACTGTAGCTAACTGTATTTATTAATTAATTTAAATTTCTCTTTTCCCATTTATTTCATTGAGCATTTACTCAAGAAAATTTGAATACAATTCTAATAATGCCTTCTCAAATAAACCTTATTTAAATTCTGTTATTCATCAATTTATTTACGCATTGCGCGCAATAGCAAAATTTGTTAACTCAACTAACGCATCTCGATATGGGTTGTTCGGTAACATTTCGATTTGCTGCCTAGCCATTTGTGCTTGTTGGTTCGCGCACTCTTCAGTGTATGCAATGGCATTGGTTGATTCTATAACCTGCATGATGTCTTGCATGTGATGCTTACCACCATTGATGATCGCAGCTCGAATCATCTTTGCGTTAGAACCATAACTATTTTTTAAAGCATAAATTAATGGCAGCGTGGGCTTACCTTCAGCTAAGTCATCGCCAATGTTTTTTCCCATCTCATCAGGCGAAGCTTGATAATCTAGTAGATCATCTTTGAGTTGAAATGCAGTGCCAATATGGGTGCCATACGCAGCACAAGCTTGTTCAATCTCGTTGCTTTGGCCCGCCAAGATTGCACCCAGCTGGCATGCCGCTTCAAATAGCTTTGCGGTTTTTGATTGGATGACCGTCATGTAACGCTCTTCAGTGGTGTCGGGGTCATTGCAGTTTAATAACTGCATTACTTCACCTTCTGCAATCGTATTCGATGCCCGCGCTAAAATTTCCATAACGCGCATTTCACCCACATCCACCATCATTTCAAACGAACGAGAAAATACGAAGTCGCCCACCAACACACTGGATTCATTCCCCCAAATAGCATTCGCAGTTTCATGCCCGCGACGTAGGCTGGATTCATCTACCACGTCATCATGCAACAGGGTTGCGGTATGTATAAATTCGATTATAGCGGCCACCAGGCAATGCTTTTCTCCTGAATAGCCACAGGCCCGGGCGCATAAAATTGCCAGAATAGGTCTTAGACGTTTTCCACCACTATTTATAATGTAATTAGCCATTTGGCTAATCAGCGCAACATCAGAATGCAGGTACTGGCGAATAGCTTTGTTTACACCCTCCATATCCTCTGCAACGAGGCTTTGTACACTTTTAAAATCCATATTGGTTAGGTTCTTACTCTTCTATATGTGCCTAGAATAGCTACTTAGGCTGTTTTTTTAGGTATATCATAACTATACATGCCAATTCAGGGCATATTTGATTGACCCACCAGGACCGTATCGCTAAAATTGCGCCTCTTTTCAGACCCCTCATAACGGAGAACTCTAAGGTGTACGCAATTATCGCCACAGGCGGCAAACAATATCGTGTCCAGGAAGGCGACCAAATCAAGGTCGAAAAACTTGCTGGTGATCCTGGCGAGAAAGTGGAGTTTAATCAAGTGCTTTTGCTTGCCGATGGTGAAGATGTAACAATTGGCGCACCCTATGTAGATGGCGGAAAAGTAATGGGCGAGGTACAAGACCAAGCGCGTGCTAAGAAAATTGAAGTGATTAAATTTAAACGTCGCAAACACCATATGAAACGCATGGGTCATCGTCAGTCTTTTACAGAAGTAAAGATTACCGGTATCTCAAAATAGAATTTAGCAAGTAGGATTTAACAATGGCACATAAAAAAGCAGGTGGTAGTACTCGTAACGGTCGCGATTCAGAGTCTAAACGACTCGGTATAAAACGCTTTGGTGGTGAAGAAGTGTTAGCAGGCAATATTATCGTTCGTCAACGTGGCACTCAATTTCACCCAGGCGTAAACGTGGGTTGCGGTAAAGATCATACATTGTTTGCTAAAGAAAGTGGTCGTGTAGTATTTGAAACTAAAGGCCCGAAGAACAGAAAATATGTACGCATAGAAGCGGTGCACTAAATACTTATTTTTATAAGTTTGCAAAGCCCCGCAGCGTCGGGGCTTTTTTTTGCTTTAAAGAAAATAATTGAAAGCCCTGATTTATTAACACAGAATTTATTTACTATGAGTGATTTAGGCGAGGCAAATATATTTTTCAAAAGCGGAGTTTGCTTGTTAGCAAATGAGTATTTTGGAAAATATATTTAACAAAGCATAAAATAAATCAGGGCTTTCAAGACCATGAAATTTGTAGATGAAACAATAATCCACGTCCAAGCCGGCAATGGTGGTAATGGTGGCCTTAGCTTCCGGCGCGAGAAATATATTCCACTGGGTGGCCCAGATGGTGGTGACGGTGGAGATGGTGGAAGCATCTATTTAGTAGCCGATGAGAATCAAAATACGCTAGCGGATTTTCGTAATTCACGTTCTTTTAAAGCACAACGCGGCCAAGATGGTTTGGGCAAAGATCGCACTGGGAAAAAAGGCGAAGATAAATTTATTAAAATTCCATTAGGGACGATTGTAAAAGACGCGCAAACCAAAGAAATTATTGGCGATCTAACCAAACATGATCAGCAATTATTAGTTGCCAAGGGTGGCCTGCATGGCTTAGGTAATGCGCGGTTTAAAACTTCTACCAATCGTGCGCCGCGCAAAACCACTCCAGGCGAACAAGGAGATGTGCGTGACTTACACATGGAGCTTAAGCTACTTGCCGACGTTGGTTTGCTAGGGTTGCCGAGTGTTGGGAAGTCTTCTTTAATACGAACTTTATCTTCGGCTACGCCTAAGGTGGCAGAATACCATTTTACCACTTTGTATCCGAGTTTAGGCGTGGTGTATATCGCGCCGCACAAGAGTTTTGTAATTGCAGACATTCCAGGCTTAATTGAAGGCGCTGCAGAAGGCGCAGGTTTAGGTATACAATTTCTTAAACACTTAGCACGTACAAGATTACTATTGCATATGATCGAATTAGCACCCGCTGAATATGAAAAAGATGTAAGCAAAGATTATTTCTCTATATTGAATGAAATAAAAAAATACAGCGATGAACACGGCAATGAACTAGGCAGCAAAGATCGATGGTTAGTTTTTACTAAAACTGATCTGCTTCCTGAAGACGTTTGTAAAGCCACTATTGATAAATGCATAAACGAATTAAACTGGGAAGGCCCTGTGTTTTCAGTATCCTCTATCAATAAATCCGGAACTGAAGAATTATGCAATAACATTTATCGCTATTTAAATGAGCCAGACAGTGAGCCCTAAATGAGCAAGAAAATTGATAATTACCGACATAAAGTTAGCCAGGGTCAACGCTGGGTAGTTAAGGTCGGAAGTTCTTCGGTAACCAATAATGGCCGCGGCTTAAACATGGGGGCTATTGCCAATCTTGCTTCACAACTTGCCAGCTTAGTTAACTCAGGCAAGGAAGTTATCCTGGTTTCTTCTGGTGCCATAGCTGAGGGCATGAATCGCCTAGCTTGGGATAAAAGGCCGCATGCAGTGTATGAATTACAAGCCGCCGCCGCAGTAGGCCAAATGGGTTTAATTCAAGCCTATGAATCATGTTTACAGAAACACGAATTACATAGTGCACAAGTATTACTTACCCATGAAGACTTGCAGGATCGAAAACGTTATCTAAATGCACGCACAACGTTACGAAAATTATTGTCATTAAAAGTGATTCCTGTAGTAAATGAAAATGATACGGTTGCAACCGATGAAATAAAATTTGGTGATAACGATACCCTAGCAGCATTAGTGAGTAACCTTGTTGAAGCCGATGCATTAATTATATTGACCGATCAACAAGGAGTGTTTGAGACACCCCCCCAAGACAATTTAGAAAATAAGCTCATTGATGAAATTTCTGCAAATAATACATTGCTAGATAAAGTAGCCGGTCCAAGTGCTGGAGCACTAGGGCGCGGAGGCATGCTAACCAAGGTATCTGCAGCTCGGCTTGCTGCCCGTGCAGGTGCAGCGACAGTGATTGCACCAGGAAAAGTCAGTAATGTTTTATTAGAAATTGCTGATGGTAAACAACACGGAACATTGCTATACCCAGATAACGAACCTCTAGTTGCTCGTAAACAATGGATTGCTAACCAACTTTATACAAATGGCGAACTCATATTAGATGATGGCGCCTGCCAAGTAATTTGCAAAGATGGGAAAAGTTTATTATCCATTGGCGTTCAAAACGTAAAAGGTAGCTTTGAAAGAGGCGAAGTCGTTAGCTGCTTTAATAGCAAAGGTAAAGAAATAGCGCGTGGACTCGTAAATTACAATGCAAAGGAAGCGAGCCAGCTGAAGGGTAAAGCGAGTACTGAAATTGAATCTACGCTAGGTTATGTTGAAGAACCTGAGTTGATCCACCGGGATAATCTTGTCGTGCTGTAAAGAGAAAAAGTTTCTACAGCGGCTTGCTACATAGATTTGATTCGAGCGTTCAGACGACTCTTATGACGTGCCGCTTTGTTGGCATGAATCAGCTTTTTGCTAACGGATGCATCAATCACTGGCACAGCATTTTTATAGGCTTCAGCTGCAGCACTCTTATCACCTGAATCAATCAATTTGACTACCGCTTTGATCTTGGTGCGTAAGTGAGAACGCTGTCCAGCATTATGTAAGCGGTTTTTAATCGCTTGGCGAGCACGTTTTTTTGCTGATTGTATATTAGCCAAAATTGATCCTATTACTTGTTATTTATAGCTCAAATATATTGCTTAAATTCTGGGCTATAGTTCTTCTGTTCGGGTCGCGTACTATGGTAGTAAGATAAAAAAATGTCAACCTCAAGCCCGTTCATTTCTGCCAACTAACCCCATAAACACCTTATAATTATCCACAAATGGCTGAACACCGCGCCCTATTCAAGTCTACGGCTGTCATCAGCGCTATGACCTTTATCTCCAGGATCTTCGGCTACATCCGAGATGCGGTGATATTCATCTTTTTGGGCGCCACAGGTAGCACGGATGCCTTTTTTGTAGCCTTTCGCATCCCCAACTTCCTACGTCGACTCTTCGCTGAGGGAGCTTTCTCTCAAGCCTTTGTGCCGGTGTTATCCGAGTATAAAGAGAAGCATACAGAACAAGAGATGAAGAACTTGGTCAATCATGCATCAGGAGTGTTGGGCTTAATTTTGTTGCTGATAACGATCGTCGGCGTACTCATCGCACCGCTACTAATATATGTATTTGCTCCAGGTTTTACTAATGACCCACAGCAATTTGAGCTCACGGGGCAAATGTTGCGTATAACCTTCCCTTATATATTGTTTATTTCGCTAACCGCCCTATCCGCTGGAATTCTAAATACTTTTAACCAGTTTGCGGTTCCCGCCTTCACACCAACATTTTTAAATCTTTCACTCATTGCAGCAACCCTGTGGTTGGCGCCACAGTTTGAACAACCCGTGGTTGCTCTGGCTTGGGGTGTATTTATCGCTGGGGTAGCTCAGCTATTATTTCAAATCCCTTTTTTAAGCCGCCTGGGTTTATTACCAAAATTTTCTTTGCATGGTGCATCTGACGGAGTTAAAAAAATTGGCCGTCTTATGCTGCCGGCAATTTTTGGCTCATCAATCGTACAAATTAACCTGTTAATTAATACGCTAATCGCCTCTTTCTTAGCAGTAGGTAGCATTAGCTGGTTATATATATCTGATCGTTTTGTCGAACTGCCGTTGGCAATATTTGGTGTCGCTACCGCTACTATCATTCTGCCGAGACTATCAAAACAATACGTTAATCAATCCACCTCAGGTTTCAATCAAACACTTGAATGGGCTTTAAAGCTCTCAATCTTTATTGCACTACCTAGTGCAATAGGCTTAATTTTATTTGCCAAACCCATTTTAATATCACTGATCCAATATCGTGAGTTCACTGTATTCGATACCAACATGGCCTCACTTAGCTTGATGACCTATGCGCTGGGTTTGCCTGCATTCATATTAATAAAAGTGTTAGCGCCAGGATTTTATTCGCGCCAAGACACTAAGACACCCGTCAAGATTGGCGTGATCGCAATGCTTTGCAGCATTAGCTTAAATCTAGTTTTTTTATGGTTATGGACAAAATACAAATTACCAGGCCCGCATGCTGCGCTTGCTTTAGCAACTTCTATATCGGCTTACTTAAATGCCATACTGCTATACATCATGTTGAAAAAATCAGCATCTATATCGATGCAAGCCGGATGGTCAAAATACTTAACTCAGATCATCATCGCATCAATCCTGATGACACTAGCACTGACACAAGTATTACCACTTACGTCACAATGGTTGGAATGGGATAGCTTTAATCGTATTACTGCACTTTTAGGCTTTATGCTGCTGGGGGTAGTGCTGTATATTGGCGCGCTGGCAGTACTGGGCGTTCGAAAAAAAGATTTTGTACTGCAATAAGTTTACTTTACGAATCCCAATCCTATGCAACTCATACGCACTATACATAGCCACAAAAGTGACTCATCTGGAGTCGTTGCTACAATTGGTAATTTTGATGGTGTGCATCTTGGCCATCAAGTGGTGATCAATAAAATTATCCAACAAGGCGAAGCATTAAAATTGCCTTCCATGGTTATTGCATTTGAACCTTCAGCAAATGAATTCTTTCTGGGTCAAAACTCACCTGCTCGTTTGACTAATTTTAGAGAAAAATTTTCACTAATTGATAAGTTTGGAATCGATCAGTTTGTCTGTTTAAATTTTAATCACGAATTGGCCAGCATGCCAGCTGAAACATTCATAAATAAAATATTAGTAGATACATTGCATATAAAGTATCTTGCTGTTGGCGATAACTTCCGCTTTGGCAAGGATCGGAAAGGCGACTTTGAATTACTGAAAAATTTTGCAAATACACTCGACTACCAAGTAGAAGATACTGCCAGCTTTATTAATGATGGCAAACGCGTAAGCAGCAGCTTAATTCGTGGCTTCTTAAAAACAGGAGAATTAGATAAAGCAGAAAAATTGCTCGGTCGTAAATACTCCATGTCAGGACATGTAATACATGGCGATGAAAAAGGTCGTACCATTGGCTTCCCCACAGCAAATATCCCTATTAAACGCAGAAATTGTGCAGTTAGCGGTGTGTTTGCAGTAAATGTATCCATGGAGGATGGTTCTGAATATTGCGGTGTTGCAAACATTGGCCATCGACCCACAGTGGGGGGCACTCGTACACAA
The DNA here is from genome assembly GCA_014075255.1 of Gammaproteobacteria bacterium. Taxonomy (NCBI): domain Bacteria; kingdom Pseudomonadati; phylum Pseudomonadota; class Gammaproteobacteria; species Gammaproteobacteria bacterium. The sequence continues at coordinate 1,882,325 of CP046178.1, forward strand.
TTAGAAGTACATATATTCAATTTCTCACAAGAGATATATGGAAAGTTTCTTCTAGTAACTTTTTGTAAAAAACTTCGAGACGAAAAAAAGTTTGAATCATTTGAAGATTTGAAAAATCAAATTGAACAAGACTCTAAGTCTGCACAAAATTATTTTAGTACCACCACCTAGAGCGCTATAACAATAAAACAATGACTCAGAAAATTAACAATTATAAAGACACTCTAAATCTACCTAAAACTTCCTTCCCTATGAAAGGCAATCTTGCTCAGCGTGAGCCAGAGATACTTAAGGCATGGGAGAAGCAAGATGTTTATCAGCAAATACGTAATGCTCGCAAAGGTGCGAAACGTTTTATTCTTCATGATGGCCCACCCTATGCAAATGGCGACATTCATATCGGTCACGCGGTTAATAAAATTCTTAAAGACATCATTATCAAAAGCAAAACTTTATCTGGCTTTGATGTTCCATATGTTCCTGGTTGGGACTGTCATGGTCTACCCATTGAACATCAAGTAGAAAAAAAAATTGGTAAGGCGGGGACTAAAAAAACCCATAAAGAATTTCGTGATGCATGTCGCTTATATGCTGGAAAACAAATAGACAAACAACGAGTTGATTTTAAACGCTTAGGCATCTTTGGCGAATGGAATGAACCCTATCGCACTATGGATTTTGGTTTTGAAGCAGACATCGTACGCACTATAGGCAGAATTTTCTCCAAAGGCCATATCATTCGTGGTTTTAAACCGGTGTACTGGAGTGTTGTCGGTGGATCTGCATTAGCAGAAGCCGAAGTTGAATATCAAGACAAAACATCTTTTGCAATTGATGTGCAATTTAAAGTTGTAGATGAAAATGAATTTTTAAATAAGTGTCAAAACATCTCTAGTGAAGGACCTGTATCTATAGTTATCTGGACCACTACACCCTGGACACTACCTTCAAACCAAGCAGTATCGCTACATCCTGAATTAGACTACGTTTTGGTTGAATGCGAACACAATAATACTCAACAACGTTTGTTATTTGCAGACGCACTTCATGAAACGTGTTTAAAAAAATATGAAATCGACGACTATAAAATAGTAGGTAAATGCAAAGGCAAAGATTTAGAAAATTTACAACTTCAACATCCTTTCTATAATAAGACGGTTCCGATCATCCTCGGTGACCACGTAACCACCGAAACAGGAACCGGTGCTGTACATACTGCACCCGATCATGGCGTAGACGATTTCAATGTCGGCAAGAAGTACTCCATCGGTACATTGAACCTAGTTGATGACCATGGCGTGTTTAAAGAAGAAACTGAATTATTTGCTGGTGAGCATGTATATAAAGTGGATGAAAAAGTAATTGAAACCTTAATTACTAATAACAGCTTAATTTATCAAACTAAATTCCAGCATAGCTTCCCGCACTGCTGGCGCACTAAGACTCCTCTTATATATCGTGCTACCCCACAGTGGTTTATCAGTATGAATGCTAACAACTTGCTGACTGAAGTAAATCAACAAGTTGGGGGCGTTGAATGGATTCCTGATTGGGGTAAAACTCGAATTGAAGGCATGTTGGCCAGCCGCCCGGATTGGTGTATTTCCAGGCAAAGAACCTGGGGCGTTCCAATTACCTTTTTCATCGACAAAAATACTGAGCAACCACACCCGAATACAGCAGAGTTGATTGAACAGATTGCACAGAAAATTGAACAAGATGGAATGGATGCTTGGTATGAGCTAGATATAAATGAAGTCTTAGGTGATGAAGCCAATCAATATAAAAAGGTTACTGATACTCTTGATGTTTGGTTTGAAGCAGGAGTCTCGCATTTTGCAGTAGTGCGTAAACGATTAGATATAGACTTCAACAACAATGAACGTGCAAACCTATACCTTGAAGGTTCCGATCAACACCGTGGCTGGTTTCAATCTTCATTAATAACATCTGTAGCCATGAATGGAGTTGCGCCTTACAAGCAAGTTGTCACCCATGGATTTACGATGGACGCGGAAGGCAAAAAAATGTCTAAATCCATAGGCAATGTCATCGCACCGCAAAAAATTTGTAACTCCTTAGGTGCCGATGTTCTTCGACTTTGGATCTCATCAACAGATTATGGTAACGAACAAAATGTTTCGGATGAAATTTTAACCAGAGCTTCGGATGCCTACCGACGCATACGCAATACTTTGCGCTACTTATTATCTAACCTTGATGGTTTTAACCCCGATACTGACGAAGTTACTGCTGAAGAAATGGTGTCGCTAGATCATTGGATTGTCTGCAAAACAAATTCGGTGCAAAAACAAATCAAGCAACATTATGAGAAATACCAATTTCACTCTATTTACCATTTACTACATAACTTTTGTATTTTAGAGTTGGGCAGTAGTTACTTGGATATTATTAAAGACCGGCAGTACACAACCAGGTCAAACAGTCATGCAAGAAAATCAGCGCAAACCGCTATGTTTCATATTGCGGAAGCTTTAATCCGCTGGATTACACCAATATTGAGTTTTACTGCACATGAAGCTTGGCAACATCTCCCCGGTGATCGTACTCAATCAGTGTTTATACAAGAATGGTACGGCTTAGAACAGTTTGAATCGTTTGGAGAGATTACAGATACAAAGTGGGATGGAATTCTTGAAACTAAGGAAAAAATCAGCAAGGAATTAGAAGAATTAAGAAACAATAAAGAGATTGGTTCTTCCTTAGATGCCGAAGTAAAAATTTGGAATGCACCAGAATATATAAAGAAAGTCACAAACGATGAATTACGATTCGTATTTATAACTTCATATGCCGATTTAGAGGATGGAGCTGCGCCTAGCACTGCTCATAAATTCACTAATGCGGATGGCGCAGAATATTATGCAGAAGTAAAAAAATCTAAGCATCAAAAATGTGTGCGCTGTTGGCATCATCGAGAAGATGTAGGCGCAGACAGTCAACACTCAGAACTATGTTCCCGATGTATTAGTAATTTACCAGATGGCACTGGAGAGGCTCGTAAATATGCTTAAGTGGCTTTGGTTAACTGCATTAGTCGTAATACTGGATCAAGTCAGCAAACAAGCTGCTGTACATTTTTTAACGCCTCATGATCCACAAGCTTTTTTGCCATTCTTTAATTTCACCTTAACTTTCAATAAAGGTGCTGCGTTTAGTTTCTTAAGCAACGCAGGTGGTTGGCAGCGTTGGTTTTTTACGGTATTAGCAGTAGGTGTTAGTATTTTTATTTTTCTTTGGCTTAAAAAACTTAACAATAAAGAAAAATTACTAGCTACGAGTTTAGCATTGATACTAGGCGGTGCAATTGGCAATGTAATTGATCGCAGTATTTATGGGCATGTAATAGATTTCATTGACTGGTTTTATCCTTCCGGTGATGGATGCCTACCCTTCTTCTTTTCTATTAATCAAATAACTTGCCATTGGCCCACATTTAATCTTGCGGATTCAGCGATTTTTCTAGGTGCAGCACTTATGATTATTCAAGCCGTATTTTCCAAGGAAGAAACAGAATAATGGATGTATTGCTAGCCAATCCACGCGGTTTTTGTGCCGGAGTAGATCGTGCGATTGAAATTGTAGAACGTGCCCTTAAAATGTTTGGAGCACCAATCTATGTTCGTCATGAGGTTGTACATAACAAATTTGTAGTAAACAATCTAAAAGAAAAAGGTGCGATCTTTGTAGATGAGCTACACGAAGTGCCAGATGGCTCTACGGTAATTTTTAGTGCACACGGTGTGTCTAAAGCCGTTCAAAATGAAGCTAAAAATCGTGATGTAAAAGTATTTGATGCGACTTGCCCTCTTGTTACCAAAGTTCATTTAGAAGTTGTGCGCTATAGCAAAGATGGACTAGACACTATTTTAATAGGACACAAAGGTCATCCAGAAGTAGAAGGCACCATGGGGCAGTACGATGACTCATATGGTGGACAGATACACTTAGTTGAAAATGCTGATGATGTTGCAAACCTAAGCGTTGGCAACACCAACAAAACGGCGTTTGTTACACAAACCACTTTGTCTGTCGACGACACTAGCGATGTTATTGATGCTTTAAGAAACCGATTTCCAAGTATCATTGGCCCCAAAAAAGATGATATCTGCTACGCCACACAAAACAGGCAAGATGCAGTAAAAAAATTGGTAGCATCTTGCGATCTTTTATTAGTAATAGGCTCTAAAGCCAGCTCCAACTCAAACCGCTTGCGAGAAATTGCAGACAAAAACGGAATTCAAGCTCATCTAATAGATGGTCCTGAATATATCCAAGATTCATGGCTAGAGAATAAAACAAGAATTGGGGTTACAGCCGGCGCATCCGCACCAGAAGTATTAGTGCAACGTGTAATCCAACACTTAAAAGAAAAAGAAAAAGCAATAGTTACTGAGGATCTAGGCAAAACAGAAAATGTAGTGTTTCCACTACCGAAAATATTTAGAGAAAGCTTAAATTAATCCCATCCACACTCTGCAGCAGTCAAGCTGCCACTCGCTACGGCTTTAGCTTGTGTTTGATCAATTGTAAAATTACCGCATTTATCATTAGTCTGTTGACCGGCTCGAGTTGCAGTAATTGTAAATACTTGAGCACCTACTATCGTACCGGTAACCGCAATTGTATAAAACTGCTCCGGACTTGTCGCAGGAACAACTGCGCCTCCGCCATATTGACCAAACTGCGTGTAGTGACGTTCCATTATTGCTGCAGCATCCATTAGTGCAGCCTTTGCATCCGAACGACGAGTTTTTCTAATTTGCTCTTGATAACTTGGGTAGGCAATAGATGCGATGACTGCTACCACAGCGACTGTAATCATTAACTCAATTAGGGTAAATCCACGTGTTTTCATACTAATCATAATATAGGGTTACTATCTAACTATAAATTGACAATCTCAATGGGCACGATCACTCGATACCAAAGGCAATGTATACAAGACAGATGGAATGAGATATTGCTCTCATACAAAATGAATCACCAACACGCTGCTACATCAGCACTTTGCGCTGCAGTATCCGAACACTTAGTTGTACCGCCCACAATAGTGCATTTTACACCTGTTTGATCAATAGTAAGAGACCCGCATGTTGCATCATCTTGACTCGCAGTAGGCGTTGCTCGTAATGTGTATGTTGTTGCGGTTCTTGTAGTTGCCGCTATAGTATATTTTGCAGTAGAACCATCATTGGGCGATTGTGTAATGGGTAGCGCAACTGCAGGAGCAGGATTATATACACCTGTCTCAGAAAATAACCGCTCCATAAATTGTGATAACTCCAATAAGTCCGCAGTAGACACTGCTCGATTTGTCTTAGTTATGTGAGCTTGGTAAGAAGGATAGCCTATCGAAGCGAGTATGCCAATGATAGCTATCACAATCATCAATTCAATCAACGTTATACCAGAACTTTTTCTATTACTATTCATATCTAAAATACCTATTGTAACTGTCGCCAAGATTGTCGCCCAATCGCCCTTGGATCAACACTAGTTTGAACATTTTGAATTGAGCCATCAATTCCAGAAATAATTCTGTATTCAGACGTACCACTGGATGCAGAAATAATTGCAGGTGGCCCAAGCGTTCCTTTTATAAATATACCTGAAGCAACTGTGCCTGTTGAGTTGTAGATCACCAAGTCATTGGCATCAATGAAACCATCACCGTTAACATCAAATACAGATTCTCCAAGTCTCGCACCGCTAAGTGCATCGAGATCCATTAACAGTGATACTCCACCCCCATCGCATGGACTGGCTGAAGGTGTATAAGTTGTAAATATTGCTCTTCCAAATCGAGTTAATGATCTTGCAATTATTCTTTCGCCAAAAGCATCTGGATCTGATCCAGCGTCCGGTCCATCCGGCGCCAATAGGTCCATAAACCAGCCTCGCTTACTCGCGTAATTAATAGTATAGCCTGAAGTAACTCGCACACGATTAGTCAATACATCATCACTTGGGTCAGATGGAGTACCGTTGTCATCATACTCATCTTGCTCTGATAGAATTTCTTGCTGTACGAGAGCGCTTCGACCAGTAGTAATTGCAGCACCGATATCATTAACGCTATAAACACTATTTTGTGCAGGACTAGTTGGGATAACATTATCACCAATCTCAAGATATTTTCCCGTACCAAAAATTACATTAAAACCTCCATCAGGGTTGTATGCTATAGAAGGTCTACTTGTAATGGGTTGCTCAACACCATTTGCATCCGTTGCTGAAAACAAAGGAACTGGAGTGCCAGATGACTGATATGCAACATCCCAATTGGAAGCGTTAGTGTCTGATAGATCAAACTTCCACATATTACCGAGTAAATCTCCCGCATATGCTCTATCCACTATGCCATCTAAATCTACATCTACTAAAGTTGGTTCAGATAGTCCATTAGGATTCGCAAAACTACCTGCACCTGTATTAATAACCTTGATAATAGATCCATCGTCGGCATCTAAAATAAATAATCGTGCTTGTTGACTGGTACTGTTATAACCGTTACCAAACACTACCCCCCATTTGCCATTTTTCATTCTCACAACTTGAGGTGTAGTAAGCACATAACCGACCTCATCACTACCGTTGGAAACATCAGTATCGGTTTTAAATTCCCACATAACATCAGATGTACCAAAACTTGTAGGGTCAGTAATGTCTAGTGCATACAGTCCTTTTGCTCCTGCACCAAATGCACCCATCAGCATCGTTTTCCATGCACTGCCTAGATATGCATCTGCAATACCCACCGTTGCATTTACAAAGTACTCATGGTTGTAATTTGGCTTGGTTAAGTTCTCCAATTTACCGTGTATATGGCTTGGTATATAAGCAAAAATTTCTTTACCAGCGCTAGAAGGAGATGTGTCATAAGTATCTTGAAATGCATGCAACATGCCATCATTAGAACCTACGTAGACAATATTGAAAAACTCGTTATTCCCACCTTTGAATTTTGTAATTTTGCTCGCCAAATAACTCGCATAGCTACTACCTTCACTGCCTGGCAAATCTTCGTAGAAAAAGTTTTCTGTACTAGAAGTTACAGGAGTTGAGTTAACCAAATCTCCAATTAAGTAAGTTCGATCTCTAAATATACCAGTTGCAGACTGACTTTCTTCTCTAGATTGATCGCCACGAATGTAGTTAACAATTTCAGCATTCGAAGCTCCACCAATCGTAACGGTTGCAGTCTCATGCGCTTCAACTTCTGCAATATGTATAAATGGCGTGTTGTTAAAAGTAGCTCCTGGTTTTTGTAAACGTATATAACGTCCAGGAATACCCACATTCTGAGTAATAAGATTTGAAGAGATTTCTGGGATGATTTCAATTGCATTAATTAGTGGATCGCCCCCTGATTCCTCTCTAAAATCAAGATCTAATATGCCTTCTACTGTTTCGTCATCTCCATATCTAAGCACTACTGTCTGAGCTGTGTCTTGGCCAACTGCTCCGATATCATAATCATCTAAAGCTATTTGATTGTTATCAAACTCAACATCTAGAACTAGATCAGTCCCACCTGAACTATCAGAGAAGTGCAATATTACATAATAAGCAACTGTCGTATCTGGTATAGGAATATTAAATCTAACTTCACCATTTCTATCGATATCTGTTTTATATAGTGATTCATCACTCGTATCACCTAATAGCGGTCCACTATTTGTATTCGTTATGCTAGCGCTATTCGTATTGGCGCTACCACTTTGAAGATATGCAGTATCTGCTTCCCATTCTCTACCTTGAGCATCTGTAAAATCAACGCTTGAACCTGCATTAATGCGAATAGGCTCACCAGTAAGCTGGCTTACATGATCAGCGTTCGACAATGCAGTTGCTAGATCATTACCAGAAAAAGGTGTATCGGCAACCATGAGAATCGTATTACTCAAGCGTTTTTCATGCGTTGAATCAGAACGGTTATAAATATTGATATGGCTGACATCTTTAACTGATTGCAAATCAACATCCACCCAATCATTAGCTGTTAATCCGCAAGTATGGTTAACTGAGCCTGGAGCGACTGTAAAGTTACCATTGGTATCACCGTCAACCACCTTAGATGCTGGCCCTGTAGTTTCATAATTACATTCACTTATTGCACTTGCAGTAGCACCTGTTACTGGTACCACTACCGTAGTGGTTGAACTGCCCGAACCGCCTAAAGTTACATTGGCGTCAGTAAATGTCTTAGCAGTTGGGGTGCCGCTCACATCTACAGTAGTAAATATTTTTCGTGCGGCATGAGCAGGGGGCTCAGAATTAGCATCCCATACTTGGGTGTTTACAGAACCATCTAAATTTAAAGAAAGTGCATTTAGATTGCCACTCCAATCTGTACTAGCAAAAGTAGCTTGGTAAATCCTTGAGTTAGTATTGAGTACCGTGCTGTTAATGGCCACAGCAGAACCAGATGCTTCTGCAATTTTAGTAATGGCATCAAATGAATCTTGCAGTTTATCCACCATCTTTGATGGTTCTGTTGCCAACACATAATTATCTGGAACACCATCGCCATCCGCATCCCACTCTGAAGCTTGTGGAATATCATCATTGTTTGCATCAACGAAACCACCATATTTTCCTGCTAACCAAAGCTGGTTCACGTTCCCTATTAATGGATTGTTATTATATTCTTGAGAATCAATCATGAATGTAGAAACGGTTTGTCCCCCAGGCATATTGGATTCTGTACGTAAATCTTTTGTGTTTGCGTAATAACCTATACCTGCTAGATAATAACTATTACCTCTACCATCACCACTGGTTGGCGTTAAGTTAGCTCCTGTACTAGGTGCAATCATCTTACCTAACTCATTTGTACCTAATTTTGTTGTTAACTCTCCACCACTTTCAGCGTCTTCCAAAGAACCAATATGATCAGTCCATTTCGTTACAAAATCAGTTTCAAAATCAGAAGATCCTGTAGGCTCACCAGAATCACGTGTAAATGAAATAGAACGACCTAGTGCATCCGTTGTGGGGCTATTTTTAAAATGTGTGCCTGGTAGAGATTTATCATTCCATGGAAATGCATCATTCATTGCTACCATAAAGTTCTTTTGGCATTCATATTGAATCGGGTCTTCCCAATCTGACGATGTTAAAATTTCAAACCCACCATTATTACTTGTAGATAAGCCTGAATAAGTTTCTGGTGTTGGCCCTATATTCTTAAAATACCGAACCGCCTCATAAAACAATTCACTTACCGGGTCATAACTTTTATATTGCCCGGCAACTACAGCAAAGTTATTTACATAATTAATTACGCCACTATTAAAACCATATGGTGCTGTGTCCACACCCACGCTAGGAGAACTTCCATCGGGATCTATAATCATTAAACCATCATCGCTATATTCTTTTTTGGTATTGGTTTCACCAGTGCCCAATTCTGGGCCCACAGACTTCATGTTGCTGCGCAGTACGCCACCTTGACGTGTATGCGAATTGTCAGTGGTATACGCCATCACACCAAAACGTAATTTTTTATCATTGTTTTGAATTAAACCTTCTGGCTTGTAATAATTATTCGTACCATCCGTACGTGCCACACAAAATTCTTCTAACCCATTATTGGTTAGTGAGGAATTTTCTTTACATACCTCTACTGCAACGTTAAATGAGTTACTGCTGCCGCCTTTGCGTGTTAACGTAAATTGTGTTGAGTTTTGATTTTGAACAATTCGACCCCAATCATCGTTATAAGGTGTAACCGTAGCTAGTGCGACCGCGCTAATGCTATTATTAACATCAATACCAATTGCCTTGGTATGGAAAGCATACCCCGCAACAAAAGACAGTGAACGTTCGATTACAGTTTGAGATGCAGTATCAACAACCCGTCTGCCACCAGTCATCGTAAGCATGTAGGTATCAATGGCAGTCATCGCTGCCCAGTTTAAAAAGTTTCCGCTCCATCTACCTGTTTGGCCACCGTCACAGGAATGATCAGAACTTGTGTTATCTGTAGGTGTATATCGATTGCTGCCATAGGAATAACATTTATTGGCATCAAAATAGCCAATGTATTCAAAGGTTGGGAAATAGCATGTTCCAATATTACTTTGGCCTGTCGCACTTTTTCTACCTGTACAACCCGGTATAGATCCTGGAGCATCATTGTATGCGCCGCCGCCCATAGGTGTTTCCACAGACATATTTAACAATACGTTTGCACCAGCACCTGTTTTAAGAAACAGAGGGTCATCCGTTAAATCAATTGCTGAGTACGCTGTGCCACTTGCAAACAGCATGGTAATTATAAAAATTAATATGAAACTTTTTGATTTCATAAATATTTCTCGCATCAAATTGAAACTTTCTTTTGATGAGTTAGTGCTTGATAATAAGCTGTTCATATTGCATTTCCTTTGCATCACTACTGTCCAAATAATTTATAAACGTTTGTAGGTTGATTGAATAACAGATACCGAATTAGCATTTAACCCGGCAGATCTTGCTGTAATCCTATATACAGGCAACATACAGCCTGCTGGTCTAGGTCTTTCGTATTGACAATCTCTATCTCTAGGAGACTCACTAAAGTCCTCAATAATGTATTGAGGAACATCTGATAACCCTATGTCGGTGGCATCTACCCAATCACTATCTAATAAATTTTCCCAAGCTGGAAAATCTACTAGTGCACCTGCAACATTTTTTACATCACCAGGGTTTGAGCCAGGATACAAACCATTAGAGCCATCAAATAGAGTTACATCTGATAGTCCCGATGCTGCAATTTCTGCAACACGCAGTCCGGCTTCAGCGCCTTGGAATGACATGTGTTTATTTCTAATATTACCTGCCATCTTTTCTTCTAAAACTGTGGAACTAACTGCATTAATTGCAATGAGTGTCGCAACGGTTAATAACATTAAAACCACAATTATGGCTGAGCCTGTTTGTGTATGATTTTGTTTGGTTAAGTTCTTCATCATAGTAATTCGCTATCAATAAAATTAGGGTGTGTTATTTCGTAAAGACACTGTGGTGGTATACACTGTGCGTAAACGTCTATCGCCAGTTGCAACAGGATTTACTGTTGCCCCATTAAATTGTATTGAACGTGGTTCTTGAGTTATATTGTTATCACTTCTGAGTAATAAACCAATCCTTATACTTCTTACTGCATCCCAATTTGTAACGTTATTTGCGGTTACATAAGCATCCGCGTACTCGTCCATGCCGGTATCAATACCGTATAAAAGTTGCATATCTTCTATTCCACTTGCCAATGCAAGCGTTGTGAAGTCATCTGCCTGAATATCGTTATCACCATCAGGCGTCCAGGAAGATCGAAACAATGCTGGTTGACCATTCGCATCGGTACCAACAAAGTACGCAGTCGACTGCCAACGAAAAACTTGTGATGCTTGTGAGTAAATTGCGCTTAATGTGCCGCCTGCACGATTTAAAGCTACAGTATCTGTACCTGTAGTAAGACTGCCAATTTGGAATACATCAGCCACACTACAATCGGTAATCATCACAACTTCGTTTGCTGTAAAATCACAACCATTTGGATCTACAACATCAATAGCAGTATCGCCAGTGGATGTAGGAGCAGAGGTTAACTGTGCACCGCAACTTGAAGCGCGCTGAATATTAATTACATCTGTGTTAGCAACTACACCGCTTAAATTCAAACTTGCGTCTAAAGAGGGAACCCAATCGCTAGTGCCGTAATTAAAACCGCGAATGCTGTCTGTTCCATCAATTGCGTATGGGAATAGGACAAAAGCATTTGACGTTGCTATTGCGCCCGGCGTGATATCGTTAACAGGCACACCTGCACCGCGACTTAAACATCCGTTATAACCCGCCATACGTAAATCGTTTATCATCTGATCCACCACAAACCGACCATTTTCTTGCAGTCGTGATAGAGCATTTTCAAGTCGATAGGTACCTTTATTGCTTGCGAATATTTGGATTGCAGCCGCTGACACTACCAAGCCAAGCACTAGTGCAACTAATAATTCAACCAATGAAAATCCAATTTGTTTTTTATTTTGATACATGAGTTATACATCTGTCCTAAATGTGAAAGTTTGCAGTGTTGCGCTGCCGCCACTAGCTTGGCCGCCTTCACGTGTAATATTCCATTGCACGACAACCGTGCATGCGCCAGCAGCAGTACAGTTTATAGATCCATCACCACTGGGTAACAAGGCTAAAGTATTTACCAACCAACTGTTTACATCTGCATCTGCCAATGTTGTTCCAGTTTTATCGCCTTCAGTTATAAGTTGGTTATACGAACCATTAATCGCTTGAGGCCTATTTGCTCGCAACCGATCCACCATGTCATACGCAAGAAATGTCGCTTGAGATTTATGATATGCACCGTGATTCGCTTTTAAGGATGTTGCATGCAACGCCGCTAATCCAAGCAACCCTATAGATAAAATAAACACAGCAATCAGCACTTCAAGCAGTGAAAATCCACATGACTGCTGTCTCTTGGATTGAAATTTTAAAATTTTCATATCAAATAAACTCATGTGCAAACAGCAGTAGTTGAGCTAGATTGACCAGAAAGTGTAATAGTAATAACTCGTACGTCACTACTTCCTGTTGGGCAATCATTAGGAGTTAGAGTTAGAGTTAGAGTAACGTTAGCTCCTGTTGTTAAGGTTCCATCAGATTGGTAAGTTATAGTTGCAGCAGTACTAATTAACGATGCATTCTCAACGCCTTCAAAAAATTGAATGTCGACACCATTAACTCTAACCTTCCAACCAGCTGACCAATCTGTACCAGCTGTAATTGGCTGAACAATTACAATTTGATTCTGATTTATTGTTTGTCCTCTTGCATAATTTAATGAAGACAATAGAGAGTTTGTCTGCGCAGCAAGTCGATTTTGTTTGAATACTGCACTAAATGATGGCACTGCAAGTGTCAACATAACACCCAGCATTAGAACGGTAATCATCAATTCAAGAATTGTGAAGCCACGTTGTGCGAAATTTTTCATTTATCTAAAATTTAATCCTCTGTAGAGAGAGGTAGACCCTCACTCATCCAACAATGCAAATTACTCTACATTGATATTCAAGTATTTTTCGCGAGTGCGTTGTAACTCGCTTGGATTCTCTGATGAGCGGAAGTGCTTGATTTAAAAACGTGAACGAGGTTTATTGTGCATAAAATAGCGCAACATCTTTCGCCGATGAATGGTAATTATAAGAAATTAATTACAAATTGCTTGTAAAATTATTGTGTATCGTTTTAAAAATAATGCCGTGCAAAATTACTATCTGGCTACATCTATTACTCTGACATGGGTTACTGAAAAGCGGTCTAAATTGCCGATAAATGAGCGGAGTTTAAATTCCGATCGAGTGTAAAAAACGCAGAATTTTTTAGACTGTGCACATTACCAATGTGTTGCAGGAGTTTTTACGTTACGTGAATTGTAAGTAAGATCACCATCACTTGCTTGTCCACGTTGCGGTGCGGCAGCTAGTAAAACACAGTCAGCAATCGGTGTGGGCACATCACATACCGTTGCTGTTACTAAATAAAATTCCTTATCTGATAGAACACTTCCATCTCCATTTGGATCCGGATAACTAAGCCCTAAAATACCGCCAGCCACAAGATTTGTAGTATAAGTACTGTTTTTAGAGTAAAAATTTTGTTGCTCATGCATGATTTCTAGAAGAAGTTTCTGCCCGTCAGATCTTCGATTCTGTCTCATTTGGTTTTGATAACCAGGATAAGAAACCGCAATAAGTATAGATACCACAATCATTACGATCATCAATTCGATCATGGTAATACCAGTATTTTTTTTAAACAATTTTGTATACAGGTTTAAGCCAATAGGCAATTTGAATTACTTACTAATCTCTTTCCACGAATGCCTACCCAGTAACGAACCTATTGAGCCGCCACTGTTGAGATCTGGGTTTACCAGAATTTGATCAATATTGGTGTTCGACAACTGTGTAACTCTATAATCACCAATAAATGTGGAATCGCCAGGCGAACTTTCAAATTGTGTGCCAACAACAACATTAGCTGGACCTCTGAAACCATTAAGATTATCTTTTTCATCGAATAATCCATCTATGTTGATATCGAAAATTACATCCGTTCCCACACTACCTGTAAATGGATCAACACTTAGACCAAATCCACCAGATGTTGCGGAACAACTCATACCATCCTGTGGAATGACAGTACTAAAAAATAATTGATTATTACGGAGTTGTAAATTTCGTACCGGGCGTTCTCCCGGAAACTGTACACCGTTACTGCTACCTGGTGGTGGAATATCAAAATCGATAAACCAACCACGCGGTGAAGACCCAGGAATATAAGTAACGGGGTTTAAAGAAACTGTACGAACAACGAAACCATTATTATCGACTTGTGTAGTGAACTCCTGTTCAACTAAATCTGATGGCGAATACTTGCTTATAGTAGATAGATCACTAGGGTCATCCCATAATCCATAAATCGATTGAATTTCTGTATTAAGTGCATCATCTGAAGTGAAGTAGCTTCCTGTTCCAACTAATACAATATATCCACCTTCTGGGTTCTCTATAACAGTAGGTTTTGTTGTAATCGGCTGAGGTGTAGAAATAGCGGGTGTACCTGACTCATATGTTGCTGTGAATAATAGATTCGAGCGTATACTCCAACTTGAGTCATTCGTACTACTCATATCGATGATGTATACGTTGCCTAGTAGATCGCCTGCATACAATCTATCAACCGTTCCATTCCCATCTGTGTCAATACCCGTAATCCCACCAATTCCATTTGGAGTTAAAGGATCACCATTACCCGTATCGAGTTTTATAACATCACTTCCGATGCTCCAACCGTTATAACCTTCTTCTAAAAATGCAATGTAAATTACAGCGTTGCCTGTTGTGCTAAAAAATGGACCATCCACCTCTGTATTGTTATAACCATTTCCAAAAATGGCTACCCACTGTTTATTACCGGTACTAGGTGCATTACTCATTGCAATGATGGGTACGCTGTAAGAGAAACCTAAATCAGCGTCATCGCTATCGGAGAACTCCCACATTACAGAATCTGTATCAATATTTCCTGGCTCAGTTATATCCAAGGCAAAGTAACCTTGCCCGCCTGCACCTAAACCATTAACTAAAACAGTTCGCCACGAAGGTGTAGTTGCTGAACTGTCGCGTGGATCTATATATACATCATTCACACTAGGTGTTGCGTCTACATAAAATAGATGGTCGTACATTGGGTTGGTATATTCGCCAATACTATTCAGCAAAACATTTGGAACGTATGCAAATTTTTCTACGCCATCGGATACTTGAAATGCATGAAGCATGCCGTCATTAGCACCAACATAAACTAACTGATCACGTGTCTGGTTCGCTACACGAAACTCAAAATAGGTTTCACCAACTGCACTCGGAAAAGCCCCGCCAAAACGATTAGCAAATGGCGGTTCGCCAACAAAAACTGGCGATGAATGAACGATATCTCCGAGCACGGCACCCGTTCTTATACCATTAACAGTTGTATCCTCACGTATACGCATTTCACCAGCCATGAAATCTGTACCTTCATTGGATCTGTCACCGCGTAAATATTCCACTCGATCTTCTACAAATGTTGCGGGAGGTGTAGTTGGACTCGGCATTGCAAGATCCATTTGTTGGGGACTAGAAAGACCCGTAGTTGTAGGTGTTGTAATTTCAAAAGTACGTCCTTGTTGCACAGTGGGCTCATAGGTCAAAATATTTCTTGAGTTGGGAGTAATCGCATCAAGCTCTTCAGCTGCACTCCATTCAAAAACTGGATCGCCACCACTATTTACGTTAAAGGTGCCATTTGGATTTACACGCTGCGCAACTAATTCGCCAGCATTGGTTGCAAGGTTTGAAAACGTTCTGAATACTAATGTGTCTTGAGTTATGCTGGATGAATTAAATGCTACTGCAGTAGTGGAACCAAAATTTGATGCAGCGCGTGAAAAAGAAGACTCTACTTCGTTTATTACTGTAGAAAAATCACCGCTGTCTAAAACAGAAACAAAATTTCCACGTCCATTGTAAGAGGCATGTACTAAATCTTGCATTTGGCCTTCAAAGCTTGCATCAGGATCTAGCCAGAAACTTGGATTTGAAATACTAGGATCTGGTGGAAAAGAAACATCAACTGCTGAATTTTGATTATTAAAAATTCCAACAGTATGAGTATTCATATGTTGGTGTAATAAATCTCCAGGTGCCAATGCTCTTGGGTTTGGATCACGACTGAAGTCAACACTGGTGACAGGCACGCTATCAGTCAAACTACTTAAGTCACTTTCATAATAGAGCATCGCAACATCAGCCAATGTGTTGGTATGTATATCTTCAAACGCGAAACCGTCAAAGTCACTGCTTGATCCAGTATCTTCATTTCCAACTACACCAGCTTCGTTGTTAAAACCATCGGTAAAAACGAACGTTGAATTTTGCTGACACTCACCGCTTGGAGCAGCCAGGAGTGGGCAGTTAGAATTTCCTGCACTGGTGCTACCCGCGCTATTGAATATATCGTCAGCCGCACACTGAAAATATTTACCTACCTTATCCAGTCCCGTTCGCAAAGGTGTTCGATTTGTAGAACTAATCGATTGTGTTATTGCATCTAACAGTGCTGTTTGATTTGCATCGAGATCATCAAAATAAGTTGTGTCGGTTCGATCAATGCGTAGTTCGCTTGTTGTATTTTGGTTTACTGTTGCGTAATCAAAGTATGCTGAGTTACGACCGGTGACGGTATGACTCGCTATCGCTTTTGCTACATATTCACGCTTTCTATAATAGGTGAACCAGTTGGCAAACTTTTGTTGTGTTGCAGCATCAGCTGCGCTGATTAAAAACTCAACTTGCTCACCAAGTTCAAATATTCCATTACTATTAGTATCATTCCAGTCATAGTATTTAAACCCAAGCCCGGTCAAACGATTACCGGAAATATCTAATCCCGGAAGATCGGTTGTTAAATCAATATTATCGGCAGAAGTATTTGGATCATCAAAGTACGGATCGTTAGGTGCGTTGGTAATATCTGCATTCGGATAACCCGCCCATGGTCGGTAGGTTTTACTGCGGTCAAAATAAAGTGGGTTAAAAGTAGAACTTCTAAATCGAAAATCATCATCTGCTGCGACATAACAATTTTCTATTGCACTGCCAAATGCAGCATCTAGTGGCACCGGGTCTCCAGGAAACCGGACACCGTACAAATAGCCACTTACAAAATCCTGAGTTGGAACAGGTTCTGGTGGATTTACATATGGTTCACATGACGCTGGAATTCCACCTTCCGGTACACGATGGATAATGTTTACAAAATCACAAACACCCGAAACCATGGGTGAACAAAGCGCGCCGCTATTTTCTTGTTGTGTTAGCACTTCCCAATCCATACTCCCAGAGTCATCCATAAGGATCAAAACATTTGGCGGTAATGAAGGTGAAAGCTCTAACGGAACATCTGAGATATTTAATGACGCGGCATTTACAGTGCTTACGCTTAATAAGCTTGCGAACAGTACAAGCTGTTTAGCAAATAAAAACTTTGTATTTAGAGATTGAAACATATGTCTTATTTGTTACCAGTCAACACCGTACAGAGATTGCAAAAATACTTCTGTATTATCACTTCCACCAGTCCCCCGAGCCGTCACCCGAAATAACTGAATTGTTTGGCCTGCTTGACCTTGACCATATCCTTCAACTAATAATTTCGGTGCAACTTGTGTTTCAGAAATATGTTGAATAATAAATCTAGGCTCTGTAGTTACATTACTTGGATTGAACGCCATATACCTCCTAGAATTAACATCTTGCCAGCTTATGCTTTTCCAAAGTTCGTCATCAGTATTGTCATACAGTGCATCAATACCATTGTTATCAAAGTTTACGAGACTAAGCCCACCTGCATCCAATAAGCCTTCTCCCGCCTTTAAAGCAGCTTCAGCAGTTTGCAATGCAACCAAACTATCTCGAGTGTTACCTGCCATTCGCAGCTCTAAAGTTGAACCTTGCATGCTTGTTACCGCGATAAGCGACATAACGAGTAACATTATTAAACCCACAAACAGCACAGCACCAGATTGTTGAAACATGATATTTATATGCATTGTGTTATTGCACTCGATTGCGAAGGTTGATTGTAGTATTAGCTACGTAACGTAACTTGCGATCAGCAGGATGAGAAATTGGGGTGGCATCAGAAATTATCGTGCCCGCAACATTATAAGAATTCGTGTCCAACTGCGCGGTGACATCTTCACCCGTTACCATCAACAACCCCAAACGCACCGCTATAACACTTTGCCAATCAGCAACATTATTTGCTGTTACATAACGATCAACAACTTGGTCATTTGGCGCAGTTATATCTACGCCATAAAGAATTTGCATAGATTCAACACCTTCTAGTAATTCCTCAGCATTCATCTGGGCTGTATTTGTACCTGTAGGAGGACCGAATGCTATTAAGTTACTGCGCCATAAAGAATTTACACTAGGGTTTTGTGTACTAGCTCTTATGTAATAAATTTCAGGCTTATATGATGCAATTAGAGCATCTTCTCCGTAAGTGCCGATGGTTGTTGTAGTATTCCCAGGGACAATATTAGTGTTGTCACCGTAGCTGACGGTATTTAAACCATAATCAGCATCCGATATTTGAAAAATGGAAGCCTGTCTTGGGTCACAGACAACGCCAATTCTTCCTCTTTCAAAATCTTGATCCGAAAAACTACTATTAAGCTCAAACGTATTTCCAGCGGTATTATGGAATATTAAACTCGAGGTATATGTAGATGCTTTTAGAATAACAATTGCATCTGTATCAGCAACAGCTGATGCCACTGGTATTACATCTACACCACCTTCATAGCCATGAATACCGCGCGCAAAATAATCAAGAAACCAAGTTGCAGCTCCGCCTACAACTGCATTTGTATTATTTGTTGTAGTGCGACATGGCAAATAACTAGCCATACGAATGTCATGAGACATAAAATCAAGACTAAAACGTAAGCTTTCTTGTAAACGTGACAAGTTATCTGTCATGCGATATGTCTGCTTACTGCTTATGTACATCCCCGTAACACCACTTACTAAAAACAAACCAAGCAATAGTGCAACCATTAGCTCAACAATAGAAAATCCTTTTTCATTACACTTAATTTTCATAACTCAGCCATAATCATAATTTCTTCAGGGTTTGCGCCTGCCTGCCATTGAACTGTAACCGTTACATCGTCACCGTTTCTCTCAATTTTACCATCGCCGTTTGGAAGCACCGA
The DNA here is from genome assembly GCA_014075255.1 of Gammaproteobacteria bacterium. NCBI lineage: Bacteria > Pseudomonadati > Pseudomonadota > Gammaproteobacteria > Gammaproteobacteria bacterium. The sequence goes on from CP046178.1 coordinate 1,901,691, forward strand.
TGTCATGTCCAACGTACCGGTACAGGACGAATCGTTTTCATAATTCCCTAGTGCACACTTCCATTGAGCAAGTTCAAATGAAGCAAGCTGTGTAGGCGAACACGTCGCAGTTGTAGACTGGCAATTTGGAGGACTACCGGGAATACTTGTATAAGCGCTATCGTAATTACCATTACCAAATCCGATAGGATTAGCACGCATTTTATCTATCAAATCATATGCAAAATAACTGGCTTGTGATTGGAGATAAGCGTTATGGCTACTTTTCATACTGAACAATTGCATGCCCGCCATACCAAGCAAGCCAATAGATAGTACTGCAAGTGCAACTAACACTTCCATTAACGTAAACCCCTGAGCTTTTTTATTCATAAAATTTAACAACTCGCTACCGGGGTGCCGAGACTTTGTTCAGGCACCCCACTAGAATTTAATGGCGCCAGTCTTGTGCGCCCCCCAGGCCCAATAATAATGGCGCGTGCTTTTGTTAAATCACTGTTTTTACAAAGCACAAAAGTACCTTGATTATCAGACCTGCCTTTTGCATTAAAACTAAATGAGTCCATCCCACCATTAACATTAAATGTATAGTTAGATGGTAAATTTTCATTTACACGTATCAGTTCTTCTCCTGCATCAACAACATCATCACCATCGTCGTCTATAAATATGATCCAACTATTTTCATATCCTGATCCATTACAATCAGTAGAATTGTCGCTATGACAAACTTTTATTGATTGATTTCTACGTACTGCTTCACTTCTAGCAAAATGCAGAGATGAGACTAACTGATTGGTATATGCACTGAGTTGATTGCGTTCGATGACACGCCCAAAGCCAGGCACGCCCAGCGTCAATACAACAGCCGCCACGGTTATCGTGATCATGAGTTCAATTAATGTAAAAGCAGATTCGTGTTTTTGCATCTTTTTTCAAAGTTGCGAACACACGACGAGAAGATACAAGCCAACTCTCCAAGCAGGCTTATTCCATGTTAAATATCTCAGTGACGTTGGATAGAGTGCCAACGCTCGTTCCTTCCTGACTTACCCGCCGCGATATTTCGCGATCTATATATATTTACTAATGTAATTAAGCACATCCAGTGCTTACCACTTAGAGTATATCTATTGTATTAGGTTCTATAGGTAAATTCTTGTTCCAGCAGGAAAGAATTTCACCAGCTTCTATGTCATTGCTGTGCGGAGAGTTTTTATCCTTATGAGGCATAAGGCTTTAGGCGGGAGTGCCTAGATTTTGTTCTAACAATTAAAAAAACCCACGGTTTTGAGACCGTGGGTTTAGAAAGCCTGCTTCCCTGTAGGCTAATGCATAGATATTTTACTGAGGGCTATGTGACTAATTAGTGACCGGCTTCACGCTATTTAAACTGTCAGGTGCCTCATATCCAAGCAATTATACCGACTGTCAAAATATGGCTTTAATGGTAATTACTGAAGATTTTTACGCGACTCGCTGTAATGCAAGTTCAACTTGATTGCGTTTTTCATCGCCTAACAAACAAGTGATAATTTCCAGCGTAAAATCCATTGCAGTGCCAGGTCCACGAGAAGTTAAAATCTTACCATCTATTTGTACTGCTGAGGCTGTAATTTCAATAGCATCATTTTCTAGTGCTTCTAATACACCTGGATATGCAGTAGCTTTTCTATTATTCAACAAGCCTGCACTAGCTAAAACAATTGGGGCTGCGCAAATTGCAGCAATGTAGTGATCTTTATCAACAGCATTTTTTAAAATTTTATGAATGCGTTCATCTTTATTTAAGTTATCTGCGCCCGGCAAACCACCCGGTAGCACTACCATATCGAATTCCTCATCGATAACTTGATCTAGCATAGTATCTGCAAGAAGTTTTGTGCCGCGCGAAGCAACAATAGGTTTTCCATCTAAGCTGGCCGTGGTTACCTGCACATCTGCACGACGTAACAGATCTATAATGGTGACGGCTTCTAGTTCTTCACAGCCTTGGGCGAGAGGGACGAGTACTTTTGCCATGGTGTTGTCGCTTTATTAGCTAATTTTTTAGAAATCGCGGTGTTAATAAGTCCGCTTACTGTAACTAATTCTACCTCTTGTGCACTTAGTTTAGAAAGCTCCTGCTCAAGTACCGACAAGGTCGTTTGATGAGGATGTCCAATTGCTAGAGCGTAACCTTGTTGTTTTGCAATTTTAATGAGCTGCTGTATTTGCTGCTTAACGAAATCTTTATCGTTTGCAACAGAATCTAAAAATACATCGCGCCGCACACTCGGGATGTGATAGCTCAGTGCCGCATCTCCAGCAACGGTTTTAGCTGTTGTTTTACTATCAACAAAAAATAGATGTTCGTCGCGATTCGCAATGGCCTGCATCAACCATTCCATATGACTAGAATTACTAGTTAGCAAGCTTCCCATGTGGTTATTTATACCTTGTGCATGCGGTACAGCATCAATACTAATATCTACTATGCGAGTGAATTCTTGCTTAGACATGTCCGACCTAAGCCCCCATGACCAAGTTTTTCTGACTTAGAGGCTTGCATTGGCAAATGCAACATGACTTCTTTACCGTTTTGATGTGCTAAGCGCGCTAATTTAATCGAGTGAGGTCTAGCTGGAAGAATAGAACACGTAACGGGTAGGCTAGAATTGATAACTCGTTTGCCTGCTTCAATATTATGCCCGATATCATCAATGATAATAGCAATAACCGCAGGTTCAGCTGCAAAGCCATGCAATGGGGCCAAACTAAGCAGCCCCATAAAAACAATTGTTAGTTTCTTAATATTAGTCTTGAGCACGTAAGCGTTAGAGATTTGCTTGTTGTGTGCCCGACATGGTTCTTAAAACTTTTAGTGCTTCTTCTAAAGCATAGTCCGTCGCATCATCCTTGGTTTGCTTGGGGATTGTCACTACCGATTTTGGTTCTCTTGCTTTTTTATTAGCCTCTTGGTGTTCATTTTCCAAATGGCCTTCTAAATCAGACTCAGAAATAATACTGAGTGCAGAGTTTTCTTCATCAGAGGCACCTTCTATTTTTAACAAAATATCTGGAACAATTCCTTCGCTCTGAATCGATCTGCCTAAAGGTGTGTAGTACCTGGCAGTAGTTAGCTTCAACGCCGTGCTGTCATTCAATGGCAAAATTGTTTGCACCGAACCCTTGCCAAATGAAGTGGTTCCTAAAATAGTTGCACGTTCATGGTCTTGCATAGCGCCCGCAACAATTTCTGATGCCGAAGCCGAACCCTGATTTATCAACACAACTAAAGGCGCTCCCTTTAACGAATCACCTGTACTTGCTGAATATTTTAATTCTGAATCTTCAACACGCCCTTCTGTGTAAACAATCAATTGATTATCTTTAAGAAAAACATCTGAAACACCAACCGCACCGGTTAATACACCACCAGGATTATTGCGTAAATCTAAAACCAAACCTTTTAAATTGCCTTCATTTTTCTTTTTCAAACTCGCTAGTGCATCTAACAACCCTCGTGTGGTTTTAGATTGAAAATTGGATATACGCACATAACCATAACCTGGCTCAAGTACACGGTTTCTGACGCTACGTACGCGAATTACATCTCGCGTTAAGGTTAGGTCTAATGGTGCGTCTTCACCTTCACGTACAATAGTAAGTACGATATCCGAGCCCTTTTTGCCGCGCATTAGTTTAACGGCTTCTTCTAGAGTCAAACCTTTTACAGATTTATCATCTAATTTAATTATTAGATCACCGGCTTTAACCCCTGCGCGATCAGCAGGAGTATCGTCAATAGGTGCAATAACTTTTACAAAACCATTTTCCATTCCTACTTCAATACCAAGCCCACCAAATTCTCCAGAGGTTCCAATTTGAAGTTCACGAAATTGTTCTTCATCCAAGTAGGATGAATGCGGATCCAAGCCAGCTAACATACCGCGAATTGCATTTTTTAATAAATCGCTATCATCAACGTCGGTTACGTAATCCTGTTTAATACGCGCGTAGACATCTGTAAAAGTACGCAAGTCTTCTAGCGGTAAAGCCGAGGCCATTTCTTTATCGGCCCACACATTGTGCGCCATCGCTAAAGTAAGCCCGATTACCACTCCCCAGATAATTCCGATGTTTAGGGGGTGCTTAAATTTCATTACCGCTCTCCTAGAATGTTCTTTTGTCACGTGGATACTGTCCATTATGAAAGGAAAAAATAGATTCGCAACATATTAGATTGCTAAGTGTGATCAAACGTTCACGAAATTACTCTATAAATAAGTACTTAAATAAGTCGCATCTACTCATATATACATTATATAGGGGTTTATAAGATTGTACTCCCCGACCATCGGCCATAAATATGCCAGTCAATGCCTGATTGAATTCGAGAAAAATACGCTCAACCCGATGCTGGACTTCTGGATGCAGCTGATTTGACACACCATTTTGCCGGATTGATTGGGCTTCCCTGCTTACGAATTTCGAAATAAAGGCCTGGCTTATTGTTCCCACCGCTATTACCTACGGCAGCCACTTTTTCTCCTGCTTCAACCCATTCACCAACTTGCTTAAATAAACTCTGATTGTGGCCATAAAGACTCATATAACCATCGCCATGATCCACAATAATGAGCAACCCTAGCCCGCGCATCCATTCTGCAAAAGCAACTCTACCATGATAAATACTGCGCACATTATTGCCTTCTGTGCTTGGGATAAATACACCCTGCCAATATAATTTGCTACGTGCTGAATTACGTTTCTGTCCAAATTTATTACTGGGTTTGCCCACTGCTGGCCAGTACAACTTACCTTGTGATTTACTAAAGTTTTTACCTTTTTCAAAAACCGGAATATCCGCCAGAGCGGAACGAAGACTTTCAATTAATCCTTTAAGTTGTTTTTCATTACTTTCTAGATTTTCGAGCTTTCCCTTTTCTGATGAAACATTACTATTTAACGAACTAATTGCTGTTTTACGCTGTTTTTGCGCCTGTTCCAGCGATTGTTTCTCATTCAATAAACTCAGCTTGGCTTGTTTAGCAACTTCTTCTACTTGTAGAATCTTGGCCTGAACTTCGTTAACAGACTGCAATACCTTTGTAGCTTTATCAATTTCACTCAGACGCGCGCGATGCAGATAGTCGTAATAAATAAGATTGCGCCCCAGCTTTTCAGGATTCTGTTGATTCAATAACAATTTAAGTTTTTGTTGGCCACCGTATTGATACTCTGAACGAATCTGCGCATATAAGATGTTGTGATGTTTGGACAATTGCTTTTGCAATTGTTTTTCCTCTGCTTGCAACTTTGCTATTTTTTCTTGACTCTGTTTAAGGTTTGTTTCGGTTACCGTAAGTTGCTGGTTTAACTTTCCGATATTTTGCTCAGATTCACGCAGCTGTTTTTCTAACCCACCAAGTTCGCCACGTTTCTGTTCTAGTTTTTGTTGTGAATTGCGAATTTTCTCCTGAACCTTGACGAGCTTTTTTTCTGTCTCTTGTTTAGTAAGTTCTGCAAATGCAGCTCCCATCGAAGCCATACACACTAAGAAAATCAGCACGAAGGATATTGCTCTAATCATTTGGAAAGCTCGTGTTTGCAACATATATAGATAAAATTACACCCACTAAACTAGTCATAAGTAGTTTTAACTTATTGATTTATATAGTTTATTAATGTATTAGACATTTATAATATTAGCCTATACTATAAAAAGATACGTTTGCATGGAAACGCAAACCTACAACAAATAGGATCCATTATGAGCATAGGCGCAGAAGAACTCATCTCTAGAGAAGAAGACATAGAACAGGCGTCACGATCTCTAAAAGCCATGTCGCATCCTTTACGTTTAAAAATTCTTTGTGTGTTGGGTGACCGAGAAGTCAGCGTACAAGATATTGTCTATAATGTCGGCACCTCTCAAAGTAATATCTCTCAGCATCTCGCCATTCTACGTGATAAAGGTATTTTAGCCTCTCGCAAAGATGCTAATCGTGTATTTTATCGTGTTGGTGATGAACGCACACTCAGTTTAATTAATATGATGCAACAAGTATTCTGCTCAGCGCATTAGTTCTATCTCGTTTTTTCTTTACATGATTTCTAAGTTACTTCTATATGCAAGAATATATTGAATTCGCCGGGCGGCATACCATGCTATTTATAGCGCTTGCTGCAGTAGTTGCTTTAATTATTATGAGCGAACTAAAGCGCGCCACAAAAGGCTTCAAAGAAGTACCGCCTTCTGAGGCGGTAAGATTGATCAATAAAGAAGATGCCTTGGTATTGGATGTACGAGAAGCTAATGAGCTAGGCCAGGGTAGTATTATAGATGCTAAGCATGTCGCTCTCAGTGTACTGCCTGAAAAATTAGATAACCTTGCAAACAATAAAGACCAACCTATTTTGGTTTTTTGTAAAATGGGCAATCGCTCAGCACAAGCCTGTAAATTATTATTAAAAAATAGCTATACCAATGTATTCGGTTTAAAGGGCGGTATTACCGCCTGGGTGAATGACCAGCTCCCCATTACTAAAAAATGAGTAAAAAATATGAGTGCTCCTGAAGTTACCATTTATACTGGCCACCGTTGTGCATACTGCAATGCGGCAAAAAAAATGCTGGATAGCAAAGGTGTTGGGTATAACGAAATTAACATCCATGAAGATTCAGCCAAGGCTGAGGAAATGGTAGAACTCACTAAGCGTCAAACGGTTCCTCAAATATTTATTGGCGATACACATATTGGTGGTTTCGATGATATGGCTGAGTTAAATAGCGAAGGCAAGCTTGATGACATGCTAAATGCGAAAGGTTAGAGCAAGGAATACCAAAAGAATTATCCAAAAGAATATTTTAGGGAAAGCCTTAAGTAATTCAGTCATAATTAGTCATTAAAGAAATTAAACACATAAGAAAATGGCTGATAAACCTGCTCAAAAATTTGAAATCCAAAAATTATACGTAAAAGACCTTTCCTTCGAGACACCAAATTCACCTAAGATCTTTACTGAAAAATGGAATCCTAAAACGGATGTCCATATTCAAACTGAGAATGACAAAATAGACGAAAATATATTTGAGGTCGTCATCACCGTGACAGTAACCGCTATTCACGAAGAGACTACGGCATTTCTAGTTGAAATTAAGCAAGCAGGAATATTTTTTTTAGAAAACTTTCCTGAAGATCAGCATAAACAATTATTAGGTAGTTATTGCCCTAATATACTTTTCCCATTCGCGCGTGAAGCCGTTGCCGAATTGGTCGCCAAAGGCGGCTTCCCACAATTGTTATTAAACCCAGTTAACTTTGATGCGCTGTACCAACAGCATTTATCTGCAGTTAAAGAACAAAAAGACAACCCTGAACAGATCAAGCATTAATATATGACTACCGCTGCAGTATTAGGTGCAGGATCCTGGGGAACTGCGCTAGCCATTCAGTTAGCTAACAATGGTCATGCAGTAAAACTTTGGGGCCATGACGCAGAGCATGTTAAAGCCTTACAGAGTGATCAAGAAAACAAACGCTATCTTGCCGAGAAAACTTTTCCTGATACCTTATCTGCTGAAGCATCGCTCGCTAATGCTATTCAAGACAGCGATTTTATTCTATCTGTTGTCCCTAGTTATGCTATGCGCGAAACCTGTGAGAAATTAAAGCCACTGGCAGAAACCAGTAAGTTTGCCAATAAGTTCGTATGGGCAAGCAAAGGTTTTGAAAAAAAATCCAAAATGATGATGCATCAAGTAGTAGAAGATGTATTAGGAAATAAAATTCAATCAGCCGTGTTATCTGGCCCGTCATTTGCTAAAGAAGTAGCAAGCAGTTTACCTACAGCGGTTTCTCTAGCTTCGAGTGATATTGAATATGCAAAAGAGTTAGCGGCATATTTTCATAGCGATAACTTCCGAGTCTATGCAAGTGACGATGTTATCGGCGTAGAACTAGGTGGCACAGTAAAGAATGTGCTGGCAATTGCATCTGGCATTGTTGATGGCCTAGGATTTGGCGCGAATGCACGTGCGGCTTTAGTAACCCGAGGGATGGCAGAGATGATGCGTTTAGGCGTTGCATTAAAAGCAAAACCACAAACGCTTATGGGTTTGGCTGGGATGGGAGACTTAGTGCTGACCTGTACTGACAATCAATCTCGTAATCGCAGATTAGGCATCGCGTTAGCACAAGGGAAAACCGCTAAGCAATATATGGACGATCTAGGGCAGGCAGTAGAAGGTTTTCATGCTGCACAAGTTGTATATGAAGTTGCCAAAGATAATAATGTAGAAATGCCAATTTGTAATCAAGTGTGGAATGTTTTAAGTGAAAAAGTAGATCTTAAAACAGCCATTGCACAGTTACTGGGTCGCGAGATGAAGCAGGAATCTAGCTAGGCCTTATTGTTTTAAAGTCATTATTCAAAGTTATTTTGGCGCCAAGCCTCGTAAAGAATAATTCCTACAGAGTTTGCTAAATTAATACTGCGAGATGATACATGCATGGGTATACGCAACACGTTACTTGGCTCATATTGGTCTAGCACCTGATCGGGCAAACCTCGTGTTTCCGGCCCAAAAATAAATGTATCGCTGGCTTGAAAGCTTGGGACATCATAGTTTGTGCACCCTTTAGTAGAACATGCGAAAATCCGCTTCGGTTTAAGCGCATCCAACATGGTTTGGTAACTTTGATGCTCCGTTACGCTGGCAAATTCATGGTAATCCAATCCTGCTCGACGCAGCTTTTTTTCATCAAGCTGGAAGCCTAAAGGATGAATTAAATGCAGATCACAGCCCATATTGGCGCATAACCGTATAATATTCCCCGTGTTCGGTGGAATTTCAGGCTCAAAGAGAACGACGTTAAACATTTATAAATGACTAATAAAAAATTATATCTGGAGTTTTGCGGATTAAAGCTAAACTCACCTTTAGTTTTACTGTCTGGATGTGTGGGATTTGGTGAAGAATATACACGTATTGAAGGATTCTCCAACACCGATGTAGGTGCAGTCTGTTTAAAGGGCACTACAGGTGAGCAGCGTTTTGGCAATGCACCACACCGCATTACCGAAACTCCTGAAGGTATGCTCAACGCCATTGGCTTACAAAACCCTGGGGTGGATTATGTCGTTAACGACATATTACCTAAACTCGATTTTTCCGAAACACGCTTCATTGCCAATGTATCTGGCTCAACCATTGAAGAATATATTGAAGTCACACAAAAATTTGATGACTCACCGATTGATGCCATTGAAATAAATATTTCATGCCCAAACGTAAAAGAGGGCGGTGTCGCCTTTGGTAATGACCCAGATATGTCTGCACGCGTAGTTGCTGCTTGTAGATCAGTAACCAAAAAACCAATTATCACCAAGCTATCGCCTAACCAAACAAATATACAGCTCAATGCCAAACTTTGCATTGAGGCGGGAAGTGATGCCTTTGCAGTTATCAACACCGTGATGGGTATGGCGATTGATATTCACAAGAAGCAGCCCATCATTCACAACAACCAAGGCGGCTTATCTGGACCTGCCATTAAACCGATTGCATTATTAAAAGTGCATGAGGTGCATCGAGTATGCAAACCTCACAATATTCCCATCATTGGTCAAGGTGGGGTAGTAAATGCAACGGATGCTATCGAGTTTTTATTAGCAGGTGCTACAACGGTAGGTGTAGGTACAGGTCTTTTCTACGACCCTTTATGTTGTACTAAAATTAACAAAGGCATTATTGAATATCTGGAACAAAACAACCATCAACATGTAAATGAAATAATCGGATGCTTGCAAGTTCACTCGAATTAATTTCTGATTTTTAGACAACGACAATTTACTTAGAGTAAATTCTAAATCTTATATATTAGAATGAGCCACAGAGATTATACTCAATGTACTCCTAGTTTACCCACCACTTGATTACCTAAACGTTTCCCATAAGACCAAAGTTCTCGGCCCTCCTGATTACATTCTAGCTTTACGAGTCTTCGGTCACCATTATCTACACTACGTATGCGTGTAATAAATCCTTTTGCCTCAAGGAGCTCCAGTGCTTTTGATATTTGTGAAGCTGCGATATTTAGTTGTTTGCTAATTTTTGTAGGGGTAGCAAAATTCGATTGAGCTACTTTATCCAATATTCTCCATTCGGCTAAACTTATACCTTTCTTTCTTAACAGAGCTTCCATCTCTTCAAAAACTCTATAAACAACGCTAGATGCAACGGCTACATCATCAAAATCTAGACTATTTGCTAATTGAACTTCTTTTAGGCGTTCATCAACCATTTTACCCAGCTCAACTAGAAGGTTTTTATCATTTTCATTCGCAGTGCGTGGGCTTGTATCCATGATACAGAGCGTACCAAGATTTTCTTTTTCGATAGACTGTAAAACATAGCCCATGTAATACCTTACCATTGGCGCATTTATTACTAGTGGATTATCTGTAAAGCGGGAATCAGTTTTAGTATCGGCAATCTCAAATAATCGTGAAGCATGATCATCGGTAACAGTCTGGTTTATCGCGTGGCCGCAAATGGAAATATCTCGGTCTATTTCAGGAATTTCTACCCCTTGAGCAGATTTAAACCAAACTCGATTTGTATCTACGAAACAAACGCACGCCATAGGTACTTTCATTGCTTGCTTAGCAATAAGTGTAGCCCTGTCATATATACTTTCAGGACTTGTATCGAGTAAATTTAGTGAATGTAACGCTCTTATACGATTTAATTCGGTTATTGGAATTGGCGCATCCTTCATTTATTGTCCCTTAAATTTCTTCAGAATTTTTTATGCGTAATTGCAAAACCTATATGCAGCAATGCAAAATAGACTTTATTTTACATCTAATATTGTTTAAATAAAAATATATTTGAATTAATTAATAATTGATACATTCTTGTACATTACGAAATACAAACTCTAAATACAAGAGATTAAACCTCTTCTTTATTAATATTTAGATGCTTTTAATTCTGTATAAACTAGCGCTACCTCTATCATTATCCTTAAGACGGTATTAAATTTTATATCCAAACTCAGTTTTGATTGTAAGAAATTATTTAATTTTATTAAATATTATTTTTTACAGATTTTCTCCTTAATAAGAATTCTCCTGGTTATAGTTCATGTGAAAAACGAAGGTTTTCGTTTGCAAAATGCATAGAAATTTAACCATTAACGAAAAATTTAAACACAAATTCGCATTAGTTGATCAAAATGGCGAATGCTCTCCTATTGTAAATGGAATTATGAGAGAAGATGAAACTGGCGCATTACTACTACCTGAAAATGAGAGTTTATTAAAAGAATCACAAATTCTTCGTTTCTTTAGCACTACACACGAAACGCGTGACTATTTAATAAAAAAGCGTTTCCACGACTGCAAGCGTCCCATTGGTAATTGGCTCATCAAACCATTTGTGGTTCTATTCTAATTCACAGAATAATTACAAATGATGCACACGTACATACAGAAATTAATCCTATGTTTAAAACTCAATTTTAAAAATATTTCTGTGCTGAATCGATAATTACAGATGTCATATCTTTATTCTAAATAATACAGACCTTGCATGGATGCAAATTAATTGTAAAATATATAAACTTATTTTGCATATATGCAAACATGATAGATTGGAATGATATACCCTTTTTTATAGCTGTCGCAGAATGCGGCACTCTTAATGATGCAGCTAACAAACTTTCAGTTAATCACTCCACTGTTTATCGTCGTATAAACACTCTAGAAAAAAAACTTGGAACACATCTTTTTGATAGGGTTCAAGATGGATATTCTTTAACCGAAACTGGCTCATCTGTTTTAGAATATGCATTAAATGCAGAAATCTCTATTCACAGTTTTGAACGTACTGCTGACGGCGAAGACTACCGGTTATCAGGAAGAATACTTATAACTGCTCCCTCTTCGTCACTCGCATCAGATTATTTAGCGCCCTGTATTTCACTATTCCGCAAGGAGCATCCCGGTATAAAAATAGATGTAATAGTAAGTGATGAGCTACAAGATCTATCTAGACGAGATGCTGATATAGCATTACGTGTCATCCAGAATCCACCCCAATCTTTAATTGGCCGTAAAGTTTGCAATATCAGTTGGGATCTCTATGCAAGCCAACAATACTTAAATAAATATGGGAAGCCTCAATCTATGAAAGATTTAGGAAACCATAAACTTATCGGAACAAATGGACAATTTCTTAGTGTGCCTGCATATAAATATTTTAATGAAATGTGCCCAATTGATAACTACGTGTGCAAAGCTAGTGACTTATTAACGATTTCTGCACTATGCTCACAAGGAATAGGCGTGATAATTTTGCCATCTAATTTTAAAAACCACAAACTAGTAAAATTATTTAAAGTGACGCCAAATTTCAATGAGCAGCTTTGGATATTGATTCACCCAGACTTACAACGATCTACGCGTATTAATATATTTAGTGATTTTTTATATGAATATTTAGAGAAACAAAATTTTCATATAACTGAAAAAAAGAAGTAGAATAATATGAGAGATATATCTTAAATGTTCTTATGATTGAAACAAATCCAGCTCTTGGATCTTCCTAGTTAACGTATTCCTACCCCAACCCAATAGTTTTGCGGCCTCTTGTCTTTTACCATTGGTTTTACGCATTGCAGCTTTTATCATAATGGACTCAAATTCAGGCATTGCACGATCGAGTATGGATTCATTTCCTTTTGATAATTCTTGATCTGCCCACTCTCTTAGTAATGCTTGCCAACTTGCAATATCTGTAACCGACATTTCATCTTTAAGCATTTCGGCAGGTAAGTCTTGCATTCGAATTTCATTACTTGATGCCATAACTGTTAACCATCTACAAACGTTTTCTAACTGCCTAATGTTCCCTGGCCAAGTTAAAGCACTCAAGTATTCAATCACCTCATCTGATACGTTTTTAACATTGGTTTCTAACTCTTTAGCAGATGCTTTCATAAAGTGTTGTAATAATGCAGGTATATCTTCTTTACGCTCTCGCAAAGTAGGTAACACGACACGAATAACATTTAGGCGATGAAATAAATCTTCACGAAAGTCGCCATTAAGCACTCTTGCCTCGAGGTTTTGATGCGTTGCTGCAATAATTCGCACATCGGCTTTTATGGGTTGATGTCCGCCAACCCGATAAAAATTTCCATCTGATAACACACGCAATAAACGGGTCTGCAAGTCAGCGGGCATGTCGCCAATTTCATCTAAAAATAATGTTCCTCCATTCGCTTGTTCAAAACGTCCTTTACGTTGGGAATGCGCACCCGTAAATGACCCCTTTTCATGGCCAAATAATTCAGACTCTAATAACTCGCGTGGTATTGCAGCCATATTTAGTGCAATAAATGGGCTTTGTGCACGGGGACTATTTTCATGCAATGCATGTGAGACAAGCTCTTTACCCGTTCCAGATGCACCATTAATTAATACCGTTACATTTGAATTGGATAATCTGCCAATCACGCGAAACACTTCTTGCATAGCAGGTGATTCACCAATGATCTCTGGCAATTCATCAACCGATTCTTCTTGCTTATGAGTGACTATTTCTTCGTTTGCAGCCATGCATGCTCTTTTAGTTAGCTCTACTGCATCATCCACATCAAATGGTTTAGGCAAGTATTCAAACGCACCTTTTTGATATGCTCCCACCGCACTTTGTAAATCAGAGTGTGCAGTCATAATTATGATCGGCAAATCTGGATGGACAGACTTTATTTGCTCTAAAAACTCAAAGCCATCCATACCCGGCATGCGCACATCGGCAAGAATGGCACTAGGGGTATCACTTTCAAGTTCGTGAATTGCAGTAATGGCTGATTCAAAAGTCATCACAGGGATCTGTGCTTTTTGAAATGCCCGTTCTAATACCCAGCGTATAGCCTGATCATCGTCTATCACCCAAACTTTTGATGTTTTCATTATTTTTCTTGCTAACCTTGCATTTATTTTTTTAAGCTAAGCTGGTCTTCAGCACTTAATGGTAGCAATACACGAAACTGTGTATGCCCCGGCATAGAATCAAATTCAATTAATCCACCGTGCAAATTAATTAAATTTTGAGATATTGATAAGCCAAGACCTTTGTCGTCTGCGCTTCCAGACACCATGGGGAAAAAAATTTGTGATTTAAGTTCTTCTTTTATTCCCGGACCATTATCAGTCACGCTGATCTCGACAACCAAACGATGCATAACATCGCCTAAAGTATATTGTCTCAATATGCGAGTTTTTTGAGTTATTTCAGGTTTTACTTCATTCGTATATCTATCTGCAGCACGCACTGCATTGCGGACAATATTTAGAACGGCTTGCACCAGTAAATCACGGTCGGCAATAATCTCCGGAATACTTGGGTCATAATCAATCTTAAATTCAACTCCAGTGGGAGTTTCCGCAAGGGCCAAATGGCGAATATGTTCTAATACGTGGTGCACGTTGACTAATTTTTTTGCAGGCATAATGTTCGGGCCAAACATACGATCTACTAATTTTCTTAAACGATCTGCTTCACTGATAATAACGTCTGTATATTCGTGCAATGAAGTCTCAGTAAGTTCTCCTGCTAATAATTGTGCTGCACCGCGCAAACCGCCTAATGGATTTTTTATTTCATGCGCTAAACCTCGCAACATACTTTGTGTGGCTTGTGTTTCTGACAATATATGTTCTTCACGACTTATTCTGACCATGCGATCGACTTTAGAAATTTCAAGCAAACATACTGAACCTTTTTTTTTACTAATCATGGGGGTAGTAGAACAATCGATGATTAATTCACTTCCACCTAAACACTTCATACACACTTCACGCTGGGTAATGGGATGGACACTTTGAATAGAGTCTTGAATTCGCTTTATGAGTTCACCATCCGTATCTTGAATAAAATCGGTTAGAGATCGATTCAATGCATGTCGCACGCCCGTACCTACAATTTCTTCAGCAGCAGGATTTAGATATTTTATGAATAGCTTTTCATCAACCAAAAACACAGCCAATGCAAGGTTGTCTAATATGTTCTTATGATGATTTATATCTGCCATTGATTGCATAATTATTCAGTTTTCACCAAAAATGTTTGTAGGCATTTGACATAGCTTGCTCTTAACTAAGTAATTGCAATAATCGATCCAACTGATTTGCGCTGAATCTGTATGCTGTATCAATAACTTAAGACGATTCTATACCAATTAGTGCACTATTATAGTGCATTTGTAGAATCAAAATTGTGCAATATGCACCAATTTGAAGCTAAGGTGCGTTATTTACTGATCTGCGTGAGGAGTTAACACCACTGCTTGGTGGCGGTAGATGGTTCGCAGTAGATTCGATTGACTATTAGTTGTTTATGCCTGGAGATGGTGGTGCCGGTGCTGGCGGAGGCGGCGGGGGAGTAGCTTGTCTATTAAATTTTGTGTTGCTAGGTAAATTACCATTCCGAGTAATGCCAGGATCATCACTTCCATCGTTCGATGAATTTTCAGTATTTTGTAAAGCAGAATACCGCTGTAAGGTAACGCTCACTGGGGTTGCAGTGATCTTAGCACTACCATCTGCATCTACTACTTTTACTGTGATGACATGCGTCCCACGATCAACATTATTTAGTGCGGTAATGGTACTGGTTCCAGTGTATACCTCTGCGCCACCAACGGTAACCACAAACTTATGGCCTTTACGTGTTTGTAAGGCAGGGTTCACACGAAAGTTAATCGTAAGGTTGCCTTGGTTATCTCTAAACGTAGCATCATTACTTGGAGATGTAATAACAAGCTCGGAATAAGCATTTTTATCGTCTTCTTTAACAGCACGATTGCTATTAGAAGTCACTAGCGACTTTGTTGGAATTAACGTAGGTAATGCATCGACTTTTACTTCTTCAGCATTAGCGCATGCACTTGGGGAATCTGTATACACAGTATTGCCTTTTGCATCTTTACAGGTATAAATCTCCGCTTGCACATTGTGTAAGCAGGTCGTGATTAACATAACAATGAAAATGGTAAGGCTAATACGCATCCAATCGGTTCCTTATTTGATCTACTAGAATAGTACTCTTAGATATTTATAAGACCCAGGAAAAGCGTCTCAGTTGCAAAAAAAACGCCCCTAATGGAGGGGCGTTTTTAACTAAAGTACTAAATCAGTAGTTTAACAGCTGTAATACATATCAAACTCAATTGGGTGAGTTGACATGCGTAGTGCGGTAACTTCTTCCATTTTCAATGCAATGTAACCGTCGATACAGTCATCAGAGAATACTCCGCCAGCTTTAAGGAAGTCACGATCATTGTCTAATGCTTCCAATGCTTGGTCTAATGAAGAACAAACAGTTGGAATGTTCGCTTCTTCTTCAGGAGGTAGATCGTATAAATCTTTATCGTTAGCAGGACCTGGATCGATCTGATTTTGTATTCCATCCAAACCAGCCATCATCATCGCTGCAAATGTAAGATATGGATTGCCAGTAGGATCGCCAAAACGTACTTCTATTCTTCTACCTTTAGGATTTGATTCATACGGGATACGAATAGATGCAGAACGATTACGTGCTGAGTAGGCCAACATCACGGGTGCTTCAAATCCTGGTACTAGTCGTTTGTAACTATTAGTACTCGCATTAGAGAATGCATTAATTGCTCGCGCATGTTTAATGATGCCACCGATGTAATACAAAGCTGTTTGCGAAAGATTACCGTAAAGGTCGCCTTGGAATAAGTTATTGCCTTCTTTAACTAAAGACATGTGTACATGCATACCACTACCATTATCTCCAACAATAGGCTTAGGCATAAATGTCGCAGTTTTACCGTAGTTATGTGCAACATTGTGCACTACATATTTCATAATCTGGTTCCAATCTGCACGTTCTGTTAACGTGCTGAATCGTGTACCAATTTCACATTGCCCTGCAGTACCCACTTCATGGTGATGAACTTCTACAGGAACACCCATTTCTTCTAGCACTTGGCACATGGCTGAGCGAAGATCTTGCAAAGAATCGACAGGAGGAACCGGGAAGTAGCCACCTTTAACACCAGGACGGTGGCCTATGTTGCCATCTTCAAAGTTTTTCCCAGAGTTCCATGCAGATTCGTCAGAGTCGACTTTGTAAAATGCTCCTGACATTTCATTGCCCCATTTAATATCGTCAAAGACAAAAAATTCAGGTTCAGGTCCGAAGTAAGCAGTATCTGCGATACCTGTAGAGTTTAAATATGCCTCTGCACGCTTGCCCACCGAACGTGGATCACGCCCATAGCCTTCCATCGTTGCAGGCTCAAGAATATCGCAGCGAAGAATCATGGTGGAATCGCTAAAGAAAGGATCAACCACTGCAGTGCTAGCATCCGGCATTAAAATCATGTCAGATTCATTAATACCCTTCCAACCGGCAATGGATGAGCCATCAAACATTTTGCCAGACTCAAAAACACTTTCTTCTACAGTGGAAGCAGGTACTGAAACATGTTGCTCCTTGCCTTTAGTATCCGTAAATCGGAAATCAACGAATTGAATATCTTCGTCACTTAATTGTTTGATCACATCACTCGCGGACATTAGGTACTCCTTAGCTTCGACTCTTATATATTTTATAGTGTTATTATTACGGTGTTATTCTTATGTATGGTTGTGACTAGTTGCTAGGCACATTCATATTCTAGAAGTACTAAAGCACAATTTGTGCCACTGCACTCTATTGAGGCTAGTACTTACGCAATCGCAGCATTATACGCAGCTTTTTACCAAGATATAGAGCGACAAATGTATATGTATGCCCCACAACAGTGCCTCTACGCACTAAGATGGTGCCATAGCTTTGACAAGCACCGTGTATTTAATTCTTTCCTCAAGTGATCCAGATTAATAACAAAGTAATACTTTCGATAGTTACATTAATCAGGCTGTGATCAATCTATATTCTCAAAATATCATTATAAAATGTAATGACATTTGCTCTGAGTGAGCTTCCTTAGCATCTGCCCAGATTGGTCACCATGAGCCACATTATGTAGACAAATTTTGTCCATCGGATGGCTGAATTACGCAACATATTCCTGCTATTTATCTTGTAAACAACAGCCTTTCAATAGGTTACTAATATTGCTTAATGTGGACACGTTTCTGGCATAAGCCTTGCTCTATAGATATCAGTAACATTTTTATTGCTCAGGACGAGCATAGTTAAACATGGCATGGAGGTCATTATGGGCGTAACAACTGATGTATTCACAACCGTATATATCGTGTGGATCGCCGCAAGTATGTCCGCGTTAGCTTGGGCTTATCGTCACACAGTTAAGGATAAATTTTGTGGCAGTAAGAAGCGCGGTTAAATACTGAAAGGATTCATTTTAAAGCAAGGATGCTTTATCAACACATACGGAAATGTGTGTAATGAAATGTAGAGTGGTGCGACGAGCCTAGCAACTCGCACCGTAGGGAACACCTCAGACAAGGATTGTCGCCTCTACAATTTAATTAGGAACCAGCTTGTAACTAAGGACAGTTACAGCTTGCATGGATGCAAACTAGATAGCTCATCATCGGAAGGGTGTTATCTAAATCGACTTAGGGAAGAGGGCTGCGAGACAAGGATGTCATTTTGCAGCATTAATATTAAAGGCAAGCACATAGCTTGCCTTTTTTATTTCTGAGCTATTTTTGCATAGATTTAGTTATTTACTGTATTCCAAAACTGGTAGCTAACGCAGTGCATCGTTATACTCTCGCTGCGTATAGCACTATAACTATGTCCGATCCAAAAATTATAAGCTTTCAACAACTTATCCAACGACTCGAGCAGTTTTGGGCTGCACAAGGCTGTGTGATTGAGCAATCCTATGATGTGGAAATGGGCGCAGGCACATTTCACCCGAGTACTTTCTTGCGGGCTATTGGACCTGAAGCATGGAGAGCTTGCTATCCACAACCGTGCCGTCGGCCAACAGATGGACGTTATGGAGATAACCCCAATCGCTTGCAGCGTTATTTTCAATTTCAAGTAGTGCTAAAACCTTCTCCAGACAATATTCAAGACTTATACATAGAGTCGCTCACTTCACTGAACGTTGACCCTCTCATTCATGATATTCGATTTGTTGAAGATAATTGGGAGTCACCTACTTTAGGCGCTTGGGGCTTAGGCTGGGAAGTTTGGCTCGATGGCATGGAAATTTCACAGTTCACCTATTTTCAACAGATTGGTGGCTTAGACTGCAAACCCGTTACCGGTGAAATTACATACGGCTTAGAACGCATCGCTATGTATTTGCAAAATGTTGACAGCGTTTATGATCTAGTTTGGTCTCAACATAATGACGATAAAATCTACTACCGAGATATTTATCACCAAAACGAAGTTGAGCAATCTACTTATAATTTTGAGCATGCAAATACCGAAGCATTGTTTAAAGCATTCGATGCAAGCGAAAATGAATGCTTACACTTAGTTGAAAAAAAAATATCAGTTGCTGCATATGACCATGTATTGAAGTGCTCACATGCATTTAATTTATTAGACGCACGCCAAGTCATCTCGGTTACTGAACGTCAGCAATATATATTACGAATACGAAAACTCGCTCAGAATGTTGCTAACTGCTATTTAGAAAGCCGTGAAGAACTAGGTTTCCCATTAGAAAAGTAATGGCCTGCGGCGAGTAACAAAAATGAACAATAAAAAAGATTTATTAATTGAAATAGGAACAGAAGACTTACCTGCTAGATTACTATTAAATATGTCTAATGAATTTGGCGAATTAATCTGCAAACAGATTGGCGATGCTGAGCTTTCCTATTCAAGTCATGAAATATATTGCACGCCTCGCCGTCTAGCGATCGTAGTATGTGACTTAGATATAAAACAAAAAGATCAAGTCATTGAACGCAAAGGCCCAAAAGCGTTGGTTGCCTTTGACAAAGAAGGAAAACCTACTCAAGCAGCCATTGGTTTTGCAAAGTCCTGTGGAGTTGATGCGACACAATTAGAAGTGGATGACGACCCTGACAACCCCAGACTCACTTTCAGTGAAAAACGTATGGGTCAAAACACTAGTGAGTTGATACCCCAGATAATTGAATCATCTATAAAGAAAATAAGTGTTCCTAAACGTATGCGCTGGAATAATTCTGACTCAGAATTTATTCGCCCCATTCGTTGGTTATTGGTAATACTAGGTTCAGAAACCATTAATACCACCTTGTTTGGAGTAAAAGCTGGAAATGTGACACATGGACATCGTTTCCACACCGCAAAAGAAATTACAGTAAAGCATCCCTCCGCTTATAAAGAACTGCTGCAAATCAAAGGTCACGTGCTTGCAGACTTCAAAGAACGTCAAGAAACCATCTTGCAACAAGTTGAGAAACTTGCGAAGCAAGTTGGTGGTACGGCTTCTTACACACAAGCATTACTAGATGAAATCACGGGCTTAGTGGAGTGGCCATGTGCTCTATTAGGAGAATTTAATGCGCAATTTTTAGAAGTGCATAAAGAGCTACTTATCAGCACGATGCAGGATAATCAGAAATACATACCATTGCTCGATGAACATGGCGAGTTATTGCCACAATTTATTATTGTCAGCAATATAGATAGCAAAGACCCAGCTACCGTTAAACGCGGCAATGAAAAAGTTATTGTGCCACGCTTTGAAGATGCGATGTTTTTCTGGCAGCGAGATAAAAATATAAATATAGAAGAAAATTTAGTAAAGCTAGAAAATGTTATTTATGAAAAACAACTAGGAACACTAAAAGATAAAATTGAGCGCGTCAGCCAACTAGCAGTTTATTTATCAAATGATACTAATGCTACTAAAAAGGATTGCGAACGTGCAGTAGAACTAAGCAAGTGCGATTTAGTCAGTGAAACTGTTGCTGAGTTCCCGAAGTTGCAAGGAATCATTGGGCGAAATTTAGCCTTTATTAATAATGAATCTGAACAAGTATGCGTAGCAATTGAAGAGCAATACCTGCCTAAGCACTCTGGTGGCACACTACCTATATCGCCAGTAGGAATAACACTTGGCTTAGCAGATCGTATTGATACACTCATTGGCATTTTTGCGATTGGCAAAAAACCTACTGGGCTAAAAGACCCTTATGGATTACGTCGAGCGGCTCTTGCTGTACTGCGTATCATAATTGAAACACCTTTGAATATTAATCTTAGTAAATGCTTAGAAAAAGCAGCGTCTTTTTTCCCGTCAGCGTTACAAGCTGATAAAGCTGTTGAGGAAGTAAATGAGTATATAAATGAACGCTATCGCGCCTATTTTTCTGATCGTGATATTCCAGTAGATGTAATCGATTCTGTGTTAGCCAACCACCCCACGCATCCTAGCGATGTAGCTGCGAAGATTGATGCGCTAGTAAGTTTCCGCAAGCTGCCCAACGCAGAGAGTCTCGCAGCTGCCAATAAACGTATTCGTAATATTCTGAAAAAGATTGATCGTGAAAATATAGGTCAAGTAGATTCGAGTTTATTCAAGGAAAATGCCGAAAACATCTTGCATAGTGCCTTAGAAAATTTATCCAATGATGTTGAAAAACTATTTAAAGAAAACAAATATGAGCAAGCATTAAGTAAATTAGCTGAATTGCGGCAACCGGTAGATAGTTTTTTTGATGACGTAATGGTTATGGATAAAGATGAGAAATTAAAAGCAAATCGTATAGCTTTATTATCAAGAATCGATTCATTATTTATGCATGTTGCAGATTTTTCCAGGTTGCAGTCATAATTAGTTTAGGAGTCACCCTCATGAGTGAATTAAAAGCTGTTGTTCTAGATCGTGATGGAGTAATAAACGAAGAGTCAGATGAGTTTGTAAAAACGCCCGAGGAATGGATTGCAATTGAGGGCAGCCTGAAAGCCATCGCAAAACTCAATCATGCAAAAATAAAAGTATTTATAGCATCCAATCAATCTGGTATTGCACGTGAGTTATTTAATTACAATGCGCTCAACCAGATTCATCAAAAAATGCTAGCAGAGCTCGCACAACATGGTGGCCACCTCGATGGAATTTTTATCTGCCCAGATCTTGAAAGTGAATGTCGAAAACCTAAAACTGGCATGTTGGTTGAAATTGAAAAACGCGCGCATCTTTCACTGGAGAAAGCTCCTTTTATAGGGGACTCTTTACGTGATGTCCAGGCAGCTATCACTCATGGCTCACAACCTATATTGGTACGCACAGGTAATGGTTCGGTAACCGCGCAAAGCGAGCAGTTGCCTCGTAACATTCCTATTTACGATGATCTTGCTCAAGCAGTCGATACCTTACTTTCCGTATAAATATTTTCAGAAGATTGTTTACTGACTGATGTTGCAAACTTTACGATCGTGGCTGTTCTTAGTAGGCATGGCGGTGCTTACTTTCTTTTTTGGCTTTACATCCCTGCTCACAGTTGTTCTGCCTTATAGAGTGCGATATCGATTCATTACTTATTGGAGCGCTAGCAACTTATGGTGGCTACGAATTACTTGTGGATTAAATTTTCAGGTAATCGGTAAAGAAAACATTCCTGATCATCCCTGTATAGTCATGTCTAATCATCAATCTACTTGGGAAACCATGGCAATAGGGCCTATCTTCCCGCCATTAACTTGGGTGGTTAAAAGGGAGCTGTTTTTTGTGCCCATTTTCGGCTGGGGCTTAGCGCTCACCCAACCCATTGCTTTAAACAGAAGTGCTGGAAGAAGAGCGGTCGATCAACTAGTTGAGCAGGGTGTAAAAAAAATAAGAAAAGGCCGCTGGATACTTATTTTCCCCGAAGGCACGCGCACCCCACCTGGTACCAAACGTAAATTTAAAATTGGCGGCGCAATGTTAGCGGAAAAATCAGGGGCACCAATCATTCCTGTTGCGCATAACTCAGGCACTTTTTGGGCGCGCAAACAACTCACCAAAAAATCCGGTACGATAAATATGATTATTGGTCAGGAAATAATTACTCAAGGGAAAACAGCCGAGCAAATCAATCAAGAAGTGTACGAATGGATTAGCGCGCAGCGCGACGCAATGGAAATCGAATAACGATACCTATGTCAGTTAGTTGTTACTTAAAGAAAAATATTTTCTGGCTGATGGTAGCGATAAAAAGATAACTGCAATAAATGCTAAGAAAATGTAAATCACACACAAATACTCTAGCAAACCAAAACCATTAACTTCCCCATCTTCGTTTGGTCTAAGTCCAACATATAATATTAATGCAATGGTGAGGCCTGAAATTACAAAAACGACATAGGCGCCGACCCTTGCAATATGATGTTTTTTTATTAAACCTACTGCAATCAAAATTGTAGCCACACCAATAAAAATTGATGTAAACCCACTGTATGCGTAGATGGTTATAAAACCATAATAGATTGTAAATAATCCTTCCAATGCACAGAATATTGCAACTAACCAAACGCCAACATTAATGCTATTTGTATTCATGGGCAGGGGTTAGGGTTTTTCAGATGAACGCATTCAATTTTTTCTACGACTTCAACCGGTAGCTTTACATCAATACTGTCAATGTTTTCTTTGAGTTGCTGCATACTTGTAGCTCCAATGATATTTGCAGTAACAAAAGGACGTGTGTTTACGAAAGCCAATGCCATTTGTGCAGCAGTATACCCATACTCGCCAGCTATGTTTACGTAAGCTGCAGTCGCACTTATACCTTGATGATTACTATAGCGAGTAAAACGATCAAATAAGGTCAGACGAGCATTAGTAGGCGAACTATGCATGTATTTTCCACTAAGCATACCAAAACCTAAAGGCGAATACGCTAATAAGCCCATGTGTTCACGATGGGAAACTTCTGCCAAACCAATTTCGTAAGTACGATTCAACAGGCTATATGGATTTTGAATACTTACCATTGCAGGCCAACCGTTTTTTTTTGCTAGCAATTGATACTGCATTGCACCCCATGGCGTTTCATTGCTGATACCTAGATGACGCACTTTACCTTGTTCAACTGCTTTAATTAAACATGCATACGCATCTTCCATAACGTTAGTAGTTGTTATCTCTGTTTCTTCACCATTGAATTCATAGCCCAAAGGGCCAAAATAGTTAGTATTTCTTGCCGGCCAATGTATTTGATACAGATCGATATAGTCTGTTTGCAGACGTTGTAGACTTGCGTCTAATGCAGCATTAATTTGTTCAGGTATTAATTGCACGCCACCGCGCAAATACGGCATCATCCCAGGCCCAGCAACTTTCGTGGCAAGAATAATTTCTTTACGCTTTCCAGTTTTTTTGAGCCATGTGCCTATATATTCTTCGGTTTTACCTTGCGTATGTTCCAACGGCGGCACCGGATACATTTCTGCAGTATCAAAAAAATTTACTCCCTGCGTGACCGCGTAATCCATTTGCTCATGCGCTTCAATCTCCGTATTTTGTTCGCCATAAGTCATAGTGCCTAAACAAATCTTACTAACACGGATACCTGTTTTGCCTAGTTCATTAAATTGCATAGGTTAAATATATATTAGCTAAACAATACGAGCACGCCCGTATAGCCATACAAGCGATTATGGAAAATTTCGCCATTTGCGAAAAATCCAACTAACGGAAATTCACCCAGCTCGTCTTGAATCATTATTAGTTCTTCTGAGTTATCTCCAAATTGATAACGACCACGACCAAGACAAGTATAATACAAACCACCGCGCGGGATTCCCTGTAGACGTGATTTCATCGTGGCCAACATTCTTAACATATCTTCACTTGCGCTATTACCATCACGTCGGCAGAACATAAATTTGCTGCCCTCATATAAATAGTCGCCCACTGCAATTACTTTTTCTTCTTCATCAAAACCAATAATATTTCGTACCAGATAATCGCCCGTATCAGAAAACTCGATCGGCATCCCCGCAAAAATATAACCCGCAATTTTATTTAAATCTTTCGCCAACACCTCGCCTACATCTTCACGCAAAACATCCAGAGCAGGGCGGCCATCCAGCTCAATTAGTAAATTACGTTCCGCTCTGGTAATTACATGCTGCTTGTCTAACGGCGTACATCCTTGGGTATGGCCAATTACAGTTTTGATTTCGGGCGAGAAAAATATACCTGACACGCTACCTTGAATAATTTCATTTGCAACTTGGTAGTTTTCAAAATTAGATGAAGTTAATCCTCCCACTAAATATGCAGAAGGGACCATTTCAGAAATTTTGTCTATAATGTTCGGTGTAGCAGGGTTGCTGGGGTCGCCATGGATAATACCCACATGCGGCAACTCTTCTTTGCAGTAACTAGAGACTTCTTCAAGAAGTTTTTCTTCATCTGCATCATTACTACCAATTATTGAAAATTTTTTCGCGTCAATATCGGTTAGCATGACTACCAATGTAGGTGCGTCATAATATTCAGTTCCTGTACTACACACTCCCATTCCAAGAGTGCCCAACCAGTTTTGTATACCGGTTTCTTGTTTTAATCGGCCAATAATATTCTCTAAATCATCTCCTAATGTGTCATTTGCATAGACAAAACCAAGCTGATACATACCACGCACATTGCCTAGCTGTTGTAAGCAATCGTTAACCAATTTGCGAGGCTCAGGCCCAGTTGCTACACCAAGTAGAAATGGCGCATTCATGGCGTTAACTTATTAATCATTATAATAATTCAACTTGCTTGAGATTTAAGTAATGAATATTTATCTACCAGCATTTTTATAGCCGGTGTAAGTAAAATTTCCATCGCAAACGCCAATTTATCTGCCGGCATTACGAGTTGATTCGATTTGATGTTAAAAGAATTTTCAATTTTCCCACGTAATTCATCAATGCTTAAGGTAAATTTTTCTGGTCTACGCATGTGCACAATCACTACACTCTCATGCGAATTTGGTATTTCTTGATAATCAAATGGATTAGAAGTGTCTACTATTGGAACTCGCTGAAAATTAACATCAGAACGAGAGAACTGGGGAGCAATAAAAGTCGCATAATCTGGCATTCGTCGCACGATAGTATTAACGATGTCTCTGTGTGAATAACCTCTTTCTGCACTATCGCGATGAATTTTTTGTATCCATTCCAAATTTACATTGGGTGCGACACCGATAAGCAAGTCAACGTGCTGTGCAACGTTTATGTCTTCTGTAACGTATCCACCATGCAAGCCTTCGTAAAATAATAGATCACTGCCAACAGGTATTGCCTGCCATTTCGTAAACTCGCCTCTACCCAGTCCCGGATAAGGCGCTGCTTCTTCTTCAGTGTGCAAATAAATACGCCTCTCGCCTACACCTGTCTCTGAATACTCGCGAAACAGTCTTTCTAGTCGATCGATATAATTACCTTCTGGAGAAAAGTGTGTCATGCGGCGACCGAATAAATCTGGTACTTTGATGCGCTCATGCATTTCTGCACGGGTAAATTTATGGAAGCTGTCGCCTTCGATAACAGCAGGTCTTACGCCAATATTGGAGAAAATATATTCGAAAGCTTCGCGAACAGTAGAAGTACCAGCGCCTGAGGAGCCGGTTACTGCAATGATGGGATGTTCGATCGACATATACTCATCCTCAACTGATAGCTGTGTCTTACTATGCCAACTGCTTTAACCCTAGCAGGGGAGATAGTTCGCGACGAATAGTGGTTCACTCTACCGGTTTCCTGAAGCAAAACGAAATCTGTGTACTAGCTCAAAGCAAAAATATCTATAACTCTATATATTAGCTACGATTACATTTATGGCTTAATAGCGCATATCAGAATAGTTAGATAACTGCATAAAATTCTCTGCGGTATCTCCAGTATAGAATCTGACTATTTGCCAATAAAACTAATATTTATAGAATATCCGCCGCTATTTCGAAAGAGTAAATAGCGTGAATAGGAGTATCAGTTGATCACAGCACGACAATACACACGTGAATTCATCAGTCGATTTATTCCCTATTTGAATTGGCTTGGCGAATTAAAAAATCCCCAAACCATAGTAAAAGATTGTCTTGCTGGCTTAACGGTTGCGCTGGTATTAATCCCGCAATCCATGGCCTACGCACAGTTAGCTAATCTTCCCGCATATTATGGTCTTTATGCCTCTTTTTTACCGGTAATCATTTCTGCTCTTTTTGGTTCTTCTCGACAACTTCAAACTGGCCCTGTAGCTGTGGTTTCACTCATGACTGCAGCAGCATTGGAGCCTTTAGCCACTGCAAACCCTGAAGGCTATTTAGTTTATGCTGCTGTGCTCGCCTTCATTGTGGGCATATTTCAAATATCGCTGGGCTTGCTGCGCCTAGGAGTATTAGTTGAATTTTTATCTCATTCCGTAGTCATCGGTTTCACCAATGCTGCCGCTATCATCATTGGTACTTCACAGTTAGCAAAACTTTTTGGTGTTACCGCTGAATCTGGCAATCATTTTTATGAAACTATCTGGAATGTTCTTGTAGAAGCGAGTAAACATACTCACTTTCCAACTCTAGCGATGGGTATTGCAGCACTAGTAATCATTTTTACTTTAAAAAAATATGCTCCCAAAGTCCCTGGGGTTCTTACTGCTGTAGTTATCACAAGCATAGTTTCTTGGGTAATAGGATTTGAAACGCTTGGCGGTAAAGTAGTGGGTGTCGTACCAGCCGGGTTACCAAGCCTTGGTATACCAAATTTTGATATGTCAGTAGCTTTGGATTTAGTATCAAAAGGTATCGTAATAGCAGTTATCGGTTATATGGAAGCGATCTCTATTGCCAAAGCAATTGCAGTACAAACTAGACAACGTATTGATGCAAACCAAGGATTAGTAGGGCAAGGCTTAGGTAATATTGCTTCAGGGTTATCTGGCGCATATCCCGTTGCTGGATCATTCTCTCGCTCTGCAGTGAATATAGCCGCTGGAGCGAAAACAGGCTTTGCTGCAGTATTTACCGGTGTGTTAGTTGCAGCATCCTTAGTATTGTTATATTTCAGCCAATACCTTTATCACCTTCCACAAGCAACTCTAGCGGCGGTTATTATTTCAGCTGTTATCAACCTTATTCGAATCAAACAAATTAAATACGCGTTTCGAGTACATACGCACGATGGATTCATAGCCGTACTTACGTTTGCATTAACACTAATATTAGCCCCTCACTTAGAACAAAGTATTTTTGTAGGCGTTGTGCTTTCACTAGGTTTGTTCATGTATCGCACCATGCATCCCCATATCACTATTCTATCGAGAGCAGCCGACGGAGAGCTACGAGATGCCGGCTCCAATATATTAAAAACCTGTCCAAATATAACCCTTATGCGCTTTGAAGGGCCTCTTTTCTTTGCCAGTGCGATGTATTTTGAAGAAAAAGTTTTAGAACGCGTTGCTGCCAAACCTGATTTGAAATTTATTATTGTAGACGCTGAGGCGATTACAGAAATTGATGCAACTGGTGAGGATATGTTACACCAACTTTCGCTGCGTCTAGCTGCTTTACACATAGAATTTGTTTTCGCACGCACTAAACGACAAGTAATGGATGTGTTTGTGCGCACCGGTTTTGCAGGGCCTGATTGGTCCGATCATTTTTACCGGCATGATGAAAGCGCAATTGAATTTGCTTGGCAAAACATTAGCAATTGTGAGCAAGATGTTTGTCCACTTGCAAAAGATCACGAATGCCCGGCGCAACGTTTAACACCAATAAAACTAGATCCTTCTAAAACTAGCCAGTTTTCTTAATATAAACTAGGTCTGATACTTGGTGACCCAGCTTTTCACCGCGCCGCTCGAACTTTGTTTGTGGGCGTTGCTGTATCAAAGTAGATGTGGGCATCGCTGCAAACAAACCGCTTAGCTTTATTGTTTCTTGAATATGTTCGGCATAGGGCTGCCAATCTGTAGCGATATTTAGCTCACCCTCATAAGAAATTTTTTCAGCAAGTAACTTTAAAAAAGGCACTTGAATTAAACGACGCTTATGGTGACGTTTCTTTGGCCACGGATCCGCAAACCAAATAAAAACTGCTGCAAAACTGTTTGCAGTAATATTATTTTGCAGTATCTCAACTACATCAGCATCGATAACACGAATATTTTCTAGTTTTGAATTAAATGCATTTCTTAATAAACTACCAATACCTGGTCGATATACTTCGACGCCTAAAAAGTTTAATTTAGGATGCTGTTCTGCAAGCGTAACTAAAGACTCTCCATTACCAAACCCAATATCGAGTACTACGGGCTGTTTCTTTACAAATAAGGCATCAAAATTTAATTTTTCTTGTCCAATCTCTATTCCATAGTGTGGCCAATGTTGTTGCCATGCCTCACGCTGCGCTTTGGTAAAACGCCCTTCACGACGGACAAAACTACGGATAAATGAAGAAGATTGCTGCAAGAAATTTTACCGACATAAAGGTTCCTAATGGATGGCCAAATATACCGCTAGAAAAAGCTACCATCGATAGGTGAAGAGGCTGACGCATAACGACGTCGCGGCATTCGTCCTGCAAGAAACGCTTCGCGGCCTGCGGCAACGCCTTTATTCATCGCTGAAGCCATTAATACAGGTTTTTTTGCTTCGGCAATTGCAGTATTCATCAACACACCATCACAACCCAATTCCATTGCAATGGCCGCATCCGATGCCGTACCCACACCTGCATCAACAATGATAGGTACCGAAGCATTTTCAACGATAGTAATAATATTATGTGGGTTGCGCACACCCAAGCCCGAACCTATCGGCGCTGCAAGCGGCATTACCGCCACACAACCCAACTCTTCAAGCTGCTTTGCAATAATAGGGTCATCATTGGTGTACACCATAACTTGAAAATCTTCTGCAATAAGTACCTTTGCAGCTTCTATAGTGTCAATAACATTTGGGTATAACGTTTTTTCATCGCCTAGCACTTCAAGCTTCACTAGTGAATGTCCATCTAGTAATTCACGCGCCAGCCGGCAAGTACGTACCGCATCTTTAGCTGTGTAACACCCTGCAGTGTTGGGAAGGATGGTAAATTCACTTGGTGGAATCACTTCAAGTAAATTAGGCGTATCTTTATCTTGGCCAATATTTGTTCTACGAATGGCAACAGTAACAATTTGCGCACCACTGGCTACGATAGCTGCGCGTGTTTCTTGCAGATCTTTATACTTGCCCGTACCTACTAACAGACGTGACTCATAATTAATTTCTGCAAGGTTTAGAAAATCTTTACAAATATTTGATACAGAAGGGATAGCGGGATTTACTGTCATGATGATGCTTCTATGTTACATTCAAAATCATCGTATTTACGCGTTATTACCATACAGCCAATGAATAAATGCTGGTCTTCAAACTTCATTAATATTTTGATACTGGCGTTACTGCCAATCTTCATAATCGTACATGCATATTTACTACCTGAAGCCATTAGCGGCGCTGCGATAGCGGATGCTGGGTATATTTCTATCATAACACTGACCTTTGTGACATGTGCGTTTCTGTCACTTCTAATCCTCATTTTTAATACTGAATTAGATATTTCAAAACTTACCGCTACTACTTCAGCTTATATCTTATTAATATACTTTTTGCGCGAAGCAGATGTACATCGTTTATTTACCCTAGAGCATGTTACGCGGCCGAAATTTTATTTAATGCCAGAAGTTCCCATTTGGCAAAAAATATTTGCAGTGTTGGTATTTTCATTACTAGTTGTATGCATAGTATTTTTATTAGTTAAATATATTCGCAGTCTATGGAGGAAGTTCCGTAAGCTAGAGCCCTGGGTTCTAGCACTGTTTTTCTGGTTTATCGTTTTAGTAATATCTCAACTATGTGACAGATCTGATCTTAACCATACACATATCGGTAGAATTATCGAAGAATGTTGCGAATGTTGGGCCGCAATGTATTTATTTTTAAGCGTGCTTCAATGTATCCCTAGTCTAAATAAGCACGAAAGTGCCCACCACACATGACACAAGCTAGCCTCCACCAATTGCATGGATGATTTCTACTGCGTCACCTGGCTGAATGACATGCTGAGACAAAGTGCTCCTTGGCACAATCACCTGATTAATCTCTAACGCCAGCTTGTGCTCAGCGATACCCAATTGTTGCAATAACTGCTGAGCTGTCAGCTTCTCACCAACTGTCTTTGATTCGCCGTTAATAATAATCTGCATAGCCAAATATCTTACTTAGATCTCTTGTTAAGATAGCCAGTATATGTGTCGAGCTTACTTTTATATAGACTTCAAATAATCAGTACACTAAATTAAGTGCCAAATAAACTAGTTAATGTCTTTGATGTACTCATCGTAGGTGGTGGCATAATAGGTATGCTAACGGCCCGCCACTTGCACAGTGAAGGCTATAGAGTTGCGATAATTGAGAAAAGCAATCTAGGGGGCGAAGCAACATTGGCTGCGGGTGGAATATTATCAGCTCTTAACCCCTGGAAACAAAGTGCAGCAGCACAATATTTAATAGATGAAGGTAGGCAAAACTTTTTTTCGCTTGTAGAAGATTTAAAACAAGAAACCAATATTAACTCAGAGTTCATTCAATCGGGAATGTTGGTACTAGATGTTGATGAAAAGCAAGCTGCACAAGAATGGGCCAGGCAAAACAATGAGGTAGTAGAAATTCTTGCTCGGCAATCATTACTGGAGCATGAGGTAAATATTTCACCCATTTTTAAAGAAGCACTTTATTTGCCAAATATTGCACAAATCCGGCCGTCCAAACTTATTGATGCACTTCAGCAATCCTTACAAAATAATAAAATTGATGTTTTTGAGAACACTACGGTTAATGAACTTCTAATCGAAACTAATAAAGTTACGGGAACAGCCACACAAAATGGAAATCTTTATGCTGAAAAAGTAATTGTATGCGGTGGGGCGTGGACAAAGAATTTATTTCAAGAAAACAGTGATATTGATATTGCACCAGTACGAGGACAAATGTTGTTGTACAAATTACCTAATAAAATTCTTTCTCATATTATACTGAAAGATAAGTCATATTTGATCCCCAGACAAGATGGCCATATATTATGTGGCAGCACCGTAGAGCATGTGGGATTTGAAAATACAATTACACAGGCTGCGCGCCTAACTTTGCAAAACATTGCGCATGAATTAGTACCATCGATTGCAAAAATTAAACCGATAAAACAATGGTCCGGACTTCGTCCTGGTACACAGCGCGATGTACCATATATATGTAAGCACCCTCAGATTAGCGGCTTATATATAAACAGCGGGCATTATCGCCATGGAATTATTATGAGCATTGCCTCTGCCAGGATCATGACAGCGCTAATATCCAATTCGCTTAATACGTCACATATAGCAACATATTCTTAGTGGATAATTACATATTCACTTACATATACAAGGTGTTAGAACTGTAAATAGACTTTGTCTAAATTATGTCTATAATTCTAAGCATGCAAGGCCTCAAGAAATTCCCAAAGTCGCGTTCTGATGTAGTCGCTATGTTGCGTGATTCAGGCATTACACCAACTCATCAACGTATAAAAATAGGCGAGGTTTTATTTTCTTGCAAACAACATTTGTCTGCAGAGCAAGTATTAGTCGCTGTTAACCAAGATGACGATGAAGTTTCTAAAGCCACTGTATACAACACGCTTGGTGTATTTGCTCAACATGGGTTAATTCGTGAAGTGATCGTAGACCCCTCAAAAGTGTTCTATGATTCCAACCTAAGTAAACATCATCACTTATATTATTCTGATACTGGCGAACTAGAAGACGTAGCGAACGAAAGTGTAGAAATCTCAAAACTTCCAGAACTTCCTAGTGATCTAAAAATCGAAGACGTGGATGTAATTATTCGCGTACATCGAAACTAGAATACAACTACCACTTCTCCCAAATCTCAAATAAGGTGTGATTACCTTTCTTTCGTGTTCGAATTCCAGTTTGACGATCAATAGAATTAGCTTTTTCTACAGCTAAGTCATAAGCATTAGAGTTAGTATCACCCTCTCTTGTTTGAAAATACGTCACTAAAAACCAGCCACGTTTATTCAGAATGGCACTATCTTCACCATCCAATTTTTCTAACTCTTCACTCATACTCTACTTTCCTTCAACCAAAGATAAATTTATGTAGTTGTGTAGATTTAGATAAGGTATTGCAGCTACGCTAACATAGTCAATATTTTGACGCCACGATCCGTTCACATTCAGTCACTACAGTACGTAATTTAGCTTTACAATTATATGAAATACCGCATTTGTTTTAAAGTGTAGTTTCCACTTAAGTATTACGATATCCGTCCCCTAAGTGTCCGGTCTTCACATAGATCACACAACCCTGTTTAGTAAAAGGGGTATGAAAACTATCCGGTGGATTCCTCAACCAGGTTCCTTTTGGATAATATCCAAATTCATCTTCAAACGTACCCTCTAAAACAAATATTTCTTCGCCGCCTATATGGCGATGCGACCGAAAAATTGTATTCGCTTCCCACTTTACTAATGCAACGTGCTCATGAATGTGTTCATGCAATGGCATAACATTTAAACCCGGCACTAATCCGGGCAGCCATGTTTGTTGCTTAGTTTGGATTTGCAACGGCTTGGAATCACTCTCTTGAAATTGCTGTAATTTTACAAAGATGGTGCAACCGGCTTTGCTGAAGGGCGAATGTTTGGTGCCCGCAGGATTGCGTAGATAGCTCCCCGCCTCATAGTTACCACGATTATCAGAAAAAGTACCTTCTAATACTAATATTTCTTCGCCTTTAATATGCTGATGTGCTGGAAAGGCGCTATCAGCTTGGTAACGCACAATTGTGGTGACTGGCTCAGGCTTTGCATCAACTCTTTCTAAACGTTTTCGTAGTACGCCACCCGCTTCTGATGTTTCCCAGTCCATTTTAGCCGTTTCGATCACCACGCGTTGACTGTGATCTGCATTAAGTTCTTGTATCAATTTCATGTTTTAATAGCCACTTTAATACCATATTGGCTTATTTTAAACGTGCAACTTACTGCAAACAAAACTGTTTTATTACTATTGCTTGCAGTTGCAGGACTGTTACTTGCTATTGGCTTAGTTGCACCGATTATTACCTTTAAAAAATTCATATTAATTCAAAATACATTTTCGATTTTAACAGCTTGTTGGAACCTACTTAAGCAAGGCCAGGTTTTTTTATTTGCTGTAATTGCTTTATTTAGCATTATTATGCCAATCTTTAAACTATTCTTGTTAACCAAACTTGTATTGAGTAAATCATTGGTCAGTGGAAGCACGAAAAAAGTGCTAGAGCTAATGCACCGATTCGGCAAATGGTCGATGTTAGATGTTTTTGTAGTAGCAATATTAGTAGTAGTAATTAAATTGGGCGCAATAGGAAGCGTTGAAAAGCATATTGGTTTGTATGCCTATGCAGGAGCAGCTATTTTAATCATGCTGTTAACTAACAAAATAGTCCGTCATGCAGAGCAACAAGCTTAATCTGTTTTTCTGAATGGTTGCAACAGCAAGCGATCTAACCAAAGCTCGCGCTGCTTACGAAAGCTATCAATGCCTATCGTCATTCCGATATGTCCGGCCTTAGGCTGCGCACAGTAAGTTTTAAAAATGTAATCCCACCACGGTACATTAAAACCAAAGTTGCTATCCGTTTCCTCACGAATAATGGAATGGTGCACACGATGCATATCGGGTGTTACGATAAAAACCCGTAATACTTTATCAATATTTTTTGGAATACGAATATTTGCATGATTAAACAACGAAGTGGCATTAAGTAGCACTTCAAAAATAAAAACTGCAATAAATGGTGCGCCAATAGCCAACACAACAAACATTTTTATTCCCAGGGAAAAAACAATTTCCACTGGGTGAAAACGGATGCCCGTAGTCACATCAAAATCTAAATCAGCATGGTGCATTCGATGTAAACGCCATAATAAATGCACTTTATGAAATAATATATGTTGGATATAGATAGCAAGATCGAGCAGTAATAGCGCGATGATAATCGACACAACTACTGGTAGCTCAATTACATTTAGTAACCCAATGCTATTCCATTCAGCGCCAAAAGCGACGGCTATCAATGTACTTGGGATAAGTAACCTTGTAACGAGAACATTGATTGCACTAATCGATAAATGATTCAGCCAACGCACACTTTTCGGACTGGTTACTTTGCGACGAGGCGCAATTAGTTCCCACACTCCAAACACGGCAAATACGGCTATAAAAATACTCAGGCGTACAGCAACATCTCCATCTAGCAATAAATCAAACACGCCTTCGCTCCATATATCAGTTACTTTAGTAGAAACCAATAAGAATGCTATTCAGTATTATTTATGGGCTGAAGAATTTGTAACCGCAAATATAAGAGTAAGGGTGCCATCCATGGCTTGGGGACTTCCTTATGTTAGTAAGACTCTCTTGCTCAAGCTTAGTTCGAATATTTCACATGTAACGTGTAAAACTACGTCACAATCCTGAAGATAAAAATGCACATCTTATTTAGCTCCTAAATAGGCACGCACTTGTTTACATGTCTTTACAAACCAAGCAGTAATGAGTGGAATTAAAAACATAAAAAAGCGCTACTAAATATGAGGTTTTAAGCTTTTGTTAAGCTTATCTAGTGTTGTAAGTACCGCTGGAACTAAACAAAGTCGATTCGTGTCATAGAGTTATAATCCTTTTAGCCTTAGTGACCTGTG
Organism: Gammaproteobacteria bacterium; assembly: GCA_014075255.1. Taxonomy (NCBI): domain Bacteria; kingdom Pseudomonadati; phylum Pseudomonadota; class Gammaproteobacteria; species Gammaproteobacteria bacterium. Next base: position 1,937,432 of record CP046178.1, read on the forward strand.
TACAGTATAGTAATTGCTGTGTTTTTAGGAAATTTCCATGATTATTCAGGGGCTTAGCGTAATGCGCGTGTCGATATGAAGACAGCAACTTATCTATTATTGGTATTTGTGCTTTGCACTTTTGTAGGTGCATGCAGTAGCACTTCATCGTCGAATAGTAAGCCATCTATCCCGACACCAAGTTCAGAATCTGAATCCAGTGCCTCTTCTTCAGAAGAAGAATCCAAATCAGAATCTGCTAGTAAAGAGAAAGATTCATCCAGCGAACAGAAGCAAGCTGACAAAAACGGCGAAGCCTCTGAACAAGATGCAGCTAAGAAAGAATCTGAGGAGCCCCAAGCTGGAGAAGCACAAACTGACGAAGAAAAAGTAGCTATGTTAGATAAACAGCTTGATAAAGAATTAAGCGAATACGATAAACAACTGCATGGAGAGCTTGAAAAGGCAGAAGAACAAAAACAAACTCGTGCCAAAGAACGTGAAGCGTTAGAAGCAGCAGAAAATGGTATTGATGCAGAAGATGAATTTGAAGAAAGCGGCGAGGACAGCGAGGTTACCGAGCAAGGTGGTTCTGAAGATGAACAGATAGCCAATGCAGGTTCACAACAATCAACAGAGGGTAGTGAAACAGAGGGCAAAAAAGAATCTAACAATAGTAACAATGGCCAAGGCAATAAAGGCACTGCACCAAAAAATATTCCTAGTGGCTCGGACGATGATGTAGTGGCTAGACAATTGCGTGAAGCAGCAGAGAAAGAACAAGATCCTGAATTACGTGAAAAACTTTGGGAAGAATATCGAAAATACAAAAAACAACAAACCAGCGCTAGCGCACCTCCACCGAATGCTTCTAGTCAATAACAAAACGATCATGACAATATATAAAAATAATAATATTTATTCACTCTTATTAACTTTATTTATAATTCTTGTTAGCAGTAGCTGCTCTACTACGGGCGTTAAAGTTACTGAAGCAGAAGAAATTGAGACTGAAACAACACAGCTACAAGAGAGCAATTTGCTTGATGTAGGAATTTTACTATTTGAAAAAGGTGAAATTACAGACAAGCAAAAAAAGGAAGAAGGGGCACACGAAGATATACGACAAGCCGAATCACGTTATATGGCTTACCATTTAAAAGAAACAATGCAACGCTCAAATGGCTGGGGCGCCATCCGTGTGTTGCCAGAAAAATCGTATATTGCAGATATTGTAGTAACTGGGATCATCTTAACGTCAAACGGCGAAGAGATGATGATAAAAATAAATGTTATAGATAGCACAGGACAAGCGTGGTTTGAAAAGTCCTATAAAACCTATGCAGATGACGAATCGTATCTCCTTACAAAGCCAGGTAAAGATGTTTATCAGTATGTGTATAATCGTATTGCAAATGATGTGCGAAAACATCGTAAAAAATTAACCGATGAAGACCTGACCGCGATTCGTAACACCTCTGAGATTCGCTATGCTGCAGGCCTATCACCAGATCCTTTTGCAAATTACATTGCTTCTGGACCTAATGGGCAAAGCACCATTACTCGCTTGCCAGCAAATGATGACCCTATGTTAGATCGCGTACGTAAAGTGCGTGATCGAGAATTTTTATTTATAGACACCATAAACGAGCATTATTCTAATTTTTATGGAGAAATGTGGGAACCATATGAAAACTGGCGCAAATATTACCTGATTGAAGCTGAACAACGACGTGCAGTTGAACGACGTGCCAACCAGACAAGATTGATGGGTGCGTTATTTATCTTACAAAATATACTTAATGGTGGCGCTATCCCTGGTGCTGTATCAGCTATATTAGTACACAAAACCGTTAAAAATATTAGTGAGGAAGCTGAAATACATAATGAAGCCATACGTGAGCTAGGTGACTCTCTACAAGCAGAAGTAAGTCCATTGGTTGTTGAAATTGAAGGGCGTACAGTAGAACTAACCGGCTCTATAGAAGAGCAATATCAAAAATGGCGTGAGCTACTACACGAAATTTATATTAACGAGACTGGATTTGCCTTTGATGGCAATGCTGTAGACACAAATAGCGCACAGCTATAATACTGCGACACTTAAGTCCACCTTCGCATAGCATGATATTGTTTCATGGATGCCAATCGCTTAAAAACAACATTTATTAGAGCTATAGAAGCGCAATGCATGACAAAGATGCAACTCCAATTGAAGCCATTGATTTTGAAACTCTGCAAGAGTCTGCAGAGAAAAACAAGGAATCAACTCCAGGCTTAAGCAAAAAATCTATTCTATGGTTTGTTTTTGTTTCACTATTACTTTGCGCATTAATTGTTTTCTTTTTCTTGCCTAAGTATGTTGCTGAAAATCGCAATAAAATTACGCCGGAAAATCAGACACAAGTTGAAACACTCTCTTTAGAAGAACCCTCGCAAGCTGTTGAAGAAGAGCCAGAACCACTTATATCCTTATCTCCTGAAGAGAGTAGCGCTTTTAAACAACAGGCTGAAGAACTGTTACTAGAAATTATAGGGAAACAAAAATTTTTAGAAAATAAAGCCGTTAAAAAATGGGCTAACGAGGAATTTAAAATTGCACTAGAGCAAGGTTCCAGAGGTGATGAACACTTTCGTAAACAGGCATACCAACAATCAATTGCAGCTTATGAAGATGCAGCAGCGATATTGATGGACTTAGAAAGGCAGGTAGAACCTACACTTACAGAACATTTAGCAAAAGGTGGGCTAGCTTTAACACAAGCTGAAAAAGATACTGCAATTATCCATTTTGAATTAGCGAAATCAATTGATACAAGTAATACTCAAGCAATAAATGGTTTAAGACGTGCTGAAACTATTAAAGAATTGTATGCCTTGCTTGTGCAAGGTGGAAAATATGAAGCCGCAAATCGATTTGTCGATGCCAAAACTATATACCAGCAAGCAACCGATTTAGATCCTCTTTCACCTGAAGCAAAAACTGCATTAGATAGAGTTTCAAATAGACTGGCACAAAATGAATTTAACCGACTCATCAACCAGGGCTATACATTACTAAAAAAACACCAGTATAGTGATGCACGTACCGCGTTCACAACTGCACAAAAACTAGCGCCAAATTCAGAAAAACCTAAACAAGGCATCGTTGCCATTGAACAAGCAATACGTAATGAAAGACTTTCAGCTTTAGCGGCTGAAGCCCAACATTTTGAAAATATTCAAGATTGGAGCAATGCCATAGAAAGCTACCAGCAAATGCTTACGCTTTCATCAAACTTGCCATCTGCACTTCAAGGATTAGAACGAAGTCGCCAACGCGAAACGATACTTGCAAGACTTGATGAGCACATCAATAATAAATTACGCCTGGGTTCTGACCAAATAGCTAATAAAGCTAAACGATTATTAGAAGAAATCTCATCGATCAATAATCCTGGAAGCAAAATTGAACAAAGTGCTGCGACACTTAGTGAATTGATTAAGCTCGCCGATCAACCTGTTTCGATTACGTTACAATCTGATAATCAAACTGACATTGTTATTTTTAAGGTTGGTAAATATGGAAAATTTAATCAGCGTAGTATTGAGCTTAAAACCGGAAAATACACCATAGTGGGATCCCGTGCTGGTTTTCGAGATGTAAGAAAAGTGCTTACCGTAAGTTCGGACATGTCTAGTAAAATAATATCCGTACAGTGTGACGAACCAATTTGATTTTACAAACTAATTTAAAAATATAAACAACAGTGATAGAGCAAGTTTGCATAAGTGATCGCAAAGGCCCAAGGTTTTATACCCATGTCGACTTTCCTTTGTCCATTGGCTCACACCCAAATGCAGATATAGAAATCAAAAGTGGGCAAGCAGATTACAAAGTCACTCAGGAAGCAGCATTTCTAATAATCATTGTTAACCGTACTTACATAGATACTGAAAATTCCAAATTTAAAATTCTGTTAAATAATGAAGTAGTTAGTGGTCAAAAAGAAATACAACATGATGATATATTAGAAATAGAAGATACTACATTTCACTGTGAGCTTATTGGAAACACCCTTTCTATTTCTTTATATGAAGATGACTCTCACTTAGTTTCAAGAAACGAAGCGATCGCGTCTGATGGCGAACTTATCGAACCCATTATTCCATCTGAGCCTGGTACACAAATAAAACCCAGTAGGCGCTTTACCCGTATGTTTTCTTTTATCGGCTTATTACTATTTGGTTTATTAGCAATTGTACTTGGATATATTTTTACAGCTAAAAGTTTATTAATTGAGATTGAACCGACGCCAGACCGTGTTGCATTACATGGGAACATTTGGCCTATCAAAGTACAAGACCGTTATTTAGTACAGCCTGGTACTTACTCTTTACAAATTGAAAAATCGGGCTACCGCGCATTGAAGTCTGAGATTGAAGTTAGTAAACATCAATCACAAACCCTGTCATTTACCTTAGAAAAGAAACCTGGTTATCTAAATATTTCTAGCCCAAATACTGAGCAAGTAGAAGTCATAATTAATGGTGAAATATACGGCAATACTCCTATTGAAGGTTTAGAACTTGAAGCAGGAACCTATACTTTAGAAGCGAATGCAAAACGCTACCAACCTTATACGACTCAACTTGTAATTGAAGGTAAAGAAGTTCAACAACAATTGAATATCAAGTTGCTACCTGATTGGGTAAATGTAGTAATCGACTCCATACCTGTTGGCGCAGAAATTTGGTTAAACGGCGAGAGCAGGGGCTTAACGCCACAAACATTAGAACTCAATTCAGGACAGTATAGTCTCGACTTACGTCATCAGAACTATATGCCCTATATAAAAGATTTTTTGTTGATGCCAGTCAACCGTTTGATCTTCCAATTGCAGAACTATTTACAAGCCCAAGTCACTTAGTTATCACAAGCACGCCAACAAAAGCTACTGTTTCTATAGCGGGGCAACAGCAAGGGGTTACTCCTTTTACCGTGCGCTTGAATCCTAATACGGAACACAGCATTTCTCTTTCAAAACCTGGATTTAGATCAAACCAACAAACCGTTACACTAAAACCCGGAGAACAACAAAATATAACAGCAACACTAGAGGCTATCTTGGGTACAGTTATATTAAACGTTGAACCCACCGATTCAGAAGTTTTCATCAATGGAAAGTTTGTTGGTAACGGCAATGTAAAATTATCTCTACCTAGTGCAAGTCAACGACTAGAAATTAGAAAGTCAGGTTATGAAGTATATGAAAAAATGATATCGCCAAAACCTAATGCGCCACAAATTTATGATATCAGCTTATCTCGCATCACTAGCACTGCTAATGTAAGCAAACCTAATACCTTTCGCACTTCAGAAGGACATGAGTTGAAGTTAATTTTTGGCGGGAAATTTTCTATGGGATCATCACGCCGTGAACAAGGACGGCGATCAAATGAAGCATTGCATTCTGTTGAGTTAGTCAGACCATTTTATGTAAGCGTATACGAAATCACAAATCAACAATTCTTAGCATTTAAAAATACCCATAACTCAGGTTCCTATAAAGGCCATAGCTTATCTACTGCTGATCTACCCGTTACAAACATATCGTGGGAAGATGCGGCTATGTACTGTAATTGGCTAAGTGAAAAAGATGGCCTTACTAAAGTTTATCGTGAAGAAAATGGCGCCTTGGTAGCAAAAAATCCCCTTCCAACTGGTTACCGTCTACTTACTGAAAGCGAATGGGAATGGGCAGCTCGCATACAAAGCAGCACTAGTATGAATCGTTATGAATGGGGTGTTAACTTCCCACCTACTCAGGTAACTGGTAATTACGCAGACCAATCTGCAGTAGATTTATTAGACCCTGTTATCTCTGATTACAATGATGGTTATATTACGACATCGCCAGTAGGTAGTTTTAAAGCCAATTATTTCGGTATTTATGACATGGGTGGCAATGTAGCTGAATGGTGTCATGACTATCATAGTTTCTACCCTAGCTTAAGTGATGAAGTATTTACTGATCCTACAGGCCCTGTTTTGGGACAAGCGATAGACAATAAACATGTGATACGTGGCGCATCTTGGATGCGAGGAGACTTAAGCAGTACGCGCCTTAGTTATCGTGATCGAGATAATAGCAAACGTATTGATGTTGGCTTTCGTATAGCTAAATACTTAGACTAAGTCATTATGAATATACGCAATCTATTTGTTATATTAATAATGCTATGTTTTTCATTTGCGATTATGGCGGCTGAAGAAAATGAAAAAAAAGATGTGGCTTCGAAAGAACAAAAAACAAAACACCCAAAAGTGAGTGTCAGCAAACGTAAGCAAGTAAAAACCTTAGAAGAATTTATCCCATCCGAAGAAGTTTCAGCTGATAAACCAGTTGCCTTCCCAAATGATATTTAAACTAGTTAAATTTAATTTTTAGTTGTAAACAATGAAAAAACATTTCCCATTTGAATTCGTATATCAGGTATTTAGTCTATTAGTCATCATTATCGTGGTTCATGCAGCTTATGTTGCGATCATTCGCCCCAATGCAGAAGCAGAACTAGAACAACAAGCTACACAACTGAAAGTTGATACTGATTATGTTCCAAAACGATCAATATTTGTTTTAGTGCGTGACTATGAACAGGAGGCCTGTTTCATATTAATGTTTTGGTCCTTATTCATAATGGCATTCAAAGGTTCTAGTTTATTTCGTGAACGTAGTTTATTAGACATAGACATCCTACATGCTAAAGATGGGATAAAATTTTTACCTCAGGATAGTCGCGAACTGGCTAGACAGATTCAAATTCTACCTGAAGAAGAGCAAACATACTTATTGCCAAGAGCTTTAACAATTGCCTTACATCGTTTTAGCTCAACTGAAAATATTCAAGATGTATCTTCAGCCGCAATCAATGTGTGCGAGTCTGAATCAGAGCGTTTGGATTCTGAACTATCAATTATCCGTTATATCACTTGGGCAATTCCATCGATTGGCTTTTTAGGCACAGTGAGAGGCATTGGCGATGCTTTAGGTCAAGCACATAAAGCAGTGGAGGGTGACATCTCTGGGGTGACGGAAAGTCTAGGCGTTGCTTTTAACTCAACATTGATTGCTTTATGCATCAGTATAGTATTGATGTTTATCGTGCACCAATTACAGCTCCTGCAGGAACGCTTTATTTTAGATACACAAAATTACTGCAACAATAATCTAATTCGCCACTTGCAAGTCACCTAAGGTGTATTGCCATGCCACTTGTAATTATCGAATTTTATGACAGTGGTGTGCGAATTAGTGATGGCAAAAATACTCTTGCCAATAGTGTTAGTTGTGCACTAATTGAAGCAGACAAAACCATTCTTGTAGGCGAACAGGCCGCACAACAAGCACATCTTCGACCACGTGAAAGTAGCACACTTTTTTGGAGCCAACTTTCGGAAAATAGCGACACTAAACGTGTTATCAGTAATGCTGAAATAGCATTGCGTCATCTCGAGCAACTATGGAATTTAGCAAATCGTACTGATCAAAATGCAATTTTAATCACGCCAGTAAACCTTGAAAAGCATGATTTAGGCTTGTTGCTTGGTATTTGTAAAAAATTATCTATAAACGTTACAGGAATTGTGTGCAATGCAACTCTTGCAATGCAACAACCTGTAGAAGATTGCAAAGCAGTATTTTTAGATTTGTTACAAAAGCAATTAGCAGTAACAGAGATCACACAGGATGAAGCTGGGCTCACTCTCAAGCAGCCTAGCCATATACTTAACTATGGTTTACATAATTTAATTGGAAATAGTGCAAACCATATTGCCAAGAAATTTATAGCAGAAACACGCTTTGACCCATTGTATTCTGCAAATGATGAACAACAATTTTTTGACAAATTGCCACTGTGGTTAGCTGACTTAAGTGAAAGAAACTCTATTGAATGCAGATTAAATACCGGTGGTAAAATATTTTCTATACAAATACAAAATGAAACTCTTCAACTAGCGAATAGAAAACAGTTTGATGAAATAGCTGCTCACTTAAATGTGCTTTTTCACAACCACAACAATATTGCTATATTTTGTTCGTCAACTTGCCGGCAAGTATTCGGCTTGAAAGAATTTTTATCCAGCCTGCCAGGTTGTGCAATAGCTCAACTAGATGAAGCCAGTCTTACTGAGCACGCATTTCGTTGTAGCGATGAAATCATATCTAGAGATCAGGTTCATTATGTGAACTCCTTAAAGTGGTGTGCTAATTCTTCAAGTACCAAATTGAGTTTTAATTCGGGGAAATTATCAAATCTTGCCAGTATTCCGACTCATGTCTTAATTAAAGGTCATGCTTATTCGCTGCAAACAACTATATTCATTGCCAGTAGCGATGTCACAGCTGAACCAAGAATAATGCTAGAAGAAAATCACAACAGTATTTGTAAAATCGTCGCTAATAATTTAAGCGTTGAAATACATATTATAGGTGATCAGTCTGTTACCCTAAACCAACATAAAATCGAAATAAAATCTTCAGCGAATATAGACGATGTATTGACCATTAAAAATTTCGCAATAAGCTGCTTGTTTATAAAAGTACTGGATAATGAAACGTAAATCAGTCAACGTTTTTAGTCTAGCTTTTTTAGATGTAATGTTTTGCGGATTTGGAGCAGTAATTTTATTTTTTATGATAATAAATGCAAATACCTATGATCGAAGAGAAAAAATTAATTACCGGGTGACAGGAGAGGCAACTAAGCTTGATATCGAAGTTCTAGAGGCGCAAAAATATTTAGTTGAACTCAAAAACTCACTGCAGACAGTAAATGATGAATTAGTACAAACTCAAGGACTAGCACATGAAGTAGTTGAAAATATTAAACAAAACAGGACTCAGCTGGCAAGATTAGATGAAGACACACTTGCAAAACTAAAAAATATAGAAGCTCTTAAAGCAGACTTGAAATCAATAGAAGAAGAAAATCTGCGTTTAGAAGGGGGGGCGGAAAAACAACTAGAAGGAGACCGTTTAAAACAGTTCGCAGGACAAGGCCAACGACAATACCTTACGGGCTTAAAAATGGGCGGCGAAAGAATCCTAATACTAGTAGATAGCTCAGCTAGCATGTTGGCCGATAGAATTATCAATGTTCTGCGCTTTCGTAATCTACCACCAAAAGAAAGAGTGCGTGCAGCGAAATGGCAACAAGTACTTTATACCGTAGACTGGATTACTACACGTATTCCCACCTCAAGCAATTTTCAACTCTATAGCTTTAATGAGACCGCTAACCCCACTTATGAAATTGTGGGAAATCAGTGGTTAGATGGTAGTAATGGAAAACATTTAAATACAGCCGTACAAAATTTATTTAACACCGCACCAGAAAAAGGCACAAATCTTTATACTGCTTTTGAGCGCATTAATAATTTATCCCCACCACCTGATAATATTTATTTACTAACAGATGGGTTGCCTACAAAAGGTGCTTCAACAAGTTTTGGCAATACTGTGAGTGCGAAACAACGCAAAAAGCATTATCGCAAAGCATTAGAGCAATTGCCTGGTGGTGTACCCGTAAATATTATTTTATTTCATATGGAAGGAGATCCAGAAGCCTCTAGTGAATACTGGAAATTAGCACAACGTACCAATGGTGCATTTTTTAGTCCTTCTAAAGATTGGCCGTAATCTAATTTAATATTAATTACTAAAGTGAAACACCGCAGAAATATAGAAGTATTTAGTTTGTCGTTTTTAGACTGCGTATGTTGTGGTTTTGGTGCACTGATATTATTACTAGTACTCTCGAAAACAGCTGAACCGGTCATCTTTGAAGAATATACTGAAAATCTAGAAAGCGTTGTATCAAAATTGCAAGAGGAATTATTTGTTATAAGAGGCGAGGCGCATATATTAAATCGAGAATTAGTTAGCAAGAAACAACAAGTGTCTAAAGATCTAGAAAAGATAGCACTTCTTCAGGGTGACTTATCTTCTATCCTAGGAAAGTTTTCAGCTTCAAAAGATAGTTCATCGGTACAAAACAAAATTGAACAACAATTGGCGTCCGCTAAACAAGATTTAAGTGAAGAGATGCGCCGTCTTCAAGAGCAAGAGCGAATTCCTAGTACACTAGATGATACGGTTGGCGGAATACCTGTCGATAGCGAGTATATAATTTTTATAATCGATACATCAGGAAGTATGTTCAACCATGGCTGGGGTTCTGTTGTTCAAAAATTATCAGAAGTATTAGATATTTATCCTAAGGTAAAAGGTATACAGGTAATGAATGATATGGGTGAATATATGTTTACTCAATACACAGGAAAGTGGATTCCTGACACTCCTGCTCGTAGAAATGCAATTATAAAACGCTTAAGTAAATGGCAAGCATTTAGCAACAGTAGTCCGGTTGAAGGCATTACAGCAGCAATCAATACTTTTTACTCAAAAAATAAAAAAATCAGTTTATACGTATTTGGAGATGAATTTACCGGACCTTCTATACAATCTGTATTGCGTGAAGTAAGTAGATTAAACCCTAAAAACAAAAAAGGTAACCGTCGTGTGCGCATTCATGCGGTGGGTTTTCCAATTCAATTTAGTCGGCCCGATAGCGAACAAGGGACAGGGATACGTTTTGCCACCTTAATGCGTGTTTTATGTGAACAAAATGGTGGCACCTTCGTTGGCCTAAACTCGCATTTTCGCTGACATCTATACTGATATTGTCCGCTTGATGGGCTGATTCATACCCATTACCTAGCACTAAATGATGTGTTATCGCATACTGTGGTTAACTGTCTGAATCAAATAAACTTTTAACCATAATATTAACTACACCACAAAATTATTCATGCCACACTTTGTCGTGAAAAAACCACCGTTTATTGCTTCGACATAGGCCTACTTCTAAAAGGAGCTCAAAATGTCACTCTATAATTTACATGAAATATCCAAGTCGTATTTTTTGAAAGGTTTAATTAAGTACACCGTTATTTTAATTACATGCAGCATTATTTTAAGCATTAGCGCATGTGGTGGAGATAAAGATGAGGCACCAACAGAAACTGCTGAGAATGAAACCACTGAAACGGTAACACCAGAAAGTACTAAAGCCACTTCAAACGATATCTCCTCAGAGGTTCAAAGTAACCGAGAGAAATGGATGGCTCATGAAATTAGCAACTACGAAATTGAAATGCAGAAAATCTGCTACTGCGTTCCTGAAGTAGTTCGAATGATGGTGTTTGAAGTTGGTGATAACAAAGTTGAGACCGTACGCTACGCGGATACTGGAGATGATGTCGATCCGCAGCATTACGGTGACTTTAACACTATTGAAGGCATGTTCTTATTTGTTGAGCAAGCATTAGAAAAAAATCCAGCGGATTTAATCATTGCTTACGATGAAGAATATGGCTACATAAAAGAATTGAGTGTCGATTTTAAAGAAAATATTGCAGACGATGAGATTTCAATCATTGCCTCTAATATGAGGCCCAGGTAAAACTGGTTAACATAAAAATGGCTACTTATGAGATTACGAGTTGGATTACACATACTATTTATATGCAGCTTAATCACATGCGCTGCGCATGCATCTACAGACCTTGATGACTTATTTATTACCGTAGATGGAATTGATTACGCAGTTGAACTAGAAAAAAGTAGCTTAGCAGAACGCATTCAAGTCAACATAGATGTCAATGCAGAAGAAAATAACGATTTAGAACTCTATCAAGGTGCCGCACCTGAAGTACCTGGAAGCTGGGTAGCAGCTTCTTATCACGATGGCGAATGGCAGGGTCTTGCGTCTATTCACGATAAATTATATGAACTTAAAGGTGCAGGTCTTTCTGGAGTAGCGCTAAGTGTTGTTGGTAATGATATTTCCGTTTCTATGGAAGCCAACGAACTGAACCTAAGTGGTGAATTTGATCTGTCAAACATGTGCGCGATGCCGCATGCATATAATGAAGTAACAAAGTCAGCTTTAGCCTCTATCGTTCCAAATGCGAATGCGGTGAACGGTGGAGTATTAGGGCAAAACAATGTTGCCTTTGCTGTAGGTGGTATCACTCAAGCAGTCAATGTAGTGCTGGCACTAGATCAGTTTCATACCGCTCAATATGCTGACTCAATACAGCGTGCGATGCGCATTATAAATAATGTTGATGCTATCTATCGCAACAGTCTTGGCATTGCTATTAACAACACGGCTATACAAAGTTTCGACAATAACAATCCACTGTTTGTGGGTGTAACCGATGCAGAGGTTTTGTTAAATCAGTCTATTATTAATCAAGCTAATGTATTTGGAAATAATCAACTCACGTTAGGCGCTTTAATCACCGCTAGAGATATACAAGTACCGTTAATAGGTAACGGTGTTGCCGGGATCGCGCCACTAAGTGCAACCTGTGTTACACAAAATGGTTTAAACATCGCAATAAGTGTAAACGAAGATCGGGCTTCGGAAGGGGTGGCTTCAGTCATCCTAGCGCACGAAATGGGGCATAACTTTGGCGCCGAACATGATGGTCCACCTAACAATGCTGCGTGCCCAGCAAGTACCTTTATTATGTCTCCAGTTGTAGCGAATGGGTTAAATGCATTTTCACAATGCTCAAGAGATGAAATAAATGCACATATAGCACTTGGGAATTGCTACAAAGAGCCAATTGATATCGCTCTCGCTCGATTCGGCGCCGCACCAGCAAATAATCTTGCGCAACAACAAGAAATTATTCGTCAAGTCTCTGTCACAAATAACGGTACGGTTGCAGTGAGCAACGTACAAATTGATGGTGATATCGATAATGTTGCATTCGCTAGTTTTAGCGAAGTTACAGTAAATGGGCAAGCCTGTGCATTACTCGCTGCTGGTAAATCATATCAATGCACTATTGCTTCTATTGCTGCAGCTGCACAACAAATTATTACTGAAAAAATCCAAACCGCAGGATTAGGGACTTTCACATTCACTTCATCATTTGATAGCTCAAATGTCACACAAAGAATTGATATTATTACTGGTAACCAACTTATCACTGACAATCGTACCGTAAACCAAGCTGCCGCTGCGCCTATTGCAGCTTCAGGATTAAGTGCAAGCGCGCAAAACACAGGTGATATCGCATTAGCTTGGACAGATAATAGTAACAATGAGCAAAACTTTATGGTGCAAAGAGCAAGTAACGGTGGGGGATTGGCTACGATCGCTAATTTACCAGCCAATACTACTTCTTATACGGATAACTATACTAACCTAACCGTAGGAACAGCCTATACCTATCAAGTCATTGCCTTGAATGCTATTGGAAATGCACCATCGAATACATCTACCGCAACAGCATTAGAACGTACCGTAACCTCTAGCAGCCCTGCTGCATCAGAAGATGGCGGCGGCGGAGGTGGCGGTGCCTTTTATTGGCTAACGGCAATTCTATTGTTAGCAAGAACAGCCAAACGCTTTAATTAAACAAAGCCTATTCATACAATACTAATGACCGCAATTGCTCTAATGCGGTCATTCTGAGCTTTACTTATTTAATCCGATAATTTGCTTGGGGCCAGAGTTCATTAATTTCATCTGCCTGATGTTTGGCATTAAACCTTTCCCATATGATTCCATTCACGTCTATCTCACTACTGAATTCCAATGCGCTGTCATCTTCCCACCCTAAATGACGAAGCAATCCCGGTGAAGAATCTTTATCTCGACGAATTGAAACATTAAGTGCTTCTGTTCTCCATAATGCATATTCATTATTTACAAGCGAGCATGGCTGCTGTCCCAAACGCTCACTGTAGTCTTTTATGCTTTCATCTAACTTATCCGTAGAAATGGAGATATGCAGTTTTTTCATAATTAGTTCTTTGTTTGAATTTAATAAATTCTATGCCTACGTTCGACCAATAGCAGTCATTCGATAGATTTTATTAGATAATATAGACCACCACCGAATATGGATACATCATTTGTGAGTAAAAGTTGTTGCCAGAACCAGATAGACGTTGCGGCATTACATGCTAAGCAACGTCGAGTGCTGATTATTATCCTAGTGCTAAATTCAGCAACGTTTCTAATGATGGTCTTCGGTTCAATCATCAGCGGCTCATCATCTCTGTTATCTGGCGCACTAGATAATTTCGGTGATGCATTAACCTACGCACTAAGTTTGATGGTGATAAGTGCAAGCTTGGTCGCCAAAGCACGTGTAGCTTTGTTTAAAGGCGTGTTGATCCTAGGTGCAGCACTTGTCGTTGCTATACAGATTGCTTGGAGCTTATTTCATCCGGCAACCCCTGCATTTGAATCAATGGGGATTGCTGCATTTTTAAATTTAGGAGTTAATTTAATATGTCTTTGGTTGTTAATGTCGTATCGATATGGTGATGTGAACATGTCGTCTGCATGGGAATGCTCACGCAATGATGTAAACGAAGGTATAGCCGTTATTGCTGCGGCACTTGGAGTATGGGTCTTTCAATCTGGTTGGCCTGATTTGGTGATTGCAGTCGTTCTATTAATTCTATTTTTACGCTCGGCTATTCGTGTACTTCGTAGTGGATGGCGAGAACTTCATTCGTCGTTGTAGTAAAACATACTAATGTCCACTTTGGGTCGTTAGCGGTCATTTTGAATGTGTTATTTATTGAATCCAACCCGATACCCCTCAGTGGTTTAGCTTATATTTGTCTTAGAGAAATATTATAAACTCAACTTATTTTATTTATTTAGTTTTAGCTGCTATTGCGGTCTTTGTTATTTGGAGCAATTCAAGAAAGGTGTAGCGGAATAGCTATTACATAGCATAAATAATTACGAAGATTCATGACTAGGCGAAGCGCCTAGTTAAAAGGAATTAGGAAGCAAGGTAAACAGCGTTCAGACGTAGAGAATGAGAGAGTTGTTGGAGAGAGAGGTTCACTATCTGGTAATTCCGCTGTCATAGAATCCTTGCTTCCTTAGACCGGTGATTTTGCGCCCCTATCTTTCAATAGGTTTGCCATTTTCAGAAGTTATATTAATCCTCAGTTATCAACAAACAAATATAGTTTAGTAATAACCACTCAGTAATAACTAGTAATCAATCACACTTTTCCCTGTATACCGCCCATTCTTGCTTCAATTAATTTACTTAAAATCAGTCTGTTATTAGCAAGTCGGGTTAAAAGGTACTGAATTCCAGATAAGTGTTATATGTATATAATTAACCATCTATAAAAACGATTATTACCATGAAAACAATCTAATTTACTAATTAACAATAGGAGTGGATTATTACTGCCATCAGAACTCATACAGTGCAGAGCCTGCACTGATCTTAATTTAACGATAAGGGGCTTAATGATGGCGCAAAATAAACTAACAACTTCTACTGGCATCCCTATAGCAGATGACCAAAACGCAGTAACCGCAGGTGAACGTGGTCCAGTCTTAATGCAAGATGTGGCATTAATGGAAAAACTTGCACATTTTAATCGTGAAAGAATCCCAGAGCGTATTGTGCATGCCAAAGGAACAGGTGCATACGGTACATTTACCTTAAAAAAAGATCTTTCTAATTACACAATTGCTGACTTTCTAAATGGAAACGACAAACAGACAGAAGTCTTTCTTCGTTTCTCAACAGTAGGTGGTGAAATGGGCTCGGGTGATGCTGAGCGTGATCCTCGTGGCTTTGCAGTGAAGTTTTATACTAAGGAAGGTAATCACGACATTGTTGGAAACAATACACCAGTGTTTTTCATTCGAGATGGACATAAATTTCCAGATTTCATTCATACCCAGAAACGAGACCCGCAAACAAATCTTAAATCACCAGAAGCGGTTTGGGATTACTGGTCATTGAACCCAGAAGCGATGCATCAAATTACCATCTTAATGTCAGACCGTGGTGTACCTGCAGATTACCGTCACATGAATGGTTATGGTTCACATACCTTTGGAATGTGGAACAAGAACGGCGAGCGTTATTGGGTGAAATTCCACTTTAAAACAAAACAAGGTATTGAGTGTTTAACCGAACCTACCTCACGAGAAACCATAGGACAAGATCCCGATCATGCTCAACGTGATTTAGTAAATGCAATTGAGAACGGAGACTTTCCTCAATGGACAGTTAAAGTTCAAATCATGCCTGAAGCCGATGCAGAAACCTATAAGGTGAATCCTTTTGATGTTACCAAGGTTTGGAGCCACAGCGATTATCCATTAATTGAGATCGGCACTTTAGAACTTAATCGTAATGTTGAGAACTATTTTGCTGAAACAGAACAGGCTGCTTTTGCACCTAGCAACATGGTGCCAGGTATAGGTGCATCACCAGATAAGATGCTTCAGGCAAGATTGTTTGCCTATGCCGATGCACAGCGTTATCGAGTAGGCGCAAACTATAATCAAGTTCACGTTAACTGCCCACATGCAACACGTGCACAAAACTATCAGCGATCAGGTGCGATGGCGGGAGTAGTACAGCCTGGATCAGATGCAAATGTAATTGATCAAGCGGGTGCGAACTATTATCCAAATACTAAGGGTGGTCCAATAGATGGCCAAGAAATGAAAGAAGCAACACCTGAACCAGCTTTACGCATCTCGGGTGACGTAGATCGCTATGACCGCAATGAGGGCAATGATGATTACACTCAAGCGGGTGATTTATTTCGCTTAATGTCTAGTGATCAACAACTACAGTTAGTTGACAATATTGCGGGTGGATTAAGTCAATGCTCAAGTGATGTACAAGATCGTATGTTGCCTCACTTTGATCAAGCAGACTCACAGTACGGAGTCATGGTGAGAGATTCTATTGCTGCAATTACGGGAATACGTAAAGCCAGCTAAATAAAGTAATCTAAACTAAAACTGTGTCGGGTTGTATTAGCTTAAACACGCAGCCCGGCACATCACTTACTAATTGTACTCGTTCATATTTTAGAAATATTTAGAAATATATACATGAAGAAAATTATCTACAATACAATCGGTGCAGCCTCGCTTAGCTTAGGTATTGTAGGAGCATTTCTTCCATTATTACCTACTACATGCTTTGTTTTATTAGCAACCTGGGCGTTTGCTAAATCATCACCCTCAATTCACGCTTGGCTATATTACAAATCACCTTTTGCACGGTCAATACAGGAATGGCAAGAGCACCGAGTTATTCCAACAAAAGTAAAGTGGATTGCAACCTCATCTATCGTAGCGTCTTATTCACTTACATTACTGTTTGTTGAGAATATTTACGTATTGTGTGGGGTAGGTGTTGGTTTACTTTGCTTAATAGCTTACTTGCTCTCTAAACCTGGCAATATACAAGTGGTTACTTACCGACAACTTCCTGAATTACATCAGCCAGTAATTTAAATTCTTGTTTCCTAACACTAGACTTTCTCCAAGCCAAGCCTATTTCTCGATAAGATTTGTCTTTATAAGTCTTTAGTTTGTACTTTAGTATTTTTTAATAAGCCGCTATCAATTGCCATTTGTGGTATGAAGGTTATGCCAAGATCACTGTCGACCATTTGAATTAAACTGTATAAACCACTTGCAGAAAATTTACTTATATTCGTTTTACGGCCAAGACTACAGGCACTCAATGCATGATCTCGCAAACAGTGTCCATCCGCTAATAACATAATTGCATCATTGTTATGCTTATTTGGTGAAAAATTATCTGGGTCGATTAGAGTAGTGTCTTTTTTATAGGCAAGCTTAAAAGGGTCATTGAATATTGAAATCGTTTCCGTATTCTTTAATTCAACGGGAAGTGCTAACAGTAAAATGTCTAGTTCACCTAGCAATAATAGTTCATGTATTTTCTTAGTTTGTTCTTCAACCAAATAAAGCTCAAGACTTGAGAACTTTTTTCGAATCTTAGGTAGAATTTTTGGCAGCAAGAAAGGAGCAATGGTGGGGATTACACCCATTTTCAATACTCCGCTTAAGGGTTCTTGCACTGACTTGGCGATATCGACAATGCCTTCCATATCAAATATCGCGAGGCGTGCTTGTTGCGCGACTAACTTACCAGCAGAGGTAAACACTACACTTCGATTGGTCCGGTCTACTAATGAGACATTGAGAAGCGTTTCGAGATCTTTAATAGCAACACTAAATGCAGATTGAGTAACAAAGCAAGTTTCTGCTGCACGGCCGAAATGCAATTGTTTTTCTAGTGCTACCAGATAGCGGAGCTGCTTAACGGTGGGCAGATTTATCATATATAAAAGCGATTACTATCATGTAAATAATGAAATTTACTTATAGCAGGAAAAGCCTAGTATGGCCACCTATATAGATATTCATTGCCCTGGCGCTCTTCTCAGAAGATACTCCTCCCTCTTAACTCCCTGCCAGGGCAATGCTTTTTTAGGAATTATTTAATACTAGTTTTGAGATTCAATAACCTGTTGAGCACGCTCTACATAATCTTGATACGCAGGAATTGCAATTGCAGCAAGTATTCCTACAAGCACTATCGGTAAAATGAGGCCCGCAATAATTAGTAATCCTGAATTACTAGAAGGCTGCATACCATAAGAATTTGAGCCCTTAGTGCCGGGCCAGAAAAGAATATACAGCGCGAAGATAATTCCAACTATTGGAATGTATACTAGTAATTGCCACCAACCACTTTTATCTAAGTCATTTAATCTTCGTTTCATAAATATGATCGAAAACACTATTAAAGGCAAATATAGAACTACTAATATCACAACCATTATGGCTTCTGACATGCCGCTACTAGCAAGCATAGGAATCATAATTGCTGATAAAATGCCTAGAACTACAATTGTTAAAACAGTAGCAATCATTCCATAAGCTAGATATCTCAGCCTACCAATTCTTCCATTTAAGGCTAGAAATTTTGGTTGATAAGTTTGATCTGAAGATGTAGCAGGATTTGATTTAGGACTTTCGTAAGGATTAGTTGCTTCCATGTTTACTCCCTTAAAAAATTAAGTATGTATGATTATTAGTAATTCACTAAGACATAGAATGATACATCCTTACATTTACTGGGATAATGCTATTTAGTGGATAATATCCAAAAATTCTAAGACTTCGTCCGCTGTAGCACGATCTTGATGATTATCGCTAACTTTTGCATATTGAACGTAGCCACTATGGTCAATTACAAAGGCAGCTGGGTAAGCAGTTTCTTTTGGTGCATCCCATCTAAGCCCAAGGTGATTTGTAATCTTATAATCATGGTCAATAACAAATATTATGTTATTAGGTAGATCTACTTCTTTTTCCAATGGAGCTGTAAACTCTTGAGCACGCTTTTCCAGATTACTTACTTTACCCGGATATATAAATACTACCGGTGTGTTTCTTTGTTTTTTAAACTCGTCTGCCTTTGCTACGTATCCTGCAACTTGCGTTGAACACACAGGACATTGATAGCCTGGAAATCCGCGTAGCATAACTATTACTACTGAGCCTTTATCCACTAATTTTGAAAATTGGAATGAGTCTCCATGCATAGTAGTGCCCGAAAAATCTTCCAACTTGCTGCCCTCTTTAGGGCCAACTTGCACTTCTCCTGCATGTATCAGTCCCACACAGCAAAATAATACAAAACTAATAAATATGAATAAAAGATTTTTCATGTCATTACTCACTGATCTAATACTGAGGTTTAAATAGTTACTACAGAACAAGTATTAATTATTCTACTGTAACAGATTTAGCTAGATTTCTTGGTTGGTCAACATCAGTGCCCTTCAGAATAGCAACATGATAAGCAAGTAGTTGAAGTGGAATAGTAAACAATATAGGTGCTACCGCATTATCGGGTGCATCTACTTCTATTACGATAGTGTCTGGCTCAGATACAAAGCCCGAGCTGGCATCTGCAAATACGTGTAATACCCCACCTCTAGCACGTACTTCTTCAAGATTAGATTTTAATTTTTCAAGTAGCTCATCATTTGGCGCTACTGCAATTATGGGCATCTTGTCATCTACCAAAGCAATTGGGCCATGCTTAAGCTCACCTGCGGGATAAGCCTCTGCATGAATATAAGATATTTCTTTTAGCTTTAATGCACCCTCCATAGCTACTGGATGGTGTGAACCGCGCCCTAGGAATAAAGCATTCTGTTTGTCGCCGTAGTGTTTGGCTAATTTTTTGATTTTACCGTCTAACTCTAAAACTTTATTAATGCGCGTTGGTAAATTAGTTAATTGTTCAACTAATATTTTTTCCATTTCATCATGCATACCATGACGACGGCCAGTAGTAATAACTAACAGTAGTAATGCAATGAGCTGAGTAGTAAATGCTTTGGTAGAGGCAACACCAATTTCTGGGCCAGCATGCGTCATCAATGCAAGATCAGATTCGCGCACTAATGAACTCTCAGGAACATTACAAATTACTAAAGAACCTGCATATTCTTCTTCTTTAGATTGTTGTAATGCCGCTAAGGTATCTGCTGTTTCGCCTGATTGAGAAATGGTTACAAACAGTGTGCCCGGTTGAACAACATGTTTGCGGTATCGAAATTCACTCGCCACATCAATAAAACAAGGAATCCCTGCTAATTCTTCAAACCAAAACTTGGCTATTAAACCGGAGTGGTAACTTGTTCCACATGCAATAATTTGAATAATTTTAGTTTGATCTAAAATCTCTTTGGCTTTCGGACCTAAAATTTGTTCCGCAACACGTCCATTAATTAGTCTACCTTCAAGAGTGTCTGAAATTGCTTGTGGTTGCTCAAATATTTCTTTGAGCATGTAGTGCGGATAACCACCTTTTTCTACCGCATCAGCTGATAACTTACTTACTTTCGATTCTCGTTGTACTGATACACCCGTATGGTCAAGAATCTTTATTGCATCACGAGTAATTTCGGCAATATCACCATTTTCTAAAAAGATAAATTCTTGTGTTTCTTTGAGCAAGGCTTGTACATCAGAAGCAATAAAATTACCTTTTTTTCCTATGCCTAAAACCAATGGGCTGCCATTACGCGCAGCAATTAATTTATCAGGATCATTTTTATCAATAACGCCTAGTGCATAAGCTCCTTTAAGATCTTTGATAGTTTTACTGACCGCTTCATAGAGTGAAATATCTTGATCTAGGTAATGAACTATTTGGTGGGCAATAACTTCTGTATCGGTCTCAGAGGTAAAACTAAACCCCTGCTTAACTTGTTGGGCTCTTAACTCTTCAAAATTTTCAATAATACCGTTGTGCACAATAGCCACTCTGTCATTACAGATATGCGGGTGTGCATTATTTTCTGCAGGAATACCGTGAGTAGCCCAGCGTGTATGCGCAATACCTAACTGACCAATTAAAGCTGTCTGATCTAGTGCTGCGCTTAGCTCACTTACCTTCCCAGTTCTCCGAACACGATCGATCGATCCATTGGTAAGAACGGCCATACCTGCAGAGTCATAACCGCGGTACTCTAAACGACGCAAGCCCTCTAGTAATACTGGGGATACATCTCGGTTAGCAATAGCTCCAACAATTCCACACATATATTTTTAATCTAATTTGTTTAAAAATTTATTTTGGTTTCTTTTCGGGACGCTGCCAACCATCTATTGATACTTGCTTGCTGCGTGCCAAAGTTAGTTTTTGTTCAGGTGAATCTTTAGTTATGGTTGAGCCTGCTCCGATAGTTGCGCCATCGCCTATAGTCACCGGTGCTATAAATTGGGTATCTGAACCTACGAATACATTATCACCAATAGTAGTACGGTGTTTGTTAGCCCCGTCATAATTACAGGTGATCGTTCCTGCCCCGATATTAACGTTTTCGCCTAGATCGCTATCACCGATATAGCTTAAGTGGTTAATTTTACTGCCTGTTTTGACATTGGCTTTCTTAATTTCAACAAAGTTACCCACTTTCACATTCTCAGCCAACACCGTATCTGGGCGAATGCGAGCAAAGGGTCCTAACTCACAATTTTTACCTATATTGGCGTTCTCAATATGGCAGTTTGCAAGAATAGTGGTGCCTGCTTCAATACGAGAATTTATGACCACTGCATTAGCACCAATACTTACCCCATCGCTTAAAATATTGTCGCCGATAAATACGCTATTGATATCAATCTCAACATCTTTTCCTGTCTGTAATTTACCTCGAACATCAATGCGAGCTGGGTCAATCAGGGTTACGCCACTAGTCATTAGCTGTTCAGCAATTCGCAATTGCAAGAGACGCTCTACTTGAGCTAGATGCAATTTATTATTTATACCAAGGACTTCATTCTCGTCATTACAAATAATAGCTTCTACTTTTTGCTTTTGTTGAACCGCTAAAGCGATGCAATCTGTTAAATAATACTCTTGCTGCGTATTGTTATTACTAACATTAACCAGCCAGTTTTTTAAGTTACCTGCTTGAGCTGCAAGAATGCCAGAATTAATTTCTTTTATATTTAATGTTGTTTGGTCTGCATCTTTTTGCTCAACGATCGCTTGAACGTTATTTGAATTATTACGCACAATGCGCCCATAACCAGTAGGATCTTCTAGAACTGCAGATAATAGTACTAACTGTTTATTTGATAACTCATTAACTAATTGATTCAAGGTTTCTGTTTTAAGCAAGGGCACATCGCCATATAAAATTAAAACATTTTGTTGATCATTTTTTATATTTGGTAGAGCTTGTTGAACCGCATGCCCAGTACCTAATTGTTGTTCTTGCACACACCATGTTATTGCGTCATTTTGAAATGTTTCTTTTACTTGATCCGCACCATGTCCAATCACTACATAGATTGCATCTGGGGATAGTTGTTGTGCAGTTTCAATTACATGGGCCAGCATGGCTTGGCCTGCTACTTTATGCAGCACTTTTGGTAGTTCGCTTTGCATGCGAGTACCTTTCCCCGCAGCCAGGATGATGATTTCTAAACCCATATTAATTTTTATGTTTATAAACGATGAAGGTTATCAGCAACACATTAATAATACGTGTATGCGCGCCTGCTTTTACAACAGTTTATGCCAAGCTGTGGGATAAAAGAAAAGCTAATTTAGAACGGATGGGGAAATGGCCTGACAAAGCCACTAGGAAGACTGCTTTAAAGAGTATAAACGCTTGTTTTACATGTAAATTTAACTATGTAAATTATTTGCGAATCTTACGCATTCTTTCAATCATGCGCAGTTGTTCGGCAGCTCGAACCAGTTCAGCCTGGGCTTTAGCTGCATCAAAATCGCTTTGTTGATCTTTAAGCGCTTCTTCAGCATTTTGTTTAGCTTCTAGGGCTTTTGCTTCGTCTAAATCTTCAGCGCGTATAGCCGTATCAGAAAGAACAGTAACTACACCGGGTTGCACTTCAAGAATACCGCCAGATACATAAAGATACTGATCTTCTTCGCCCTCAATTTCTATCTTTAATTCACCTGGGCGTAAACCAGTTACCAACGGAGTATGGCGTGGGTAAATACCAACATCACCCATTTGTGCAGGCGCAAACACAGCGCTGATAGTGCCAGAGAATAATTCTTTCTCGGCACTTACTACATCAAGATGCATGGTGGTATTTTCGGCCATTTACTTTAATTCCTCAGCCTTTTTAATTACGTCTTCAATTCCACCTTGCATATAAAAAGCTTGCTCAGGCAAGTGGTCATACTCACCATCTACAATCGCTTTAAAGCTAGAGATGGTATCTTGTAGAGAAACTAATGCACCTGGAGTTCCAGTAAATACTTCAGCAACTGCAAACGGTTGAGATAAGAAACGTTGAATCTTTCGTGCACGAAATACGACTTGTTTATCTTCTTCAGATAATTCGTCCATACCCAGAATTGCAATAATGTCTTTTAGTTCTTTATAACGTTGCAAGGTGTTTTGAACCGCGCGAGCCGTATCGTAATGCTCATTACCAATAACTAATGGATCGAGTTGGCGACTAGTGGAATCTAAAGGATCCACCGCAGGGTAAATGCCTAGCTCGGCTACTTGTCTTGAAAGTACAACGGTTGCGTCCAAGTGAGCAAAAGTGGTTGCAGGTGATGGATCGGTTAAGTCATCCGCAGGTACGTATACCGCTTGAATAGAAGTAATAGATCCGTCACTAGTTGATGTAATACGTTCTTGTAGCGCGCCCATTTCTTCAGCCAGTGTTGGCTGATAACCCACCGCAGACGGCATACGTCCTAATAGTGCAGATACTTCTGTTCCTGCAAGTGTGTAACGATAGATGTTATCGATGAATAACAACATGTCTTTACCTTCATCACGAAAGTGTTCTGCCATAGTCAAACCCGTTAGTGCAACACGAAGGCGGTTACCTGGAGGCTCATTCATCTGTCCGTACACCATCGCCACTTTATCCAGAACATTGGCTTCTTTCATTTCATAATAGAAATCATTGCCTTCACGAGTACGTTCACCTACACCCGCAAACACAGAAAGACCAGAGTGTTTCTTTGCGATGTTATTAATCAGTTCCATCATGGTTACGGTCTTGCCTACACCTGCGCCACCAAATAAACCAATTTTGCCACCCTTAGCGAATGGGCATAGTAAATCGATTACTTTAATACCTGTTTCTAATAACTCATTACCACCGGCTTGTTCTTCGAATGTTGGTGGCGCGCGGTGAATTGGCATACCTGATTCAGCACCAATTTCGCCTACATTATCTATCGGTTCACCGAGTACATTCATAACACGGCCTAATGTTTTAGGTCCTACGGGTACAGTAATCGGCGCTTCAGTATTAGAAACTTTTAGACCACGCTGTAAACCATCCGAAGCACCCATTGCGATGGTTCTAACGATACCGTCACCTAATTGTTGCTGTACTTCTAGCGTAATTTTTTGTTCATCTACGATTAACGCATCATAAACATTTGGCACATTGTCACGTGCAAACTCGACGTCTACGACGGCACCAATAATTTGAGCAATTTGACCTGCACTCATGATAAATCCTCTTTAGCTCTAAATTTATTTAATCTATTTAAATTCTTGTGTTCAATTGCGATAACAGAGTGTTTGTTTACACCGCTGCTGCGCCACCACAAATTTCTGATATTTCTTGTGTAATCGCTGCTTGTCGCGCTTTGTTGTAAGCCAGCTCCAAATCAGAGATAAGGTCACCGGCATTATCCGATGCGCTTTTCATCGCCACCATTCTTGCAGACATTTCGCAAGCTACGTTTTCAACAACGCCTTGATAAACAATGGATTCTGCGTAACGCGTAAGTAGACCATCTAACACAGTCTTGGCATCAGGCTCATAAATGTAGTCCCAATGATGTTTCATTTCATCATTATCTTCTGCGGCAAGTGGCAGTAAGGGAGACACTTTTGGTTCTTGTGTCATGGAATTAACAAATTCATTTTCAACCAAGTACAAACGATCGATCTTGCCATCGGTGTAGGCATCTAACATGGCTTTAACGGTTCCAATTAGTTCTTCTAAATGAACTTCATCTCCTAATTGTGAAACTTGCGAGACTATATTTGCAGAAAACTTTTTGAAGAATTGCGTGGCTTTAGCGCCGATTAAGCAAAAATCAATTTCAACATTCTTATCTTGCCACTGCTGCATATCATTTAGTGCAGCTTTAAATAGGTTTACGTTTAAACCACCACATAACCCTCGATCGCTTGAGATAATAATATAACCAACGCGCTTAACTTCTTCTCGATCAAGCAAGAAAGGATGGTTGTATTCAGTGTTAGCATTAGCAAGGTGGCCAATTACATTACGCATTTTTGATGCATAAGGTCGCGTTGCATTCATGCGGTCTTTTGCTTTGCGCATTTTACTCGCGGCAACCATTTCCATCGCTTTGGTGATTTTTTGAGTATTTTTAATACTCGCAATCTGCGATCTTATTTCTTTTTCGTTTGCCATTAGTTATAAACTTTTAGATAAACCTTACCCAGTAGTTACCCTGAAATCTACCAAGTGCCTTTTGCTTTAAAGTCTTCAATCGCTTTCGCTAGTGAAGCTTCAATATCATCGTTGTAATCGCCAGTGTCATTTATATTGTCGAGTAAATCTTTATGTTGTGAATGCATAAAATCATGCATCGCTTTTTCAAAATCAACCACTTTATTTACATCAACATCATCAATGTAACCTTTGTCTACGGCATATAGCGACACAGCCATCTCGGCAACGTTTAATGGTGCGTACTGGTTTTGCTTCATCAATTCCATTACCCGCTCGCCACGCTCTAATTGTTTCCTCGTTTGCTCATCAAGATCTGATGCAAACTGTGAGAACGCTGCAAGCTCACGATATTGAGCCAGTGCTAATCGTACACCACCACCAAGCTTTTTAATGATCTTAGTTTGTGCTGCACCGCCTACACGAGATACCGAAAGACCCGCGTTAATCGCAGGACGAAAACCAGAGTTAAACAAATCACTTTCTAAGAAAATCTGTCCGTCGGTAATTGAAATTACGTTGGTAGGTACGAATGCAGATACGTCGCCCGCTTGTGTTTCAATAATAGGTAATGCAGTTAGTGAGCCGGTCTTACCTTTTACTTCGCCTTTTGTAAAATCTTCTACATATTCAGCATTTACGCGTGATGCCCGCTCTAACAAACGCGAGTGTAAATAGAACACATCACCTGGATACGCTTCGCGACCTGGTGGACGACGCAACAACAAGGATACTTGTCTATAAGCCCAAGCCTGTTTGGTTAAATCATCATAAATAATTAAAGCATCTTCACCACGGTCACGGAAATATTCACCCATTGAACAACCAGAATAGGGTGCAATGTATTGCATCGCGGCGGATTCTGCTGCCGCTGCATTAACGATAATGGTGTGGCCCATTGCATCGTGCTCTTCTAATTTACGTACTACGTTAGCAACAGAAGAATTCTTTTGACCGATCGCAACATATATACATTTAACGCCAGTACCTTTTTGATTGATGATAGCGTCAATCGCTACTGCCGTTTTACCCGTTTGGCGATCGCCAATAATTAACTCACGTTGGCCACGGCCAATTGGCACCATGGCATCAATTGATTTCAATCCTGTTTGAACGGGTTGGTCTACTGACTTACGCTCAATTACACCTGGCGCAATTTTTTCTACTGGAGCCGTTAGTGTGGTCTTAATTGGACCTTTGCCGTCGATAGGCTCACCTAGAGAATTTACCACGCGACCTAATAGTTCTGTACCAATCGGTACTTCAAGAATACGGCCAGTACATGAAACCTTGTCGCCTTCAGTGATATGTTTGTAATCGCCTAGTACTACCGCACCAACTGAATCACGCTCTAAGTTAAGCGCCATACCGAATGTATTTTTTGGAAACTCCAACATTTCACCGGCCATTACATCGGCCAGACCATGAACACGCACAATTCCGTCGGTTACACCTACTACAGTGCCCTCTGTGCGCGCCTCAGCAACAGCATCAAAATTCTCGATGCGGCTTTTAATGAGTTCGCTTATTTCTGTTGGGTTAAGTTGCATGTTTCAAATCCTCGTTAATATACCCAGGTGTACCCAGTACTAATAAATGTATTTAATTCTTAATTTGTTAACGTAGTAGACAGTTTATTAAGTCGCCCACTAAGCGAACCATCAATTACCATATCGCCAGCACGAATAATTGCGCCGCCAATTAATGTTGGATCTATCTTAGAAGTGATACGCACTTCTTTACCTAGTCGTGTCTTAAGTGCTGCAGCAATTTTTGCAAGTTGCGCATCGCTCGTTTCACTTGCAGATATTATTTCTGCATCAATACTTCCTTCCGCTTCTGCACGATAATGTTCGTACAATGCTGCAATTTCTGGCAGCAATTTAAGGCGGTCGTTTTCAGTTAATAATTTGATGAAATTTTTAGCACGTTGATCAATTTTATCTTCACAAACCGATATGAACATTTCTGCCGATTGTTCTTGAGACAAACCTGGGCTATCTAACAACGCCGTCATGGTCGGGTCATAGGCTATTGCAGCTATGAATGACAACATATCCGTCCACTGTTGTTGTTCGCCATGTGTATTAGCGATATCAAATGCGGCTCTAGCATATGGTCTTGCAGCTGTAGTGAGTTCAGACATTAATTTTTTAGTGTTGCCTTACCGTAGATTATTAAATCTGAGATGCAAGATCATCCAAGATATCTTGGTGTGAACTAGCATTGATCTCTTTCTTCAAAATGCGCTCAGCACCAGCCACTGCAATGGTTGATACTTGAGTGCGCAATGTTTCTTTAGCGCGATTCACTTCTTTTTCAACTTCAGCATGGGCCGCTTCTTTAATACGGTTGCCTTCATCAACGGCTACTGACTTTGCGTCTTCAACCATTTCATTAGCACGCTTTTGTGCTTGGCCAAGAATTTCGGAGGCTTGTTGTTTAGCTTCAGATAATTGCTTAGCTGCATTTTGCTCCGCAATTTCTTGTTGCTGCATGCCACGCTCAGCTTCAGCTAATCCATCTGCAATTTTCTTTTTGCGCTCATCTAACGCTGCCATAATGGGTGGCCATACAAATTTCATGCAAAAGAAAACAAACACAATAAATGCGATCGTTTGCCCAAACAGGGTGAGATTAATATTCATACCTAAACCTTAATTTAAACTATTACTGTTTGACGAATACTTAGCCTGCGCCGCCAACTACTGCAAATAGTACATATAGACCAATAGCGATTGCGATTACTGGTAACGCATCCACCAGACCCATTACGATAAAGAACTGAGTTCTTAGCATTGGGATAAGTTCCGGTTGGCGTGCGGCACCTTCTAAGAATCGACCGCCTAAAACGCCGATACCTACTGCGGCACCTGCTGCACCAATACCTAGCATAAGCGCGCCAGCTACATAAAGTATTGCTATTGATAGTTCCATTTTCTTCTCCTATTACAAATTACTTAATTAAACGATTAATGATGTTCTTGATGTGCCATATCTAGATAAACAATGGTCAACACCATAAATATAAATGCCTGTAGAACGATGATCAAAATATGAAAAATTGCCCAGCCTAGCTGCAGCAAACCGCCCATAGTTCCCCACACAATGCCGCCGCTGTACAGCAGCGCGATCAGAATAAAAATCATTTCGCCAGCGTATAAATTTCCAAATAAACGCAGCGCTAAAGACACAGGCTTAGAAATTAACGAGATGCCTTCAAGCAATAAATTTGCAGGCATACCCCATTTACCAAATGGCTGTAATGTAAGCTCGCCTAAAAATCCCCCGAGCCCTTTCATCTTTACACTGTAGTAAAGCATCAAAGCAAAGATAGCCAATGCCATGCCAAAGGTGATGTTCGGATCGGTCGTTGGCACAACTTTGAAATACACATGATGTGGATCTACTCCAAATACAGAATGGCCAATCATGCCAGCCAAGTGTGGAATCCAATCCACGGGAACTAAATCCATCAAATTCATTAACAACACCCAAAAGAAAATCGTTAACGCTAGCGGTGCAACCATGTCGTTTTTAGCATTAAACGAACCGCGGACATTTTCATTTACAAAATCGACCACCCATTCAACAAAATTTTGTAAGCCGCTTGGCACCCCCGCCGTCATAGATTTGCCTGCGCGACGAAAAATATAGATGAAAACTGCGCCTAAAAATATTGACCAAATCATGCTATCCACATGAATCGCCCAAAATCCCATTTCAGTAGCTTCTTGTGCATTATGTGCAAATCCCCAATGACCGTCGGGGTGCTGACCATAGGTCCAATTGGTCAGGTGGTGCTGAATATATTCAGAAGAAGTAATTGTATCGCCGGCCATTATTTAAGGTATTTGTTTTAGAGTTGGTTTGCTTGAAAATTGCGAAATTAAAGGTACGGCCCACATACACGAATGTGTAATGAAGTACGTTACAAATAATGCTATCGGATGAACTTCCTTATATTTTATTAAAACTATCGCTAACAATGCGACAGCTAAACCCATTTTTACAAATTCTGCTACAAATGCAGATCGCAACAAGGCAGGTGCAACTGCAATTCTGCGTTTATACAACTGTTGTGCAAAATACATATTGGGCACTGCACAAACAAAACCACCTAAAAATGCTGATAGAGCAAATTCACGATTAACCAAAAACAAGCTAGCCGCAATAAAAAATGTAACCAGCCATTGCCACACCAATATTCGATGTATTTGCGTAGGAATTGTTAATTTTCGAACCAAGTTTATTAGCTTTATTATTTAAAGGTTCTTTATCCAACAGCCATTCATAATTCGAGGCTGATATCAGCTTCAATAGAGGCGCGAAGTATAAATTTTAGCCCGCCAAATCTCAATAGGTCCGAGGGTGTATTACCCGCTGAAGTTGAACAAACTTTAAGCTAATTTGATTTGCCTAGTAGCTTATCAACGATTCCCTCAAATTCATCAAGGTTGGTATATCTAATTTGCAGTCGTCCACTACCATTTTGACTATGCTGAATGGATACTCGAGCTCCTAGTCGATCTGCTATGTTGTTTTCCATGCGCGAAACATCTGGATCTTGATGGTTAGCTGCAGTGGTTTTCTTTTTGCCCTTGCCCTCAAGCAACTGCTTAACCATAGCTTCTGCGCCACGCACTGAGAGCTGACGCTGAATAATGGTTTGTGCGCATTTACTTTGCTGCTGTTCAGCAAGCGCTAATAAAGCACGCGCATGTCCCATCTCCAAGTCACCTTGGTTGAGCATATCTTTGACCGGCTGTGCTAGTGCCAATAAGCGTAGGCTGTTGCTCACTGCAGCGCGCGAGCGACTCACCACTTCGCCTACCTCTTGATGAGTAAGACCAAATTTTTCGATTAAATTAGCAAATGCCTGAGCTTCTTCTAGAGGATTTAAATCTTCGCGCTGAAGATTTTCAATAATCGCTATAGCGGCAGCTTCTTGATCATTAACGTCTTTAATCACTGCAGGAATATCTTGCAGACCTGCTTGTTGTGAAGCACGCCAACGACGTTCGCCAGCAATTAGCTCATAACCATCACCCAACTTGCGAACAACAATGGGCTGCACCACACCTTGTTGGCGAATGGAACTCGCGAGTGCTTCAAGTGCTTCCGGTTCCATAACTTGCCGTGGCTGATACGGACTTTGATGAATCATGTCGATAGGTAAACTCTGTAATGACTTATCTGTGCTGGTGTAACTGGCATCACTGTTGCTAATTGCATTTTCAGTTTTCGCCGCACTCAGTAATACATCGACACCTAAGGATCCTAATCCGCGTTTTTTCTTAATCATATTGAATCACTTATTTCTAAAACTTTTATCAAGCTAAATTAACTCGCTAAAGCCGACGGTATGTCGCCTGCGGTACGGCTTTCGTCGCGACGTAGCATTTCACCCGCTAACGCTAAATAGGCCAATGCGCCACGCGAGCGCTTGTCATAGAGTAATACTGGCAAACCATGACTGGGTGCTTCTGCCAATGTGACATTGCGAGGGATAATGGTGCGATACACGCTTTCGCCAAAGTGTGAGGTTAATTGTGCCGATACGTCATTGGCTAAGTTATTGCGTGGGTCATACATGGTGCGCAACAGGCCTTCGATTTTTAATTCAGGATTGGCCGACATGCGTATACGTTCAATGGTTTGCGTGAGCGCGGATAGGCCTTCTAAGGCATAGTATTCACACTGAGTTGGAATTATTACGCTGTTCGCAGCCACCAAGCCATTCACAGTAAGCATGTTTAATGAAGGCGGGCAATCGATAAATATATAGTCATAGTCATCAACCACTTCTTGTAATGCTTTGCGTAATTTAAATTCTCTGCCTTTTACATCTAATAACTTAACTTCCGCGACGGTTAGCTGCTCATTTCCTGGCAATAAGTCATAACCGCCTTTACTACCTTTCACAATACATTCGCTTACCAAGGCTTCATCAAGCATGACTTCTGCAGCAGTCCTTTCGATGGTGCGTTTATCCACACCAGAACCCATGGTGGCATTGCCTTGAGGATCCAGGTCAATTAATAACACGCGGCGATTGGTCGCTGCCATTGAGGCTGCCAAGTTTACCGAGGTCGTGGTCTTGCCTACTCCGCCTTTTTGATTGGTTACTGAAATGGTTTTTGTCATTTGCTGTTAATTCTAATAGTCCATTTATTCTGGGCCATTTTTTTCGACTATAGCGATATGTCGTTGTGCCCCAAGATGAGGAATTTTAATGCTATGAATTTTGAGCACATTATATCTATTTGGCAGCACTTCGAGTTGCTTTTGTTTAGCCAACATAAAAATTATTCGCCCCTTATCACTCAAGTTTTCTAGCAGCTGCTCACAACAAGCGAAAAGCTTGTCGCTATGAGTAAAAGCCCTACTTATTAAGGTGTTAATTTCTTCTGCGAATCCACCACTTGCTTGATAGTCTTCAACGCGTGTGTGCATAACATGTATATTTTTTAGCCCAAGATCAATCGTCGCTTGCTGGATGAACCGCGTCTTCTTAACGTTGCTATCTAGCAACTTAAATTGTTTATCAGGGCAAACTATTGCTAGTGGTATCCCTGGTAATCCAGCGCCGCTGCCCACATCGATAATATATTTTCCTTTCAGGTGTTCTGCTACCGATAAACTATCAAGTATGTGTTTGCTAATAATTTCATCAGTGTCTTCTATAGCCGTGAGGTTATAGGTCTGATTTCATTTTTGTAATAGCTGTACATACCGCATTAACAAGCTTTGTTGCTCTTTGTTGGCTTGAAGTTTTAATTGCTGCACACCACTGGCTAGTAGTTGTGAAGAATTCATGAAAATAGATTAGGGTTTGCTAGTCTTGAAATTGCTCTGGTGCTTTTCTTAAGCGCTTTTTATTATGCACTTTTACGCGCAGGCTTAGACTTTAAGTGCACCAATAGCAATGAAATGGTTGAGGGAGTGATACCAGATATTCTCGCAGCTTGACCAATTGTATGTGGCTTAATATCCATGAGTTTTTGTTTAGCCTCATTCGATAAACCGGTTATCGCTCTATAGTTTGTATCTTGAGGTAATTTAACCTCTTCTTGCTGTGTAAGTTTTTCGACCTCTACATTTTGACGCTCAATGTAACCAGCATATTTTGCTTGTATCTCTAGTTGCTCACTCACTTCAGCAGGGATATCACTTAAATCTTGTGTACTAAGTTTTTTTAAATTTTCGAAATTAACTTCAGGTCTGCGTAATAATTCATACATGCTGTATTCATGCTTAAGTTTTTTACCCAGAATTTCTTCTTCCGTTTCGACATCCACTTCGCCCGGTTGAACATAACTGCTTTTTAAGCGCTGCTGCTGAGTTTCAAGCTGTTCACGTTTTTCGCTAAACGCTTGCCACTGTACTGCAGGCAAGCAACCAAGTTCATGTGCGGTTTCGCTTAAGCGCAGGTCCGCATTATCTTGGCGCAGCAATAAACGAAACTCCGCACGGCTGGTAAACATCCGGTAGGGTTCAATGGTGCCACTAGTGACCAAGTCATCGATCATTACACCTATATACGCTTGGTCGCGGCGTGGTGCCCAAGCGTCTTGTTCTTGCGCGCGCCGCACTGCGTTGACACCTGCCACCAAGCCTTGTGCAGCAGCCTCTTCGTAGCCGGTAGTGCCATTAATTTGCCCTGCAAAAAATAATCCCTCGATAGCCTTGGTTTCTAAGCTTGGCTGCAAATCTCTGGGATCAAAATAATCATATTCAATCGCATAGCCCGGTCGCGTGATATGTGCATTTTCAAATCCTTTAATGGAGTGCACAAATTTTTGTTGTGTTTCAAATGGCAAGCTAGTTGAAATGCCATTCGGATACACTTCGTGAGTTTGCAACCCTTCTGGCTCAATAAAAATTTGGTGTTGATTGCGATCTGCAAATCGCGTGACTTTGTCTTCAATAGAAGGACAGTAGCGTGGCCCAGTGCTATCAATGTTGCCGTTGTACATTGGCGATAACTCTAGATCATTGCTGATAATTTCGTGGGTAGAGGGATTCGTGTAGGTTATAAAACAGTTCACCTGCTTGGGATGTAGCGCACGCGATCCCATAAATGAAAATACGGGTGTTGGGACATCGCCTGGCTGTGCTTCGAGTTGTGTGTAGTCAATGCTGCGTCCATCAATACGTGGAGGCGTGCCCGTTTTTAAGCGGCCAACGCGTAAAGGAAGTTCTCGCAATCGATTGGCTAAGGTGGTTGCAGGCGGATCACCGGCGCGCCCGGCAGCATAATTATCATTACCAATATGGATCTTACCACCCAAAAAAGTGCCCGTGGTTAATACCACTGACTTTGCTAAAAAGGTCAGGTCACTTTGTGTAACAACACCACGAATACAGTCTTGTTGAATAATTAAATCATCCACTGCTTGTTGAAATATTTGCAAGTTAGCTTGATTC
This sequence comes from Gammaproteobacteria bacterium, assembly GCA_014075255.1. Classification (NCBI taxonomy): domain Bacteria; kingdom Pseudomonadati; phylum Pseudomonadota; class Gammaproteobacteria; species Gammaproteobacteria bacterium. The sequence goes on from CP046178.1 coordinate 1,971,755, forward strand.
TCAACTAGCTGGCGAATGGCAGCTTTATAAAGCGCGCGATCGGCTTGCGCACGTGTTGCGCGCACCGCAGGCCCCTTACGAGAATTAAGCACACGAAACTGAATACCGCCGTGATCGGCCGCTAAAGCCATAGCGCCCCCCATCGCATCTATTTCTTTCACTAAATGACTTTTACCAATGCCGCCAATGGCAGGGTTACAACTCATTTGGCCTATGGTTTCTATGTTATGTGTTATCAACAAAGTTTTCGCACCCATACGCGCAGCCGCTAAGGCAGCTTCGGTGCCCGCGTGTCCGCCGCCAATTACAATTACGTCATATTGTTGATGTTTAACTGTCATGGTTAATTATTGTACTGAATGAGAGACGATTACACGACTGCCTATTAGGGTCATTTCCCTATACAGAACTCGCTAAAAATCTTGCCGAGCAAATCATCAGGTGTGAATTCTCCGGTTATTTCCCCTAAATTCTGTTGGGCTAAACGTAAATCTTCTGCGGCTAGTTCAAGCTCTTGGCTGTTGGATAAGCGCTGTTGAGCAGAATGTATATTCCCTTGTGCTTGCTGCAAGGCAACCACATGTCGACCTCTTGCTAAAAAAGGGGTATCGCCCTGTTCTTGAATATTGTTGTCGCCAATCAAGTGTTCGCCTAGTTGTTGTAGTAATTCATCAATTCCCGTCTGTGTTTTTGCTGAAATATATATATTTTCATTATCGTTGTATTTTTTCTCTGTACTCAAATCAACTTTATTGTGCACATAGAAAATCTTTGCAGTATCCATGTCGCTTGGTACGGATTGAGAATCTTCATTACTCACATCAGTGAGCCACAAAACAATATCGGCTTGTGCGAGTGCTTGTTGTGTGCGTTCAATACCTTTTGCTTCGACTATATCTTGCGTTTCACGCAGACCCGCAGTATCAATTAAGCGTACTGCAATGCCTTGAATTTCGATATCCGCGCTAAGTGGGTCGCGTGTGGTTCCTGGAATCTCAGTTACGATGGCCGCCTCACTTTGAGCCAACACATTTAGCAAGCTCGATTTTCCCGCATTAGGCTTGCCAGCAATTGCAATGGTAGCTCCGGTTTGTAAACGCTCGCCCAATTTTGCTTGTTGCAGTAATTCATTCAAAAAGTATTTTAACTTCGTCAATTGCGGCACAAGTTGTTCGTTTTGTTGTCGATCAATTTCTTCGTCTGGAAAGTCTAGGTCCGCTTCAATATGCATGCGCATCTGTGTTAATTGCGTGAGTACATCTTGTACGCGCTGAGAAAATGCGCCTTGCATAGATCGGGTTGCAGTACGAGCAGCTTGTTCCGTAGTGCTGTTAATTAAATCCGCAATTGCTTCTGCTTGAGCTAAATCAATTTTGTTATTTAAAAATGCTCTTAAACTAAATTCGCCAGGTGTAGCTAAACGTGCTCCTAGAGCGCAAAGAGCTTCGAGCAATAAGTCTGCTAGTAATGGATTACCGTGGCAATGAAATTCAATTACATCTTCGCCGGTAAATGATGCCGGTGTTTGGAAATAGATTGCTAACCCTTGGTCTAGAACTACATCGTCACGGTTATAAAAATTTGTATAGCTGGCTTGGCGAGGAGCTAATGATTTATGTGTAATTTGTTTAGCTATGACATGCGCATTTTTCCCGGACAAGCGCACAATTGCCAACGCCCCTTTGCCAGCTGGAGTGGCAAGCGCACAGATCAATTCTTTTTGTGTAATATTTTTGGGCAAAGCTCGCCCTTTATTTGTTAACTATTTTCAGTAATAGTTATTTTAATTTGTTTCTTTTTCTATTCGTTTGGTAATTACATACTGTTGAATTATCGACAGAATGTTATTTACCAACCAGTACAAAACTAATCCTGCTGGGAAAAATGCCATAAAGATCGTCATCATAATAGGCATCATGGCAAATATTTTTGCCTGCATAGGGTCCGGTGGCGCAGGGTTTAATTTGAACTGGATAAACATGCTAATACCCATCAAGAATGGCAATACAAAAATGGGGTCACGTATCGAAAGATCGTGTATCCAAAACATGAACGGTGCTTGTCTCAACTCAACACTTTCGATTAATACCCAATACAACGCCAAGAACACCGGCATTTGAATAAGAATAGGTAAACAACCCTTGGCAGGGTTAACCTTTTCTTTTCGATATAAATCCCATGTGGCCTGTCCAAGCTTTTGCTTATCGTCAGCAAAACGTTCTTGTAAGGCCTTTATTCTCGGCTGTAGCTTGCGCATGCGTGCCATAGACTTATAGCTGGTTTCAGATAACTTATAAAAAATAAGTTTAACCACAACGGTAACCAGAATAATTGACAAACCCCAATTGCCTACCAGATTGTGAAACCATTGCAGCAACCAGAACAAAGGTTTGGAAAGAATTGAAAACATCCCATAATCGACACTTAGATCTAAGCCCATCGCGATCTGTTTCATATCGTTTTGAATTTTAGGGCCAGCATATAAACGCCGATTAAATTCGGCACTACTATTTGGCGCTACCGTTTGTGCACTAGATAACATACCAATTAATAACTGGTTTTCACCAGCAGCGGTTACCGCCTTACTGTAAAAACGATTTTGTTCTTCTGCTTCAGGAATCCACGCTGAAACAAAATAGTGCTGCAATACCGCAACCCAGCCACCGTCTACCTGCATGTTGATAGGTTCGTCTTCTACGTCACTAAATTTATGCTTATGATATGCGCCATCAAAATACGCAGTTCCTGTATAGGTCGGTAAACGCAACCAACTACGTTTTTCAGAAATAGGGCTATGACGCAATTGTTGATACTGTCGACCCGCCCAACTTGTGTCGCCTTGATTCATTACTCGGTGCTTAACGTCAAATACAAAAGAGTCGCGGTAGAAAGTAAATATTTTTTCTACACTAATGCCGTTCTCGCCACTCCATAACAATTTAACTTCAAGTTCGTCTCTGCCTTCATCCAACAAATATTCTGTTTGCTCCGCGCGATAAACTTCATGGTGCGTAGGTGCGGCGCCGCTAACTGATTGGCCATTAATTTTGTCATGGCGTAGCCCTGATTGCGCAATGTAGGTACGGTTATTACTAAACATTAAACGAAATGCTTCGTCTTGTTCTTTTAAAGACACCGGATAGGTTGGCAAATCAATTTGTCGTATATCGCCGCCTCGAGTATCAATAATTACATCTAACACATCGGTACGTACATGCACCTTTTGGCTTTTGCTTTGCGTTACGGATTTATCTACAACATTAGATGCCGTATTCGTTATTTGTTTTGAATCTAGTGCGTCAGGCAAATCGTCAGAATTTTCAAAACTATTTTCGTTACCCGTATCTGTGTTTTGCTGCAGAGTTGAATCTTGTTGTGCTACAGGCGCGGGTGCCTGCTCCTGTTGCCAGGTTAACCATATGATATAAAGCAAAAAAGCGAGCGCTATATATAAAAAGAATCTTTGGTTTTCCATTTTATTTGTTCGCGTGATTTTCGGGTACTGGATCAATGCCGCCTGCATGCCATGGATGACATGATGCAAGACGTTTCGCTGCTAACCAACTGCCTCGGTAAGGCCCATGTTGCTCAACAGCTTGCAATGCATATTGCGAACAAGTTGGGTGAAATCTACATTGTTGTCCTAACCAAGGGCTGAGCACAAAGCGATAAGCCTTAATCAAATTGATTGGTAATTTGCTGATAACTGCACGCATGATTTAGTTAGTATTGCTTCCAGAGCGATTCCATTTGCAACCTAAGGTTTGAGCGCTTAATAGTCTTGATTGGGCGCTTTAAAATCACAATGAAATCATTAGTTGGTAGTTTTGCTTTACTCAAACGAAAGCTCTCGCGAATAATTCTTTTTATTATATTTCTATCAACTGAACGTTTAGCTCTTCGTTTAGCGACCACTATACCTAAACGTGGTTGGTCTTCGGTATTTTCTCTCGACAGTATGGTAAAAAACTCACTGCTCGATTTCGTTGCCTGATCAAAGACTCTTGTAAATTGACTTGCGTCTAGCAGTCGGTCTTGATGCGTAAACGAAAAATCTTCTCTAGGCAATTATGTGTGTGTTACAGACAGACGTGCGCGTCCACGAGCTCGGCGTGCATTAATTACTGCGCGGCCGCCTTTCGTTTTCATTCTTGCCCTAAATCCGTGCGTGCGTGCGCGCTTTAAATTGCTAGGTTGATATGTACGTTTCATATTATTTCAACTTTAAAATTTCTTAACTTAGTCTTCATTAGCATTAATTATTCTAACTTTTAGGGGTTTAGGATAATTATCTAATAAGGTGCGCAAAAATAGTCGCGCTACTTACATTTGTCAACGATTATTGTCTGACATTAAACAGTGGATAACAATCCTATTACTGGATAGACTGATCTACCCCCATAACAAAAACATAACCATTATAAGCATACTGGAGTTAGATGCGTGACTAGTATTCTCTGGAAATCATGTATTCATAAGCTTGAATCCGAATTAACCGAACAACAACTTAATACCTGGATCCGCCCCTTACACGCCATCGAAGAAAATGGTGGGCTCACACTGTTGGCGCCCAACCGTTTTGTGTTGGATTGGGTGCAAGACAATTTTCTATCGCGGATTGATGAGTTAGCGGGAACTAGCAATAGTGCGTCAACTCGTCCGGTAGCGTTAGAAATTGGTAGCAGTGATCGAGCAGCACAAACAAGCTCAGCAAATGCAGAAACAGATGAAAAAAATCAAGCTGCCCAAGCCGTAAGCGCAACTTCGGCTAAATTACAAAATTTCAACCATAACCTAAATCCAAATTTCACCTTTGATACCTTTGTAGAAGGCAAATCTAATCAGCTACCCAAAGCTGCTGCTTTGCAAGTGGCTGGCCATCCAGGAACCGCTTATAACCCATTACTAATTTATGGCGGTGTTGGTTTAGGTAAGACGCACCTTTTACACGCGATCGGTAACCAAATGCTGGTGCAAAACCCTAACGCGAAAATTTTATATTTACACTCAGAGCGTTTCGTGGCTGATATGGTAAAAGCACTACAACACAACGCCATCAGTGAATTTAAGCGTTTTTATCGCACGGTCGATGCTTTGCTGATTGATGATATTCAATTCTTCGCCGGCAAAGAGCGTTCACAAGAAGAGTTTTTTCATACCTTCAACACGCTGCTCGAAATTCAGAGCCAGGTGATTTTAACTTGTGACCGCTATCCAAAAGAAGTTGAGGGACTAGATGAAAGATTAAAGTCTCGTTTTGGCTGGGGGCTAACCCAAGCAATTGAGCCGCCAGAACTTGAAACACGCGTAGCGATTATGCAGCGCAAGGCAGAGCTGATGAATGTTGACTTACCTAGTGAAGTAGCATTTTTTATTGGTAAGCGAATACGTTCAAATATTCGTGAACTTGAAGGTGCGCTACGCAGGGTCATCGCTAACGCCCAGTTTACGGGCTCAGCGATAACACTCGATTTTGCGAAAGAGGCCTTGCATGACTTGTTAGCCTTACAAGATAAATTGGCCACTATCGATAATATTCAGAAAACCGTGGCGGAATACTTCAAAATTCGTGTATCTGACCTTCTTTCTGCGCGTCGCAGCCGCTCCATTACTAGACCAAGACAAATTGCGATGTCGCTAGCAAAAGAATTAACCAACCATAGTCTGCCTGAAATCGGAGACGCTTTCGGCGGTAGAGACCACACCACGGTATTACATGCTTGCAGGAAAGTGGCTAGCTTACGTGAGGGTGATACGAGAATTAACGACGACTATATTAATTTACTTAGAAGCCTAAGCAGTTAATAACTCTAATTACAAAACGGCGCGTCGCTAGATTTGTTGATTAGCTGTGTATAAAAGGTGATATAGTTTGCACAGAATTCTTATCTAAGACTTATGCCTGTAACATTCAGTGTTAAAGCGCCTTAACTGAACCGTTTTTACCCAATCAATATTAATATAAGATATTGAATTACAAGAATAAAATAACAATATCCACAGAAAATTGGCTACTCTATAACTATAACTAAATATATATAATATGCAGTTATCTATAAAACGTGAAGACCTATTAAAACCTCTACAGCAAATCATTGGTGCCGTAGAGCGCAGACAAACCATGCCCGCACTCAGCAATCTGCTACTTCGAGGCGGTGAGCAAAAACTTTCAATCACAGCAACGGATCTTGAGGTTGAATTGGTCGCGACACTTGATATGGAAATTGAAGATCAAGGAGCAACGACGATTCCGGCAAGAAAGTTGCTAGATATCTGCCGTTCTTTACCAGATGACTCTAACATCGCAATTAATTCTTCAAATGAAAAAATAAAAGTCAGCTCAGGGCGCAGTCGGTTTTCTTTAGCAACATTACCTGCTGAAGATTTTCCAACAATCGGTGACCTGGAATTGGATCAAAATGTAGTCATTAAGGAAGGAGATTTTAAGACCTTAATTGAAAAATCTGCTTTTGCAATGGCACAGCAAGATGTACGTTACTACTTAAATGGTTTGTTATTAGAATTGGATGCTGGACAAATTCGTACGGTAGCAACAGATGGACACCGGCTTGCCCTTTCCCAGCTGGAACACAAATCAGATATCGACGGTTCGCGACAAATCATCTTGCCACGCAAAGGCGTGCAAGAATTGTTGCGCTTGCTCAGCCAGGAAGACAATGAAATTACGGTTGCAATTGGTAAGAACCACTTGCGTGTGAATTTAGCTAATTTGCAATTTACATCGAAGCTCATTGATGGACGATTTCCGGAATATCAACGCGTGTTACCCGAAGAGTGCGACAATCGCGCTAAGGTTGATAAAGTACTTCTTAAACAAGCACTTACAAGAGCTTCTATCTTATCGAACGAAAAATATAAAGGCATAAGACTGATACTTGATAACAATATTATGGTTATTCAGGCACATAATCCTGAGCACGAAGAAGCCGAAGATGAAATTGAGATCGAGTACACTGGCGACCGCTTAGAAGTCGGATTTAATGTTGTATATCTGCTCGATGTACTGAATGCCCTTGAGTCAGATAAAGTGGAAGTTATTATTCAAGACGCAAACAGCAGCGCTTTAATTGTTTCACCGGGCAGCCAAGCAAGTCGCTACGTTGTCATGCCAATGCGCCTATAGTTTATCTCTGGCACGCAAACAAGCTCTACCATTGGCGCTGCAAACTCTCCTCGTTCAAAACCTAAGAATAATTGAACAACTAGATATTTCTTTGGCAGCTGATGCCAACTTATTTATTGGTGAAAATGGTGCGGGTAAAACCAGTATTCTAGAGGCCATTGATGTGCTCAGTCGCGGACGGTCTTTTCGAGAACGACGCACCTCTCCTTTAGTTCGCAAACAAGCAACCGACCTTATTGTTAGCGGGAAAGTAGACGCTGTGGATGGGTTTGCACGCCTCGGTATCCAAAAATCTTCAAAACAGACGGTATTGCATTGTAATCAAGAAAAAGTGGCTTCAATTTCTAGCCATGCCAGCTATTTGCCTGTGCTATGCATGCATCCGGATTCGCACCAGCTTATTCAAGGCAGCGGCAAACATCGACGTAACTACATGGATTGGTCCGCGTTTCACGTGAAACATCAATTTTTACAAAATTGGCGTGATTATAATAAATGTTTGCGTCAGCGGAACACTGCGCTACGAAATCGATGCGATACAGAGGAGCTTTCAGTATGGACAAACCGACTAAGCGTATTGGGCGAAGAGATTGGTATTGCAAGATCGGAGATTTTTCAAGAAATTAGTCCATATTTCGACAATTATAGCAACAGCCTGCTGCCAGAATGTGAAGTCAGCATGAGCTATCACCGAGGTTGGTCAGAAGAGGCGGGTCTTGAAACAGCGCTGTGTAGCCTAAGGGAACAAGAGTTAGTAAGCAAAACTACTGGTTGCGGACCGCACCGCGCAAATATTAAATTATTCTTAAATCAGCAGGATGCCGCTGCAGTAGCCTCACGAGGTCAGCAAAAGCTCATCGCAGCTTGTTTGTTACTTGCACAAATAAACCATATTCAACACTTCAATAAAAAGAAGTGCGTTGTGTTATTAGATGATATACGTGCCGAATTAGATCAACAGCATGCGCATGCTCTGATCACGGCATTACAAACGCTAGGCTGCCAAGTGTTTATTACCGCAATAGAAGAGGGGCAGATCGAGTTACTGGGCTGGGATGACACCAAGGTGTTTCACGTGAAACAAGGTGTTTGTAAGCCCATGAAGTAACAAATATTTATCTTCTGTTTGAAGCGGATGTACAAGCTCTTGTGCGAAAGGCTTGGTATAATCCAGCATTACATTAAACGTATAAATAAACTATGTCAGACGACCAAAATAAGTCCGAGAAACCAAAGAAAGCCACATACGATTCAACGAATATCAAAGTCCTAAAAGGGCTTGAGGCGGTACGTAAACGCCCGGGTATGTATATCGGTGATACCGATGACGGCACTGGCCTTCACCACATGGTCTTTGAGGTTGTAGATAATTCTATCGATGAAGCCTTAGCGGGCCACTGTAGCGACGTACAAGTAATCATCCATACCGATGGCTCGGTATCGGTATCAGATGATGGTCGAGGTATTCCTGTCGATATGCACGAGGAAGAGAATCGTTCAGCAGCAGAAGTCATTATGACGGTATTGCATGCCGGTGGTAAATTTGATGATAACTCTTACAAAGTTTCTGGCGGGTTACATGGCGTGGGTGTGTCAGTGGTAAATGCATTGTCATCAAAGTTGATTCTTTCTATAAATCGCAGCGGCTATGCCCATCAACAAGAATATCAAATGGGTGAACCTATACACCCATTAAAACAGGGCGATAAAACAGATAAAACCGGAACCACCATTCGCTTTACGCCTAGCCCAGATGTCTTTGGAGACACCGAATTTCATTACGACATTTTAGCCAAACGCTTACGCGAATTGTCATTCTTAAATTCCGGCGTATGTATTAAGCTTAAAGATGAGCGCTCAGAAAAAAACGATACATTTCAATATGATGGCGGTATTCGAGCATTTGTAGAACACCTCAATACAAAGAAAACACCACTGCATGATACGGTGATTTATGTAGATACTCGGCGCCAAGATATGGGCATCGAGGTGGCATTACAGTGGAATGATTCCTATCAGGAAAATATTTTTTGTTTTACTAATAACATTCCTCAGCGTGATGGCGGAACTCACTTAGCAGGTTTGCGTGGTGCACTGACTCGTTCATTAAATCAGTACATCGAAAAGCAAGGTATTGCTAAGAAATACAAAATAACCATGACCGGTGACGATGCGCGTGAAGGACTTACTGCGGTATTGTCCGTTAAGGTGCCGGATCCAAAGTTTTCTTCGCAAACTAAAGACAAACTGGTTTCATCGGAAGTGAAAGGCATTGTTGATTCTGCGGTATCAGAAGCGCTGCAAGATTTTTTAATGGAAAGTCCAGCAGAAGCGAAAGCTATCGTAAATAAAATTGTTGAAGCTTCGCGCGCGCGCGAAGCTGCGCGCAAAGCGCGTGAAATGACACGCCGCAAAGGCGCCTTAGATGTAGCAGGACTGCCGGGTAAGTTAGCGGATTGCCAAGAGAAAGATCCAGCTTTGAGTGAACTGTTCTTAGTGGAGGGTGATTCAGCAGGAGGCTCAGCTAAACAAGCACGCGATCGACACACACAAGCCATACTGCCGTTAAAAGGAAAAATATTGAACGTCGAAAAGGCACGTTTTGATAAAATGTTGAGTTCGGTTGAAGTGGGTACTCTTATTACTGCATTAGGATGTGGAATAGGCAAAGAAGAATTTGATCCCGACAAACTTCGTTATCACCACATTATTATCATGACGGATGCGGATGTGGATGGGTCGCATATTCGCACATTATTATTAACATTCTTTTACCGACAAATGCCTGAATTAATTGAGCGCGGTTACATATATATTGGTCAGCCACCGTTGTACAAAGTTAAAAAAGGAAAACAAGAAACCTATATAAAAGATGACGTAGAGCTAAACGCGAATTTACTCCAGCAAGCATTAGATGGGGCAGGGTTACATGTGAATGCAACGGCGCCCGCTATTTCAGGTAACGCGCTAGAAGAATTAAGCAAAAGCCATATGGCTGCCATGCCTACGATTCAAAGACTCAATCGTGTACATGAAAAAGAAGTATTGCTTGCAATGTTACACACACCTGCACCCGAGATTGAATCTACAGAAGATAAAAGCGCACGTGTTGCTTTGGGAACATGGTTTAACATACTGGCTGAGCAACTTAATCAACAGCAAACTTCGGGTACAAAATATACGGTAACGGAAGATTGGGAGAATTCACCGGGCCACCTTACTCTAGTGAAGTGGGTACACGGCCAGGCAAAAGATGATGTTTATAATGAAGATTTCTTCACTTCTGCAGATTTTAAATTGTTGCGAAATTTTGCCAATCAACTTGATGGTTTGTTGCAAGAAGGCGCGTTTATTCAACGTGGCGAACGCAAGCATGAGAGCCAAGATTTTGTTGTAATGATGACTTGGTTGATGGACGAGGCAAAGCGTGGACAAACAATCCAGCGTTATAAAGGCCTGGGCGAAATGAACCCCGATCAGCTTTGGGAAACCACCATGGACCCAGAAGTTCGGCGAATGATGCAAGTTAAAATTGAAGATGCGATTGCAGCAGATGAGGTGTTTACCACATTGATGGGTGATCAAGTCGAGCCGCGTCGAGAATTTATAGAACAAAATGCGTTGTCTGCGACAAACATTGATGTTTAGTAGCTAGCCTATTAACAACTGATATTAATTAGTTAGTCAGTATTAACTCCACACTAGTCATCATTTTACTAGCGTAGATGGTTGATTTTAAAGAAAATACCCCCATATTAATTGTTATGTAGTTGAAAATTTCAATCTAAACAACTAGGGAGCGCACATGGGAATCGGGAGCATTATTTTTCTAGCCATTATTATTGTTTTGGCTGGCTACTTCATTGTCATTTATAACAATCTAGTTAATCTAAAACACGCGGTAACTAAGGCATGGTCCAATATCGATGTGTTGTTGAAACAACGCCATGACGAAATCCCAAAACTCATTGAAGTGTGTAAGCAATACATGGGATATGAACAAGAGACGTTAACCAAAGTAATGGAAGCTCGCTCAAGAGTTTCTAATGCGCAACAATCTGGTGACATGAATGCACTGGGTTCAGGAGAAGGGATGTTGCGTATGGGCTTAGGCAACTTGTTTGCAGTAGCTGAAGATTATCCAGAACTTAAAGCAAACGAAACTTTTCAACACCTACAAGGAAGAATTTCAGGTTTAGAAAATTCGATTGCAGATCGTCGTGAGTTTTATAATGAAAGCGTAAATCGCAATAATGTTCGCATTGAACAATTTCCAGATTTAATAGTAGCGAGAGCGCTAGCTTTCAAACCATTCGAATTGCTTGAGTTTGCTGAGTCAGATACGCAAGACGTAGATGTAAAAGCATTGTTTAATTAAAGTTTGGCGCTTCTTTAACGTTTACCTTATCGTTCCGTGCAAGAATTAGCGCACTTTAGCGGTGGCGATTGGTTTTTAATAACCGCATTATTTGTTGGGGCAGTAATTTGTTTACTTGCTGCACTGCGAATGTTTCATCGGGCACGCTTGATCGAAGACATGCCCACATCAAAAATACGTTCTTGTACTCAAGGATATGTTGAGCTTCATGGCACCGCTAAATGGATGGAAGGGCCGGATATTCATGCCCCATTAAGTGGACAACCTTGTGTGTGGTACTCCTTCTCAGTTGACGAGTATGTTGCACATTCTAAACAAAAGTGGCGCCATATTGATGGTGGCGTGAGTGACCACTTGTTTTTACTAGAAGATGATACAGGTACGTGTGTTATTGATCCTGAAGATGCAGAAGTGACACCTAGCTCTTCAAACACATGGTATGGGTCTAAACGCATAAATCCTTCTGCGCACATGTCCCCACTTGACGTGTTAGGGGGCGCTATTTTTCAGTCAGGCGAAAAATACCGTTATACCGAGCGACGCTTAGATCAATATGAGTATCTCTATGCAATTGGTGAATATAGCTCGATGGGAACAGGTGTTGAAGAAAACCTTAAAGATGCGGCAAGCGCACATTTGCGTGAACTAAAACGCGATAAAGAAAAACTTGCTGAATATGATAAAAATAACGATGGCCAAATCAACCAAGAAGAGTGGGAAAATGCACGTGCCGATGCAAAAAAAATTGTATTAGAACAGCAATTATCAAGACCATTACCTAAACGCATGCATGTGCTTAAAAAACCTCAAACAAAAAAGTACCAACCTTTTTTACTTTCCTCAAAATCAGAAATTCATATTTCACGTAATAATCGCCTTTTCTCAGTAGGACTAGCATTTTTATTTGTGGTATTTGTCGTCAGTATTTTCCTGAAGACTATAGGTGCTTATTAATACTAGCCGCGTTCTATTATTTTTTTCATATAACCAAAAGTAAGGCAGTTGAGGCATAATGCTCGGCAATGAAAAAATGTTTATGTATTTCAGCATTACTTGCTCTTTGCACACAATTACTCTGGGCGCAGGAATTTGCTTACGTAACCGATTCGCTACAATTACGAGTGTACTCAAAACCAAGTGCTGAGAGCGAACTGCTACAAACAATTGCTAGCGGGGATTCCGTGGAAGTGTTTTCGACTCAAGATGGTTTCAGTCGAGTAAGTATTTACGACGGTACAGAGGGCTGGGTGAAATCAGCTTTTTTAGTAGAAGAGCCACCGGATAAACTGCTTTATTATTCAGTCAGTGAAAAGAATAAAGAGTTGGAAGCAGAAATTGAAGTGCTTAAAAATAGTGGACAAAACCAGGTTGCGGTTATAGATAACGAAGCTGAAACCAATAAAATTTATGAATTACAAAGTGCTTTAGATAAAGAACAAGAAATAAACCAGAGACTGCAAGAACAAATCGCCGACGCTGGGAATGCCCAAACAATTGAAGCTTCAATTAACCCATCTCACACGCAAAACAGAGAGTCTAAGTTAGGGCTCGATTATGAAAACAAAAAATGGACATTAATTGGCCTACCTCTAGCACTAATAATTGTGGGTCTTTTGTTGGGCGTTAAAATTTCATCATGGCGCATGAAAAAACGATTACATGGGTTTCGTTTCTCATGATTTTAACAAAGCTTATTTAAGCAGAAATTATGAAAATTGCTTCTTGGAATGTGAATTCGTTAAGAGTGCGATTGCCGCAAGTATTGGAGTGGCTGGAAGATAATCCAGTGGAAGTACTCGCTTTACAAGAAACCAAAATGGTAGATGAAGATTTTCCTTTTGAGGAAATTCAACAGGCGGGTTACCAAGTACAATATTCAGGACAAAAGACCTATAACGGAGTGGCGGTACTTTCAAAACAGGCAGGCAGTGATGTCGTAAAAGATATTAAGGGGTTGGATGACCCGCAGCGCAGGATTCTTGCTGTAACCATAGACGATGTTCGGGTATTAAATCTCTATGTGGTCAATGGCAAAGAAGTGGACTCTGATAAGTATGAGTACAAACTAGATTGGTTGAAAAAAGTTACCGCGTTTATCAAGCAAGACATAAAAAAATACCCAAACTATGTAGTGTTGGGTGATTTCAATATCGCCCCAGAAGATGCTGACGTGCATGATTCTGAAGCATGGCGAAATAAGATCTTATGTAGTGAAAAAGAGCGTAAAGCGCTGGGTACAATTACCGATTTAGGGTTTGTGGATACCTTTAGGCTATTTGATCAAGAGGTAAATACCTTCAGTTGGTGGGATTACCGCGCTGCAGGATTTCGCCGTAACCTTGGTCTGAGGATTGATTTGATTCTTGCTAGCACAGCGCTTGAGGGCAATTGCAGCTTCAGCGTAGTGGATAAGGCACCACGTAGTAATGAACGACCTTCAGATCATGCGCCAGTAATTGCTGAATTTATGTATTAAATATACGGTTAATGCTTCGATCTCCTTAAAAAGTGATCATAATGTAATTCTAGAAAAGAAGCTTCCAGCGTGCGACTGTGGTCTATAAGCCTTATCAATTTCTCTTCCTTCTTTAGAAGGTTTTATACAATAAAGTATCTCCTACCTCATCGTTGTGGCCTTACTCCACTAGCTTTTGAAAGCCACTCGCAAGAGTGTTTTGTATAGAAGTAATTAATTGCACTTGGCATGTCGTCATAGTTAAGACAAACTTCGTCTACCAATCTACATACGTGAGGTGTTAAAGAAATGCGCAACATTATGGTGATTAATTCAAAGGGTGGATCAGGAAAATCCACAATCGCGACAAATTTGGCTTCTTATTTTGCCTCGCAGAATAAGAAAGTGGTGATAATGGATTATGATCAACAAGGTAGTAGCATGGACTGGCTAGCGTCACGTTCCGCCGCCCGCCCGCCAATTGAGGGCATTGCAGCCTATAAAAAAAGCGCAAAACGCCCTAGCCGAAATACCGACTTTGTCATTCATGATGCCCCAGCCAGAATGCATGGTGGTGATCTAAGCAAAATGTTGAATAAAGCCCAAACTATTCTTATACCGGTGTTGCCTTCGCCCATTGATATGCGCGCGGTGAGTGGATTCATCGCGGAATTAAAAAAATCAGCGCCCGTTCAACGTAAAAGAGCAAAACTCGCACTGGTTGCAAATCGCTCTCGTGACTATACAAACATCTATTGGGAACTGGATGACTTCCTTAGTAAGCAGCGTATACCGTTTTTAACCATGTTACGGGACAGTCAAAATTACATTAAAGCCGCAGAACGAGGATTAGGAATATTTGAAATGGCGCCGGGTGCCACCGAGCTTGACCGTGAAATGTGGGAGCCCATCCTAAAATGGGTTAAAAGTAAGCGCAGTCAGCCGTAAAATTAACTAGGTTAGCAAATTGAATTGCCACACTTTCTGATTTGGCATTAATAACGAGAGTGCAACCTTGATAAAATATTTTAGACCACGAAAAATAATCTGTATTAGTTTTAGCATAGCGTTTTGCATTACTTTTTTTTAATTAGTACGGTTCATGCTTCTACAGAAGATGCGACCATAATCGATAAAGCAGATTATGTGGTGGTTAAAAAAGCTGAACGTAAGCTATATCTATATCGCGGTAGCGAACTTCTTAAAACTTATCGAATTGCGCTTGGCAAACAACCAGATGGGCATAAAGCGCGTGAAGGCGATTCCCGTACACCAGAAGGTATTTACACTTTAGATTGGCGTAATCCTAATAGTAAGTTTTACCGCTCTATTCATGTTTCTTACCCCAGTAAGACAGATCATCGTGATGCACGCGAACGTGGTGATTCTCCAGGCGGTGCAATTATGATTCACGGCCAACCCAGTAATTGGGTAGAAAAAACAAGCCTTTTATTTAATCAAGACGATTGGACGGAAGGCTGCATTGCTGTACAAGATCATGAAATGGATGAAATCTGGGAGTCTGTGGAAGACGGCACTCTCATCGAAATCATTCCATAATATTTCGTTATATTACTTAGCGAAAACTTTTTTCAATAAATCTGTTGTCCGTGCAACAGGGTTAGTTCTTATCTTAGCTTCTTCTACTGCAAGGTAGTGAAAAATTCCATCCATACCTTTTTCTACAACATAACTACTTAAATCCGCTTTAGCATCTGGAACTAAAGGGAGCTTTTTATATTGCCCAATCGCTTTGTCGTAACTTTGTATTGCTCCAGCTTCTGACAAACTGTCATTCACTATAGGGGTGAATTCTGTTACTAAGTCAGGTGTCATTTTAGATTGGAAATAACGTGTTGCAGCATCGTTTTCTCCACCTAGGATGTTACGTGCATCATCAAGCGTCATTGCTTGGATTGCATTAAAAAATAATTCCTTTGCTTTTGGCGTAGCAATCTCTGCCGCTCGATTCAATCGCGTTTCTAAATCATCCAGCATGCCACTCATACCAACTTTGTCTAAAGTGGATTGCACTTTCTTCAAACTATTGGGTAATGGTATATGAATACTTGGGTCAGCATTAAAACCATCCGTAACACCCAGTTGGTTAACGACTAAATCAGAACCTACACGTAATGCTTCTTTAAGGCCTGAAGAAACTTCTCCATCCGTTAATTTACTCGCACTAGAAGAGGTGACGCCTGATTCATTTAATAATTCTTTTGCCTTATCAAACCAACCCGCATGTAAGCTCCCAGCAAACACACATGTAAAAAACGTAATAGTTAACAATTTAAACTTCATGACTGACTCCTGAGGAATGTTATTTTATATTTTGACCTTCCGTACGCGTATTTGTTCTAAAAAGTTTATCTTTTCGAGAGTACAAGAAGATTGCTAGCACTATGGATGGCACTCCTAGCATGGCCGCATAAATAAAGAAATTTGCGTAACCGATGTTATCCACTATTTGACCAGAGAATCCACCAATGAACTTACCTGGCAGTAGCATAATAGAACTGAATAAGGCGTATTGTGTGGCCGTGTAAGCACGATTAGTAAGTCCTGATAAATATGCAATAAATGTAGAGCCCGCAATTCCTCCGCTTAAATTATCTGCAGTAATAACAGTTGCGAGCATAAATATATCTGCAGCTTGTGTAGCCATCCAAGCAAATACAAGATTTGTAAGCACAACAAGTATTGCTGAAATAATCAGCATTATAAAAACCCCATAGCGCATTACTAATACACCGCCTATTAGTGCGCCCAATATGGTAACCGTAATTCCAAACGTACCTTTAATTAAACCAAGCTGAGTATCTGTAAAACCCATATCTACATATAAAGGCCCTGCCATAACACCCATGGTGATGTCACTAATACGAAATAGGCCAATAAACAGAAGAATTAATAAAGCTAAGAGTCCATTTCTTTTAAAGAAGTCTATAAAGGGACAAGCAACCGCTCCTATTAGCCAAGCAATAATTGTACGCAATGAATTAGGTAATTTGGAATTCTGGTCTAAGTATGAAGTAACACGTTTTTCCTGCGTCCATGTTTGTTGATCGATACTTCGTTTAGGTTCAGAAATTATGAAAGTAGATATTAAGCCTACAAACATAGCGCAGCCCATTAAGAAATAGGCAACATTCCATGAAAAACTTCCTGCAATAGTAGCTGCACCACCAAATGCTAGGATGAGTCCTAATCGATAACCTATTTGATATGCACCAGCCATTGCGCCTTGATGGTCTACAGAGGCTGATTCAATGCGCCAAGCATCAATACTTATATCTTGTGTTGCAGAAGAAAATGCAACTAAAAGTGCGCCTATTACTAATGCACCTATCTGAACAGATGGGTCTGTACTTGCCATCCACCATAAACCAAATATCACGCCTAATTGCGCTACTAGCATCCAACTACGTCTCTGACCTAAAAAGCTAGTTAGAAATGGAATCGATAGACGATCTACAAGAGGTGCCCATAAAAATTTTAGTCCATAAAATAGCGTTACCCATGAGATAAACCCAATTGCACTCCGGTCTACCCCTTCTCTTCGCAACCAAATTGAAAGTGTTCCAAAGACTAAAAATAGTGGTAGACCCGCAGAAAATCCCAAAAATAACATGGCAAGAACTTTAGGCTCTTTATAAACCTTTAGTGCTTCTGACCAAGAGATTTTTTTAGAATAGACGCTCAATTTTATAGTTTGTAATCAATAATTAAGGGAGCATGATCTGAAAAGCGTTCATCTTTATAGATACTAACTTTTTTGGCCACATCCTTTAATTTTGGTGTTGCAATATGGTAATCAATCCGCCAGCCGACATTATTAGCCCAAGCTTGACCTCGATTCGACCACCAAGTGTATTGATCTTCTTTTGGATTAAACTCTCTGAATACATCTATATAACCAATGTCATCAAATAAACAGTCTAACCAAGCGCGTTCTTCAGGCAAAAAGCCTGAGTTTTTCTTATTCCCTCGCCAGTTCTTCAAGTCAATTTCTTTATGGGCAATATTCCAATCACCGCAAATAATGTATTCCTTTTTGCGCCGCTTTAAGTTTTTTAGATGTTTCATAAAGGTTTTCATGAAACGAAATTTGGCCTCTTGTCTTTCGTCGCTGGAAGAACCAGATGGGGCGTATAAAGAAACTACTGCAAGATTCTCGAATTGTAGTTCTAAGTAACGACCTTCACTGTCAAATTCATCATCGCCGTATTTTCTTATTACTTTTATTGGCTCATGCTTACTGTAAACCGCTACACCACTGTAGCCTTTTTTAACTGCATCGACGTAATAACAATGATAACCCTTAGGGAAATAGATAGGGTCTTCCTCAAGTTGATGAATTTGTGCTTTGGTTTCTTGTATGCAGACTACATCGGCCTTTTGCTTTTTCAACCAATCAAAAAAGCCCTTACGAGCCGCCGCTCGTATACCGTTTACATTGACTGTGATGATGCGCATAGTTAATTGGGATTAGATCAAAATAAATTAATTTTTAGTACACTAGCAAAGATCCCTTAATAAAAATATCCACATGAAAAATAGTACTAAGTTTATTCAATTTGCAGTTGAGCAGGGTGTTTTACAGTTTGGTGAATTTACACTTAAATCTGGCCGAATTAGCCCATACTTTTTTAATGCTGGATTATTCAATGACGGGCAAGCATTGGATCGACTAAGTCAGTTCTATGCCCAAGCGATCGTAGATGCAAATTTGGATTTTGATATGCTTTTTGGACCTGCTTACAAAGGCATTCCGTTGGTAGCAGTTGTGGCTATGACTTTATCACGAGACCACGGTAGAAATTATCCCTATGCCTTTAATCGCAAAGAAGTGAAAATACATGGTGATGGGGGACATATAGTTGGTGCACCCTTAAGCGGAAAGATATTGATCCTTGATGACGTAATTACAGCTGGAACTGCCATTAATGAGGCAGCAGAGATCATTAATCAGGCGGGGCCCATGGCGCAGGTAAAAGGTGTGGTAATAGCCTTTGATCGTCAAGAGCGCAGTAGTGACCAATCGCTTTCTGCCGTTCAACAAGTTGAACGAGATTTAAATATATCGGTTACAACAGTGGCGGGTGCGAGAGAACTTATCGAATATGCAGAAAGCAACAATATGTATGGTGAGCATCTAGAAGCACTTAAAAACTACCTGGAAAAGTACCAGTCTATTACCTTACAACAAACAAGGTTAATGTTTTTGCTGGGTTGTGGTCCTTATATGACGAGTGAGTAAAGTTTCGCGATTAAACAAGCTATTTTGACTCTAACTTTTTAGTATATGGTAGTAAAATTCCCAATAGAAAAACACAGATAAGCAATATGTTCCCAGCAAAATATCTAAGCTACTTGTTATTAATCCTGGTCTTAAGCATGACAAGTAATGTGTATGCCGAGTTTTATCGCTGGGTAGACAATACTGGCACCATTCACTATAGCGATAGCTTGCCTCCAGCTGAATCTCAAAAGAAACAAGAACTATTAAATGATACCGGTCGTGTGGTGAAAACAATTCCAGCACCTAAAACAGTAGGCGAAATAGAAGAAGTGCAGCGTTTAGCTAAATTAGAGAAACTAAAAAAACAAAAAACAGAAAAGGCAGAACATAGAGATCGTGTTTTATTAGCCATGTATTTAACCGTAGAAGATATTGAGCTCGTGCGTGATGAGCGAATTGAAACAGTAGAGTCCGCGATAAGAATTACTATGATACGTAAAAATAGATTTACTAATAAACTTGATGAATTAAATTCATCTGAGCAACGTTTAAAGGCTAACGGCAATAACACTCCATCTTGGCTAACCAAAAGTCGTAAGCACTACAAAGAACAACTTGCTAATGTCGACGATATCCTTGCGATTAAAGAAAAAGAAAAATTGGTTATTAAAAAACGCTTTGCCGGAGACATCAATCGTTATTTAGAACTGAAAGATCCTGAGTTAGCTGCTGAGTAAAGTTCCAACACCCTGATCGGTAAATAATTCTAATAGTACCGCGTGTTGAACACGCCCATCAATAATATGTGCATTTTTCACGCCTGATGAAATTGCATCCCAAGCACAAGTTACTTTAGGCAACATACCATCCTTAATTATTTCACTAGCAATAAGTTGCTTGATTTCATCATACTTAAGACCTGTTAAAAGCTCACCGTCCTTCTGTACCCCTGGCGTATTGGTTAGCAGAATAAGTTTTTCTGCACGTAGCGCTGAGGCTACTTTGCCAGCGACAAAATCCGCATTAATATTTAATGACTCTCCATTTTCACCTAAGCCAATTGGCGCAATGACTGGTATGATTCGATCCTTATTCAGTTGCTCGAGATATTCAGGATTCACTTTTCTAACTTCGCCTACATGACCTACATCAATAA
Organism: Gammaproteobacteria bacterium; assembly: GCA_014075255.1. NCBI lineage: Bacteria > Pseudomonadati > Pseudomonadota > Gammaproteobacteria > Gammaproteobacteria bacterium. The sequence continues at coordinate 1,992,133 of CP046178.1, forward strand.
TTTCAGGCACTTCTAATTCTTCTGATTTGTGCGTTATCGTTAAGCGCTTAGCTTGAATTACGCCGTTCTCTTTGCCCATCATGCCTTTTGCATTGCCACCATGTTGGGTGATGAGATCGACAATTTCTTTATTAACGATTCCACCTAAAACCTGTTCAACCACCTGCATAGTTTCGCTATCCGTAACGCGCATTCCTTCAATAAATTCAGTTTTTTTGCCTAGTTTCTCTAGTGTTTGTCCAATTTGGGGACCACCACCGTGCACAATTACAGGATTAATGCCTACCTGTTTCAATAACACTATGTCACGAGCAAAACTACTTTTTAAATCTTCATCTACCATCGCATTGCCACCATATTTGATGACTATTGTTTTACCAGAGAATTTTTGAATATAAGGTAAAGCCTCAATTAAAACTCTGGCGATTGTATCGGCGCTGCTTGGTTCCATGTGGATATTAGCTACTAACAAGAAAGTTAAAATGGCAATTCAATATTAGAATCCGTTTTAGACATTTGTTGACGAAAATCATTTTTAATACTCTCTATTACTCTTTCATCATCTGCTTCAAATCGAATCACTAAAGAAGGTGTTGTATTTGAAGCGCGCACAAGGCCCCAACCATTTTGGTAATCAGCACGGATGCCATCAATAGTTGTGATCTTTGCATCAGGGAGGTCCACGAGGCTGGCAAATTTTTGCATAAACACGTGTTGTGCTCCGTCCTCATCAAAGTGTACGTTAATTTCTGGCGTACTGATTGAGTTTGGTAGAGTAGAAAATAGATCGCTACTCGACAGATCTTGCTTAGCAAGAATTTCTAATAAGCGTGCAGCACTATAAAGTGCATCATCAAAGCCATACCAGCGCTCTTTGAAAAAGATATGTCCACTCATTTCACCCGCTAATTCAGCGCCTGTTTCTGACATTTTGTTTTTAATAAATGAATGACCTGTTTTCCACATTATGGCTTCGCCACCGGCTGCTTCAATTACGGCTGCTAAATTTCTAGATGATTTCACATCAAAAATGATTTTTGCTCCCGGCTTTCTGGAAAGTACGTCACGAGAATAAAGCATCATTTGGCGATCTGCCCATAATACTTCTCCCTTATCATCAACAACCCCAACTCGGTCACCGTCACCGTCAAAAGCAAGGCCTAAGTGCAGTTTATTTTTATGCACACATGTAATTAAATCTTCAAGGTTTTTTGGATCGCTGGGATTGGGGTGGTGGTTAGGAAAACTCCCATCTACATCACAATATAAATCGAAAATTTCACACCCTAGTTGTTTAAATAATGTTAGTGCAGCGGGTCCTGCAACACCATTGCCACAGTCAACGCCGATTCGTAGAGGACGCGCAAGTTTCACGTCTTCGGCTATTCTTGAAATGTAAGTATCTAATAGATCTTCTTGTTTAATACTGCCTGCTTCGGACTTAAGTTGATTATTTATAATACATTGGTAAATGGCCTGTATGTCTTCACCATGCAGTGTTCTTCCATCCATTACCATTTTCAGGCCGTTATATTCAGGTGGGTTATGGCTGCCAGTCACCATTACACCTGCACCGGTGTTAAGTTTATGAGTGGCGTAATACAACACAGGCGTTGGCACTTCACCAATATCTATAACTTCACAGCCACAAGCCTGCAGGCCATGGCTTAGACTATCTACCAGCTGTTTACTAGACATTCTGCCATCACGGCCCACAACCACGGTTTTACTGTTTGGATACAGGCCTCCTAAAGCTTGGCCTATCAATGTGACGACTTCTGGTTTCAGCGCAGTCTTAACCACACCGCGGATATCGTAAGCACGAAAAATATGGGGATCTATATTCATTGTTTTAATTTAAATGTGAAATAGAGAAACTAGCAAAACTCTAAGTTGTGCCGGTGTGACCGAAGCCACCCTCACCTCGATCCGATACTGTAAATTCTTCAACAATTTCAAATTCAGTTTGCACTATCGGCACGATAACCAATTGAGCAATACGATCCCCCACATCGATAGAAAATGTTTCGCTGCCACGATTCCAAAGCGATACCATTAGCGGGCCTTGATAGTCTGAATCAATCAATCCGACTAGGTTGCCTAAAACGATCCCATGTTTGTGGCCTAGGCCTGAACGTGGTAAAATGGTTGCGGCAAGCCCAGGGTCTTGGATGTAAATGGAGATGCCTGTTGGGATTAATACAGTTTCACCTGGTGAAATAGTTATTGATGCATCAACACAGGCGCGTAAATCCATCCCTGCAGATCCAGCAGTGGCATAAGTAGGTAGCGGGATTTCTTTACCGATGCGGCTATCGAGTATTCTGACTTCGGTCTTTTGCGTTTTTGAGTACTGTGACATTGCTTCTCTTATCTGTGTTGGCGTAACGTTCTGCGATTAGACCAATAAGTCGTCGCGCGATTTTTGTTTTTGTATCACGCTCTAGTGAGCAATGTCCACCTGTCCAAAAAACTTCTAGTGCATTTTCTGGGCTATCAAAACCAATGTTGTCATCAGAGACATCATTACCTGCGATCATATCCAGGCGTTTACGCTCTAATTTCTGTTTGGCATATTTATTAAGTTCACGAGTCTCTGCTGCAAAGCCCACCACAAAAGGTTTGTTATCTTGTCTAGCCACCTCAGCAATAATGTCAGGGTTGCGCACCATGGTTACGGATAGATCATCATGTAGCTTTTTTATTTTCTCAGGTTGTTTAGTAACGGGTCGATAATCTGCAACGGCAGCACAGCTTATAAAGATTTGTTGAGTATTAATATCTGTTTGCACCGCATCAAACATTTCTTGTGCGGTTGTTACGGAGATACATTCAATGTCATCAGGTACCGCTAATGAAACTGGCCCAGATATGAGTTGTACGTTGGCGCCTGCGTCATGAGCCGCTTCTGCAATGGCATAACCCATTCGACCTGAACTGCGATTACTGATGTATCGCACTGGATCAATGGGTTCGCGAGTAGGGCCAGCCGTTACCATGACATTGATCCCGGTTAGTTCGCCCGTATTAAATAAATTACTTAATGAAAGGAGTAGTTGATGAGGTTCAAACATGCGCCCTTCGCCTACATCTCCACAAGCTTGTGAGCCGGCAGCAGGACCAAAAAATAATAAGCCGCGCTTGCGTAACAGTTCAACATTATCTTGTGTTGCACTATTAGCCCACATGGCTTGATTCATCGCCGGAGCTAATGCAATGGGCACTTTAGTTGCTAAGCATGTTGTACTGAGCAAATCATCCGCACCACCGTGGGTCAATTTTGCAATGGTATTTGCACTCGCAGGTGCGATAAGTACCGCATCTGCCCAGCGAGCCAATTCAATATGGTCCATCCCATTTGCAGATTCGGCATGTTCAAACTCATCGGATAGAACGGGGTTGCCAGATAAAGCCTGGAATGTAAGGGGAGTAATGAATTCTTTAGCAGATCGAGTCATGACTACACGCACATGTGCATGTGCACGAATTAATTCACGCACTATTTCTGCACTTTTGTAAGCAGCTATACCACCACTTACGCCGAGCAAAATATTTTTATTGGCTAGAGACATGAGATTAGTCTATCAAAGATAGCTAGGGAGATGGTTTAATAACCATCACGCTTTACCATATGCTAATAGCCTTTTGTCAGTGATTGCTTTTTATATCAAGGGCTTATATGCATTAGTAAGATATTAGGGGGATAAATGGCGATACCAGATTGGCCAGAAGGGGAACGTCCACGGGAACGCTTACTTGATCAAGGTTCGAATGCGCTTTCTGATGCCGAGCTACTAGCAATATTTTTACGCACCGGCGTGAAAGGAAAATCTGCCGTCGATTTGGCTCGTGACCTGCTAAATGATTTTGGTGGCTTGCGTAAGCTATTGTCTACTGACTTGAAATCATTTTGCCAAGCTAAAGGATTGGGCGAAGCAAAATATGCACAATTACAGGCATGTCTTGAAATGTCACGCAGATATTTGCGTGAATCCTTAGAGCGTGAAGGGCCTTTATCTAATCCAGATGATGCGGAGCAATTTTTACTTATGCGGATGCGGGATTATGGCAAGGAAGTATTCGCTTGCTTATTTTTAGATACCAAAAATCGAGTAATTGAATTTGAAGAATTATTTGTCGGCAGTTTACACAGTGCGGAAGTGCACCCAAGGGAAGTGGTGAAGCAAGCACTAAAACATAATGCCAATGCAGTTATCCTTGCGCATAATCATCCTTCGGGTGATTCAAAACCGAGCCAGTCGGATATTGAAATTACCCATACTTTGCGTGATGCCTTGTCATTAATGGATATTAAAGTGTTAGATCACTTAATTATTGGCGATGATGTGATATCGCTTGCCGAATTAGGGCAGCTGTAATCTATAAATAATTCACAGACATAAAAAAACCCACGCAATCGATTTACGCGGGTTTTTTGTCTTAATTAATAAGAAATTTATTTCAAATATTTTTATTCCTTCTTTTTTACTTTTTTAGGCTGTCACGAATTTCGCGAAGTAAAACAACATCTTCTGGTGGAGCCGCAGGTGCCGCTTCTTCTTTTTTCTTCATGCTGTTAACCGCTTTAATAATCATGAAAATTACAAAAGCAATAATTAAGAAGTTAATAAGTGCTTGAATAAATGCACCGTAGCCAAATATAGCAGCACCTTCACCTTCTCCAAGTGGCATGCCGAGAGTGCTGAAATCCACGCCACCCGTAAATAAACCAACTATTGGCATGATAATGTCATCGACCAATGAACCAACTACTGCGGATACAGCTGCACCGATGATAATACCGGTAGCCATATCCATCATGTTGCCTTTCATGACGAATTCCTTAAATTCACTTACCATTCCCATGATAAATCCTCCTGAGATTATTATAGTTATAAGAGTCGGAAAGAACTGTAATCAGCAATACTTGAAAATGCAAGCTAACTTATTGACGCTTTATCTAGTTGATTGTAATGAAAATAATTATGTTACTAATTGTTCAAGAGCAACTATAAGCTGATCGATCTGCTGTTTGGTATGTGTAGCCGAGAAACTTATTCTCAATCTTGCAGTGTTATTTGGAACGGTTGGTGGGCGAATAGCAGGCGCAAGTATTCCAGTTTTTAAAAGATTCTTACTGACTTCTAAGGCAGTTTCTGATGAGCCTAAAATAATGGGTTGTATGGGAGTGCTTGAGGCAGATACATTTATGCCAACGTGTTGGCATCGATCTTGAAAATACTGAATCAACTCTTGTAAATGTTCTCTGCGCCAAGCTTCTTGTTTGATGAGTTGTAGGCTGGCTCGTGTGGCTTCTGCGATGGCAGGCGGTAGGGCAGTAGTATAAATATAGCTATGTGCTTTTTGTATTACCCACTCAATGGTTTCTTTTCTTGCCGCAACAAAGGCTCCAAAGGTGCCAAAGGCTTTGCCCAGTGTGCCAATTAAAATGTCGTCATTAGATAATAAACCTTCTGTACAGCCTTTGCCTTGTTTGCCAAGCACGCCTATGCCGTGAGCATCATCGACGATTAATGCAGCACTATGTTTTTTGGCTATCGTCTGTAATATTTTAAATGGAGTGATCGTGCCGTCCATACTAAACACACCATCGGTTAAAATGAATTTGCTAGATTTTTCTTCTGCAGCAATATTCTTTTCCAACTGATTGGTTTCTTGATGTGCATAACGGCTTAATTTTGCACGTGATAACAAAACCGCATCATTCAAAGAAGCATGATTTAGTTTGTCTGCAAAAATTGTGCTGTTACGTGTAGCTAAAGCACTGACTACGCCTAAGTTCGCCATATAACCGGTTGAAAACAGCAATGCTTGCTCACAACCAAGAAATTCCGCTAGTTCTTCTTCTAAAGCGGCATGACTTTGGTGATGACCTGTAATGAGATGTGAAGCGCCTGAGCCAACACCACTTTCTTGCGTAGCACTAGTTAAGCGTTCAATTACTTTTGGATGATTCGCTAGACCTAAATAATCATTACTGCAAAAAGATAAAATTTTTTGTCCATTAATAATTGGCTCAACTTGCTGAGCCGAGGAAATCAATTTTCGAGTTCTGAAAAGATTTTCGTGCTTAAGTTTGTCTAGCTTTGTTGCTAGATCTTTCATACCAAAGCCTCACGGAATAGAGAGGGCAAGCTTAATTAACGGCAGCTGCTTGACTAGAGTCAATCTCAGAATGAAGAGCAGCATTGATAGGGTCATTTACGCTATCTGCCTGAATGCCAAGCTTGTTAAACAATGCTCGGTCTTTTTCAGTCTCTGGGTTTTTAGCAGTTAATAACGTCTCACCATAAAATATAGAATTCGCTCCGGCAAAAAAGCACAACGCTTGGGTCTGTTCATTCATTTCTTCACGCCCGGCTGATAAACGCACATAGGTCTTAGGCATCAAGATGCGTGCAATCGCAATGGTACGAATGAACTCAAACGGATCAAGGTCGTCTACGTTTTCAAGTGGCGTGCCTTTGATTTTAATTAACATATTAATCGGTACCGACTCAGGGTGTTGAGGCAGGTTCGCTAGTTGTAATAACAAACCCGCTCGATCTTCGCGAGATTCTCCCATACCTAAAATGCCACCACTGCACACGTTAATGCCGGAATTACGAACATGTTCTAGAGTATCTAAGCGATCTTGGTAAGTACGGGTGGTAATCACGCTGCCATAAAACTCTGGAGAGGTGTCTAGGTTGTGGTTGTAATAATCCAGCCCAGCTATTTTTAACTTCTGCGCTTGCAGCTCGGTGAGCATGCCCACCGTTACACAGGTTTCCAATCCAAGGTCTTTAACCACTTCGATCATTTTAATAACCTGATCTAAGTTTTTATCCGAAGGGTTACGCCAAGCAGCGCCCATGCAAAATCTTGAGGCGCCGGCTTCTCTGGCAGCTTCTGCATTTTCCTTCACTTCATCTAGAGATAACAAACGCTCTTTTTCAATCTCCGTATCATAGTGGCCACTTTGTGGGCAGTAGGAACAGTCTTCAGAGCAGGAGCCGGTTTTAACCGAAAGCAACGTGCTGACTTGTACTTTATTAGGATCGTGATTTTCACGAAAAATACGATGTGCTAAATATAGTAAATCGTTAAATGGCAGTTGATATAGGTCTAAGACCTCATGTTTTTTCCAGTCATTGCGCATAGTTTCAGATTGCATAGAGTTGCTTTGCTATAAAGGTTAACGATAATAGTGCCAGCAAGTCTAATCTTTTGCAGTGGGGTGTCAATAAAAGCATGACTACTAGGATACCGCTAATTACTTCAGCTTTTAAAAAAGCAGGTGCGCTGTTGTATCCGAAAGTGTGTCTGCATTGCAACGATGCGGGGCATAACGGAATGGATCTTTGTGAGAGATGTTTGCAAAGATTGCCTTGGGTGGAATACGCCTGTAGTCGTTGCGCGCTCCCATTGCAGAGCGGGAAAGCTTCTGTTTGTGGGGCATGTAGTAATCGTGAACTATATTTTGATCATGCTTCAACACCCTTTCAGTTTGACGGGTTTATTCGTGATGCAATTTATCAATTCAAATTTAATAACAAGCTTAATCAAGGCAAGCTACTTGCTGAGCTTTTGTTACAACATATTGAGGAAAAACAACTAGAGGTTCCTGAACTGATTATTCCTGTGCCGCTGCATAAAAAACGCATGCGACAACGTGGGTATAACCAGGCATTGGAAATCGCGCGTATTATCAGCAAAGAATTAGCCAAAGAATGGGGCAGTCAGCTTGATTACGATATTGTGTATCGGAATCGTGACACTAGTGTACAAATGGACTTACCGGCAAAGCAACGACATAAAAATGTCAAAGGTGCTTTTTCAGTTAACGAGAATTCAACCGTTTTGAAAAACAAACAGGTTTGTATTATTGATGATGTGATGACGACGGGGAATACGGTTAATGAAATGGCAAAGTGTTTGAAGGAAGCTGGTGTGGATAGGGTTGGTGTTTGGTGTATAGCACGTGTTGCTTGATGGCGATGCCAGCTAATATTTATTTAATATCTTTCAGCCATTTGGGCGTTCCCCAACTCAACTCATTTTCAAGTCCGACCTCAATCAATTCTATATACCCGTCTTCTTCTACTTTGTATTTACCAGACTCCAGTTGGTCTGCATACATAGAAAAAGCCTCTTCGAGGCTATCAGCTACCACTTGGTAACTGCAGCCCTCCATATCAACTTCAATAACTTGTCCTTCTGTTCCACCGGGAGCAGGATCAAAATCAAGGTATCGATATACATCGCCATTCATACACGTAATGGGTAACCAGTTAGGTTGAAGAAAAAGAGGTTTAACGTTTCCTTTAACAAATATAATTCCGCATTCAATGCGATCTTTCCAATACGCTACTGTATCCATTTCATCATCGAAGTTTTCTTCAGCTGCTTCTTGACCAATTTTATAATCCTCGATAATTCTTTTACACGATAACAATTGGTTACCATTACCTAAGAGCGCTAACCAAGTTTCCCCATCTTCTCCATCAAACTGTTTTAATAGTTCTTTCAAGATATTTGGTAATTTGATGCCAATTTCTGTTTCTACAGTTCTAATATCGTCATCACTTGCTGGGCTATTTAGATGTTGCAATGTTTGTGGCGAATGTACTTTCGCCCATGCAAGAATTCTCTCCAGATCTTTATTCATTTGCTAACCCAGTAATGTGCAAAGATTCCAATAAATACCACCATGCCGAAATAATTATTATTTAAAAATGCGTAAAAGCAGCGGTCTGGGAAGCGGTGTTTGATTAAAACTTGCTGATAAATAAAAAATAAACCCGCGAGTGCGATGCCAAGGTAATAGATCCAGCTCATGTTGGTGTTAATTCCTACTAACACTAAACATAGCACGACTAAAAACTGCATCATGCCGATAGCAGCTTTGTCCATCGGGCCAAATAAAATCGCTGTGGATTTCACGCCGATCTTTATATCTTCTTCACGATCCACCATCGCGTATTGAGTGTCATAGGCGGTGGTCCAGATTACCGCTGCGGTAAATAGCAGCCAGGCAATCGGCGTGGGGTAGGCATTTGTGATGGCGGTAAAGGCCATCGGAATAGCAACGGCAAAAGCGATGCCAAGATGCACTTGTGGTAAAAAATGCAACCGTTTCATAAATGGATAGGTTGCCGCTAGCAGTGCTGCACCGAGGGCAAAAAAAATGGTGAGCTTGTTTAAGAAAATGAGTGCGAGCACAAATGCAATGAATGCTAATACACCGGCAACGACTAAAGCTTCTTTAGGTTGAATAAGTCCACTGGCCACCGGGCGTTGCTTGGTTCGTGCAACAAACGGGTCTATGTCCCGATCCGCATAATCATTAATGGCGCAGCCAGCCGAGCGCATAAGTATTACGCCAAGAATAAATACGACGAGTATGGCTAGATTTGGTATGCCATCCGCGGCAATAAACAATGCCCATAAGGTGGGCCATAGCAGCAATAAGATACCAATTGGTTTGTCTAAACGAACCAACTTTGCATAAAGCACTAGACGATTTATGTCTATTGGTGGCTTCTTAATATGTTGGATCATAAGCCCGGTTTTTTTGTGGTGTCCGGACGGAAATAGTGTTGCGCCATAGCGGTATCAGGTCGTTTGCCACGCCATAAATAAAACGCTTCAGCAGCTTGTTCTAATAGCATTCCAAAACCATCCACTACTTTTCCAGATTTATATTGTTTGGCCCATTGCATGAAAGGTGTGTCTTGATCGCTATACAAAAGGTCATAACAACAAGTGTTAGCACTTAATATTTCTGTTGGCAATGTAACATTATGTCCTTGTAAACCTGCAGAAGTAGCATGTAGCACAACATCAAAAGGCTGTTTAGGAATTTCATCTAATGCACAGCTTTTTACTTCACCAAAAGTAATAAATTGTTCAGCAATGACCTCAGCTTTACTAACCGTGCGGTTTGCAATGAGTAACTGATCAGGTTGTTCATTTAATAGCGGCTCCACTATTCCTTGAGTTGCACCCCCTGCACCAATAATTAATATTTTTTTATTTTCAATTTGTATTCGCAGTGATTTTTTTAAATCGCGTAATAAGCCAATGCCATCGGTGTTATCGCCGATAAGTTTATTGTTCTTACCAATATAAATAGTATTTACTGCGCCCGCATGTGCTGCATAATCGGTAAGCTCGTCCACAAATTCACAAGCATTATTTTTAAATGGCACGGTAACATTTAGACCTTTTCCGCCGTTGGTAAAAAATTCAGTTACTACTTGAGAAAATTTATCTTCATCCGCAAATAATTTTTTATAATTAAGTTGTTCGCCAGTTTGATCAGCAAACAAAAGATGAATATCAGGAGATTTACTGTGTTCGATAGGATTACCGATCACTGCATACTGGTCAATATTCGAGTTGTTTTCTAAAGAGGACACTAAAGTAGTTTAGCAATATCTGCAAAGACTCTGATAATTTAGCTCCTAGCTATTTAACCAATTTGCTACATCTTTAGCATAATAAGTGAGAATGGCATCTGCACCTGCACGTTTGATACAAAGCAATGCTTCCATTACACACTCTTTTTCATCAAGCCAGCCATTTTGTGATGCGGCTTTTAACATACTGTACTCACCACTTACCTGGTAAACAAAAGTGGGCATTTTAAATTCTTCTTTTACACGACGCACAATGTCTAGGTAAGGTAAGCCAGGCTTTACCATTACCATATCTGCACCTTCGCCAATATCTAGCGCGACTTCATGTAAGGCTTCATTCGAATTCGCAGGGTCCATTTGATAGGTATATTTATTTCCACCGGCGAGATTTTCAGCAGAACCTACTGCGTCTCGGAAAGGGCCATAAAAACTTGAAGCATATTTTGCCGAGTAGGCTAGAATTTTAGTATTTCGAAAATTATTGGTTTCCAGAGCATTTCGAATTTCTGCTACACGGCCATCCATCATGTCGGATGGCGCAACAACATCTGCACCGGCTTGTGCATGAGACAAAGCTTGCTTGGTAAGGACGTCTACCGTTTCATCATTCAATACATAGCCTTGATTATCGATCAGACCATCTTGCCCATGCGTAGTAAAGGGGTCTAAAGCCACATCACTGATCACGCCTAATTTTGGTACGGCGTCTTTTAATGCGGCAATCGCGCGTTGCGCCAAGCCATCGGCATTAAAGGCTTCTTCTGCTTGCTCAGATTTCTTGTCTGCATCGACGACCGGGAAGACCACTATCGAAGGAATGCCTAACGCATGAACCTGTTTACCCTCTTTAACCAACTCATCCACCGTCATGCGCTCAACTCCTGGCATAGAGGGCACTTCTTCACGCGAGGACTGACCTTCCATGACAAACACAGGATAAATCAAATCACTCACATGGATACGATTCTCACGCTGTAATTCACGCGAGAAAGCATCCGCACGCATACGACGCATTCTTATATAAGGGTATTCACTCATGGCAAGAATAGTAGCAAAACTTATTCAAGAATACTGATTTGAAACCTTATCTGGGCAATATAGAAGATTAGTGAGTATATGGACGACTTACAAGGATGTAGGAAGTGCAGAAAATGCAGGAGCAATTTTCTGCCGATGTGAATAAGAGCTGCAACTAGGATGTTGCTTCAGATTAAAGTTGGTGATTTTAAAATGACTGCGTTCGGTCATTGCGATTATTCGGATGAGGCTTTTCTATATAACTCTAAAACAAAATTAACATTTTTATTGAGGATCTTATCGCCCTCAATCTCTTCTATAGAGCTTGAGCTTGATAATCCTGCCAATTGATATGGATTGGCAAGACGATAATCAACTGCATTCTGAATAGGTTTGCGATCGAATGGTAGCCTATTAGGTAATAACCACTTTAATTTGCTTTCTAAAAATTCTGCATGATTAGAAAGCTCATTGTTTAAAAATATTTCATTTGCGTCTATTGCTTTTTCTACGTTTCCATTTTTTAATAATTTTTGTTGTGATGCAAGTATTGATGCTTTGTATTGACTATCCCAGTAAATAAATTCTTGTGGTGCTTTTTGAAAACCAACATAGATGCCTCCACAAAAACCAATAGATATTAAAATTAGATACATAAAATATTTCATAACTAGTGTCCCAAATTAATTATTAATACGTCTGACTTGAGTCGTAAGCAGTCATTTCAGATCCACTCCCGCGCTGGCAAAAACTCCGTATACAATTTTTCTTCTTCACTCCCTTCTTCAGGATAATAGTCGTATTCCCAACGCACATTCGGCGGCAATGACATCAAAATAGATTCGGTACGCCCACCGGACTGCAAACCGAATAACGTGCCACGGTCATACACTAAATTAAACTCTACATAGCGACCGCGACGATACAATTGAAAGTTGCGATGCTTCTCATCGAACGCATGGTCTTTGCGTTTTTCTACAATGGGCAAATAAGCTTGAAGAAACTGATTGCCAATACTTTTGAATAATTTAAAACTATTTTCAAATCCGCCTTTATTAAAGTCATCAAAAAACAATCCGCCTATGCCACGCGCTTCATTGCGGTGCTTAATATAAAAATATTCATCACACCATTTTTTAAACTTTGCATATAAACCTTCATCTATTGCATCGCAGGCTTGTTTTGCCGTTTGGTGCCAAAACACGGCATCTTCTTTGAAGCCGTAATAGGGGGTTAGATCAAACCCGCCACCAAACCACCACACCGGTGCTTCATTTTCTTTTTCGGCAATGAAAAACCGCACATTGCAATGCGAGGTTGGCACAAACGGGTTGTTGGGGTGAATGACTAAAGACACCCCCATTGCTTGAAAGCTGCGGCCCGCAAGGTCTGGCCGTTGCGTGGTCGCGGCGGGTGGCAGTTGATCACCAAACACATGTGA